>KL571287.1:8141-12862 GCA_000715855.1 Actinoplanes liguriensis
GGGTGCGGCCGAGCAGGTCGGCATCGGCCGTCGCGGCCGGCCTCGCACCGGTCACCGGCGCGGGCGGGCGACGCCACGGCTCCGGGACCGCTCCGTCGGCGAGGAGGAGCGCGCCGGGGTTCGGACCGACTCCCGGCTCCACCGCGGGACCGAAGTCGATCAGGTGCAGGGCCGAGCCGTCCCGCACGAAGGTGATCTGGTCGAGGCCGGCTTCGGTCAGCGCCTCGATCACCCGCTCGGCGGCCGCGAGCTCCTCCTCCCACCGGTCCGCGCTGACCGGGACGCTCCACGCGCCGCGCGCGACGTACCCGGCGGCCGGATCCCCGCCCGCTGTCATCAGCTCGACGAGGGGCGCCCAGGTCTCGAAGTCGTAGATCGACGGCATCCCGGAATTATCACGGATGGAGCACCGGCGAGAGCAGGCGCAGGGCGGCGGCGACGGTGTCGGCCATCGCGGATCGGGCCGGGGTCAGGTAGCGCCGTGGGTCGACCAGGTCGGGCCGGTCGCCCAGGGTCGCGCGGACCGCGCCGGTGAACGCGGTGTTCAGCGCCGTCCCGATGTTGATCTTCACCATGCCGCCGCGCACGGCCGCCGTCAGCTCGTCGTCCGGCACGCCCGAGGAGCCGTGCAGCACCAGCGGCACGCCGACCGCGTCCCGCAGCCGGACGATCAGCTCCTGGTCGAGCCGCGCCGTGCGTTCGAGCATCGCGTGTGACGACCCGACCGCCACGGCCAGGGCGTCGACGCCGGTCGCCGCGACGTAGGCCGCCGCCTCGGCCGGGTCGGTGCGGGCGCCGGGCGCGTGCGCGCCGTCCTTGCCGCCGACCTCCCCGAGCTCGCTCTCCACCCACAGGCCCGCCGCGTGACAGGCCGCGACGACGCTCGCGGTCGCCAGAACATTTTCGGCGTACGGCCGTTTGGACGCATCGAACATCACCGACCCGAACCCGTTCGGCGCCGCCTCGTCCAGCAGCTCCACCGACTCCACGTGATCGAGGTGCAGGGCGACCGGCACGCCCGCCGCGACGGCGACCGCCCGGGCCGCGGCCGCGATCGGCGCGAGCCGCCCGTGGTGGAACCGCACCGCGTTCTCGCTGACCTGCAGGATCACCGGGCAGCCGGCCATCTCCGCCCCGGTCACGATCGCCTCGGCGTGCTCGACGGTGATCACGTTGAACGCGCACGCCGCACCACCCCGGGCCCGTACGTCCGTGATCAGCTCCCCGGTCGGCGTCAGCATCCGGCACCCGCCAGCATCTCGTGGTAGACGTCCGGGTCGAACGCCCCGGCGACCGGGCTGGCCACCGCCGCCGCCCCGAGCGCCACCGCGTCCACCAGCAGCGGAGGCCACGCGGTCCGATCCCGTAACCCCCGGGCCAGCGCTGCCGCGCACGCGTCCCCGGCCCCGGTCGGGTTGCCGGTCACCGGTGCGGGCGGCGCGCACCGGAACTCCTCGTCCGGCGTGATCGCCCGCAGCCCGGCGACCCCGTCGGTCACCACGACCGCGCCGCTGGTCAGCGCGCGCAGATCGGCCACCGTCCAGCCGGGGGCCAGGGCGGACAGCTCCGCCGCGTTCGGCTTGGTCACAGCCGGCCCGGCGGCGAGCCCTTCCCGCAACGCCGGCCCGCTGGTGTCCAGCAGCACCGGCACGCCGGCTTCGGTGGCGACGCGGGTCAGGACGCCGTACGCGTCGATCGGCAGCCCCGGCGGGAGTGAGCCGCAGAGCGTGACCACCGAGGCACCGGCGACCAGGCCACGGAAGTGCTCGACGAAACGGGACCATTCGGCCGCCGGGACGACCGGCCCGGGTTCCCAGAAGCCGGTCGCGTCCTCGTTGTCGACGACGGCGACGGTCCGCCGCGTGTCCCCGGTGATCCGGGTGAACGAGGCGGGCACGCCCTCGGCGTCGAGCAGCCCGGCGACGACGGTTCCGGTCGGCCCGCCGAGCAGGCCGGTCGCCAGGACCGGTTCGCCGAGCGCGTGCAGCACCCGGGCGACGTTGAGTCCCTTGCCGCCGGCGCGTTCGGAGACCGCGGAGATCCGGTGGGTGTGGTGCGGGACGAGGGCGTCGACCGGATAGGTGAGGTCGAGGGCGGGATTGAGCGTGACGGTGACGATCATGTCGGGCTTTCCACGGAACGTGAGGATCTGCCCCGCCTCGGGTCTCGTACGAGACCCTGGCGACCTGACTGCCGGACTGGCTACCGGCTGGGCGGCGATCGTTGGCTCGATTCCAACTGATCGAACGCACACGTGTCAATAGTCGATCGTGCGCGTATCGTGCACTGAAACTGTCCATATGAACATCGGAGGGCTCCGCGGATGCACGAGTTCGACGTCCTGGTGGTCGGCGACGCCAACCCGGATCTGCTGCTGCGCGGCGACGTCCGGCCGCGCTTCGGCCAGCAGGAGCAGCTGCTCACCGGCGCCGACCTGGTCCTCGGCGGGTCCGCGGCGATCACCGCGACCGGCTGCGCACGCCTGGGCCTGCGGACCGCGCTGCTCACGGCCGTCGGCGACGACTTCTTCGGGGCGCTCGTGCGGGAGAAGCTGAGGGCTCGCGACGTACACCTGATCGGGGTCTCTGCCGAAGGCGTGCCGACCGGTCTGACCGTCGTGCTCAACGAGCCGGACGACCGCTCGATGCTCACGCTGCCCGGCACGATCGCCGCGCTGCGGCCCGAGGACGTGACCGATGAGCTGCTCGGACGCACCCGGCACGTGCACGTGGCGTCGCTCTATCTCCAGCCGGCGCTCGCCGCGGGGCTGGCCCCGGTGTTCGCCCGGGCGCGGCAGAAGGGCGTGACCACCTCGCTGGACACCAACTGGGATCCGGCCGGGAAGTGGGCCTGGATGCCGGAGATCCTGCCGCACACCGACTTCTTCCTGCCGAACGCGGCCGAGCTGGACGCGATCACGCAGGGCGGTGGCGCCGGGTCGCTGACGGCGACGGTCGTCATGAAGGACGGCGCCCGGGGCGCGCGGGCCTGGTGGCCGGGCGGCGAGTGCTCCGCGCCGAGCGTGCCGGTCGAGGTGGTCGACGCGGTCGGCGCTGGTGACAGCTTCAACGCCGGTTTCCTCGCCGCCCACCTGACCGGCAGGCCGATCGGGGAGGCGGTGGCCTGGGCCGCGATCGCCGGCTCGCTCAGCACGCGCGCGGCCGGCGGCACCGAGGCCCAGGCCCGCCCGGAGGAGATCTACGGGCGGTAGTTCTTGCCGAGCGGCGCGCCGGGGATCGGCTTGGCGATCACCGCCACCGGCACGAAGAACATGATCTGGGCGAGGGCGAGGGTCAACGTCCAGAGTGCTTTCTCGTCGTAGTGCGCGGTGGCCCGCTGGTACAGCTCGTCGGGGACGCGCTCGCCCGCCGGGTTCGGCGTGCACACGGCCTCGGCCAGCTCCAGTGCGATGCGTTCCGGCTCGGTGAAGTACGGCGCGTCCCGCCACGACGCCACCGCGATGATCCGTTCCTCGCTCTCACCGGCCTTGCGGAGAATCCCGCTCTGCCGGACGGTGTGATACGTGCTGCCGACGATCTGCCCGACCCGCAGGTGCACGAGTCCGATCGTGGACGCCGGCACGGTGCCGTTCAGGATGGCCTTGCTCAGGGTCGCCGCCCAGCCGCCCAGCTCCGGGAAGAACGGGGCGGGATCGGGGAGGCGTGAGGTGATGTCCATGTCAGCCTCGACGGGACAGCCGCGCGAAACGTCAGGCCCTCACATTCCGGCCGGCCGTCTCGTCGGAGTGTCATGAGGACCCCGGAGGACGAGCGCCGTCAGCTGATCAACGTCGCGTACCGCCTGCTCGGCTCGCTCGCCGACGCCGAGGATGTGGTGCAGGAGGCGTACGCGCGATGGTTTGCCCTGTCGTCCGCACAGCGGGAGGCGATCGACGTGCCGGGCGCGTGGCTGACCAAGGTCGCGAGCCGGATCTGCCTCGACCACCTGCGGTCGGCCCGGGTGCGGCGCGAGCGGTACGTCGGCGAGTGGATCCCGGAGCCGGTCCCCTCCGCGGCGGGCGACGACCCGGCCGACCGGATCACGCTGGACGAGTCGGTGAGCATGGCGTTCCTGGTGGTTCTGGACGCGATGACGCCCGCCGAGCGGGTCGCGTTCATCCTGCACGACGTCTTCCGCTACTCGTTCGCCGAGGTGGCCGAGGTCGCGGGCCGCACCCCGGCGGCCTGCCGCCAGCTGGCGTCCTCGGCCCGGCGCCGGATCGCCACGTCGGCGCCGCCCGCTCCCCCGGTCTCCGAGCAGGCCCGGGTGGTCCGCGACTTCAAGGCAGCGTGGGAGTCCCAGGACATCTCCGCGCTCGTCGGCCTGCTGGACCCGGACGCGCACCTGATCGCCGACGGCGGCGGCGTGGTCAGCGCACTGCTGCACCCGATCACCGGCAGTGCCGCGATCGCCCGGTACGCCGTGGGCCTCGCCGAGCGCGCCGCCGGCCTGCGCCTTCTCGAACGCATCGTGAACGGCCAGCCCGGCCTGATCGTCGAGCACGAGGGCGTCACCACCGGCGTGATCGCGTTCGAGATCGCCGGCGGCCGGGTGGCCCGGATGTGGGCGATCCGCAACCCGGAGAAGCTGCGTCCGTGGCTTTAGTGCCACGGTGATGCCACATGGTTGCGCGTGGCATCACCGTGATGCCATAGTGGTGTCATGGAACTGCGCCCCTACATCGACGCCGTGCGTCACGAGCTCTGTCTCTTATACACATC
>KL571287.1:13110-13416 GCA_000715855.1 Actinoplanes liguriensis
GCCCGTGAGCTGGCCGAGCGACTGACCGCGCCCCTCGAGTCCGCGGTCCGGCTCGCCCTGCTCGACGCCCTCTCCGAAGCCGCCGCCGAGATCACCCGTGATCTGGCGCCCGGCTCGGTCGACCTGCGCCTGCGCAACCGCGAGCCCTCGTTCGTGGTGGCCGCGGCCCCCGACGACGCGTGGGTCCCCCAGGAGAAGGCGCCGGCGCCCGCGCCCGCGCCGGGTGAGGACGAGGCGACCGTCCGCATCAGTCTCCGCCTTCCGGAGCACCTCAAGGGCCGGATCGACCCTGTCTCTTATACACAT
>KL571287.1:13676-16106 GCA_000715855.1 Actinoplanes liguriensis
CGCGGCCGACGGCGACAGCCCCCGTTCCGGTTCCGCCACCACCAGCGCCGCCAGCAGCGGCCAGCGCTACAACGGCTGGGTCCGCTGACCCCCCTCTTCAGGAGAGTGCCATGCCCACGTTCGACACCCCCGGAACCATCACCGCCACCGTCGACCTGGTCGCCGGTGACCTGATCGTCGTCGCGACCGACCGCCCGGACACCGTCGTCACCGTCCGCCCCGGCACCGGCGACGCCGACCGCGACGTCAAGGCCGCGCAGCAGACCCGCGTCGACTTCCTCTCCGGCACGCTGACCGTGCGCGGCCCCCGCCAGTCCGGCCTCGGCGGCCTGTTCGGCAAGGTCGGCACCGTCGAGGTGATCGTCGAGCTGCCGTCCGGCTCCGACCTGGAGGTCAAGCTCGGCGTCGGCGGCGCCCGCTGCACCGGCGCGCTGGGCGCCTGCCGGCTGCGCAGTGGCGCCGGTGACCTGCAGGTCGAGCAGGCCGAGAGCCTCACCGTGACCACCGGGATGGGCCTGGTGACCGCGGAGAACGTCACCGGCAACGCCAGCCTGACCACCGGCTCCGGCAAGCTGGAGGTCCGCTCGGTGGCCGGCCCGGCCGTGCTGAAGAACGGCAACGGCGAGACCTGGGTCGGTCGCGCCGGCGGCGAGCTGCGGATCAACTCCGCGAACGGGGACATCGGCGCGGACCACGCCGGCGCCGGCATCTCCGCGAACACGGCGAACGGCAACATTCGCGTACGGGAACTGGTCCGTGGCGCCGCGACCCTGCGCAGCGCCGCCGGCCGCATCGAGGTCGGCATCCGCCCCGGCACCGCCGCCCTGCTGGACGTGCACACGCACTACGGCAAGGTCCGCAACGAGATGACCGCGTCCGACGGTCCCGCCGAGTCCGACGAGCGGGCCGAGGTCCGCGCCCGGACGGCGTTCGGCGACATCCTGATCCACCGCTCCTGACCCCCTTTCCCCATCACGGCCGCCTCCTCGGCGAGGCGGCCGCGATGACGCCTGCCCGGAGGTTCCCGATGACCACCACCGTCACCACCCGGCCCGCCGTCTCGGTGGCCGGCCTGCGCAAGACGTTCGGCACCAAGACCGTCCTCGACGACATCGACCTCACCGTCACCGAAGGCACCGTGTTCGCGTTGCTCGGCCCGAACGGCGCCGGCAAGACCACGATGGTCCGGATCCTGGCGACGCTGCTGCCGGCCGACGGCGGCTCGATCCGCGTCGCCGGGCACGACCTGGCCCGCGACCCCGACGGCGTGCGCGCCTCGATCGGCCTGACCGGCCAGTTCGCGGCGTTCGACCGGCTGCTGACGGTGCGGGAGAACCTGCGCCTGATGGCGAACCTGCACCGGCTCGGCAAGACCGAGGGCACCCGGCGCGTCGACGAGCTGATCGAGCGGTTCGACCTCGCGGAGTCGGCGAACAAGCCGGTGTCGCTGCTCTCCGGCGGTCAGCAGCGCCGCCTCGACCTGGCGATGACCCTGGTCGGCAACCCGCGGCTGATCTTCCTGGACGAGCCGACCACCGGTCTCGACCCGCGCAGCCGGCACACCATGTGGCAGATCGTCCGCGGCCTGGTCGCCGACGGCGTCACGGTGTTCCTCACCACCCAGTACCTCGACGAGGCGGACGAGCTCGCCGACCGGATCGCGGTCCTCGACCACGGCCGCATCGTCGTCGAGGGCACGCCCGAGGAGCTGAAGCGCCGCATCCCCGGCGGCCACCTGCTGCTGCGCTTCGCCGACCCGGCCGCGTTCCGGGCGGCGGCCACGGTGCTGGACGTCTCGCACCGGGACGACGACGCGCTGAGCCTGCAGGTCGCCAGCGACGGCGGGGTCGCCTCGCTGCGGGCCGCGCTCGGCGCCCTCGAACGGGCCGGGATCGAGCCGGCCGGCCTGACCATCCACACGCCCGATCTCGACGACGTGTTCTTCGCCTTCACCGGCGCCGCCTCCGAGGAGCAGATGTGACCACCCTGGCGAACACCATCACCGACTCGCGGACCATGTTCCAGCGGCAGCTGCTGCACCTGAAGCGGTATCCGTCGCTGACCATCATGCTGATCGGCCTGCCGGTCATCTTCCTGCTGCTCTTCGTCTACGTCTTCGGCGGCACGCTCGGCGCCGGGCTGGGCGGCGGCCGCTCCGAATACGTGAACTACCTGGCCCCCGGCATCCTGCTGTTCACCGTCGCCGGCGCGGTCGCGGGCACCGCCATCTCGATCGCGATGGACATGACCGAGGGCATCGTCGACCGGTTCCGCAGCATGGCGATCGCCCGGGCGTCGCTGCTGACCGGCCACGTGCTGGGCAGCCTGGTGCAGATCTTCATCGCCCTGTTCGTCGTCCTCGGCATCGCCCTGGCGATCGGCTTCCGCCCGAACGCCACCCCGCTCGAATGGCTGGCCGTCCTCGGTGTC
>KL571287.1:16292-17207 GCA_000715855.1 Actinoplanes liguriensis
TGTCCTGCTCGCCACGTCCTTCGCCCTGACCTGGCTGGCGGTCGCCCTCGGGATGGCCGCCGACAGCGTCGAGACGGCCAGCAACACGCCGATGTTCCTGAGCCTGCTGCCGTTCCTGGGCAGCGGTTTCGTCCCCACCGAGACGATGCCGGCGGGCCTGCGCCAGTTCGCCGAGTACCAGCCCTTCACCCCGGTCATCGAAACCCTGCGCGGCCTGCTGCTGGGCACCGGCATCGGCAACAGCGCCTGGATCACCCTGGCCTGGTGCGCGGCGATCTCCGCCCTCTCCTACGTCTGGGCGAAGCGGAAATACAACCAGAGATCAACCCGATAGAAACCCCCTTTCGCCGTACGGCCGTGAAGCGTCCCGGTGTCTCAGGACACCGGGACGCCCAGCCGTGTCCGGGCCGCGCCGATGCGGTCGAGCAGCGACCTGCGCGCCACGATGCCGGCCAGCTCGCCCAGCACCCGGCCGGGCACGTCGCCGGAGCGTCCGGCCAGGATCTCCACGACGGCGGCCGCGGTCTGCGGCGCGCGCGGGCCCGCCGATGCGGCGGGGATCGCGACCCGCCCGAGCAACGCGGTGGCCTCGCCGGACGGGTCCCGCGACAGCGTCCACGCCAGACCGCGGAGCAGTTGGTCGGTGCCGGAGGTGAGCCGGCCGTCGTACGCCGAGAAGCACGTCAGCACCGCGGGGACGATCGGCGCCACGACGGCGCGGGACAGCCACGCCTTCGACGCGACCACGCTCGTCAGGGACATGGCGTGCCGCAGCACCCGCTCGACGCCCGGCTCGGCCAACTCGGTGACGAGGCTGTCGTTCGCCAGCGCGCCGAACGGATCGTGCCAGGGCAGCAGGTCCAGCGGCAGCTCGCCGGTGGCCCGGGCGTAGGCGACGCCGTACAGCCTGCCGAG
>KL571287.1:17411-19626 GCA_000715855.1 Actinoplanes liguriensis
GGAGCCGTTCGCGGACCCGGCTCGGCGTGTCCCGCTCCTCGATGAACGTGTCGAAGACCGCTTCCAGCGCGGGCCCGAAGCCGTCGAGCTCCGCGTCGGTCAGCGACGCCGCGATCAGGCCGGGCAGGATGAACCCGGCGCCGTCGAACTGCCCGTAGCCGTCGGCGGTCCGCAACGCCCACGCCAGCTCGGAGCGCGTCCAGGTGAGCCCGTCGGCAAGGGCCGGGATGTCGCGCATCGGGCCGGTATCCGGCGCGTACTTCCACCACTCGGTGACAGCCGTCGCGTGCATCCACATGACGATCTGCCGACGCAGCCCGGCGGGCCACCGCTTCGCTGCGGGGACAGCCATCTCGGCGGCGTCGACCGCACCACCGAGATCGAGCGTCGCCGGATCGGGCGGCGGCGTGCCCCCGGCGAAGCGGTTGCGCACCCGCGGGCTCGGCGGCGCGACGAAATCAGCCGGCACGTCGCCGGGCTCCGGAAGCAGGTTCGTCCATGTCACGCCGAGATCATGCAATGGACGTACGACAAATTTGTTGTCAGCCCTTGAGGCCGCTGAAGGTCATGGTGGCGATGAAACGGCGCTGGGCCAGCAGGAACGCCAGGATCAGGGGCATCGTGGCCAGCACGTTGCCGGCCATCAGCTGCGACCACTCGGTGTGGCGCGTGCCCTGGAACGTGGCGAGGCCCACCTGCAGGGTGAACCGGCTGTCGTCGGAGATCGCGATCAACGGCCAGAGCAGGTCGTTCCAGCTGGACAGCAGCGTGAAGACGGCCAGGGTGGCCATCGCCGGACGGGCGAGCGGGAGCACGATGCTGCGGAACGTCCGCCAGCGCCCGCACCCGTCGATCAGGGCCGCCTCCTCCAGCTCGGCGGGCAGCGACAGGAAGAACTGGCGCATCAGGAAGATCCCGAACGCGGACGCCAGCCACGGGACGAACGCCGCGGCCAGGGTGTCCACGATGCCGATCCGGGCGAACATCAGGTACGTCGGGATCATCAGCAGCTGGATCGGGATCATGACCGTGGCGACGACCGCGACGAACGCGACGCCCCGCCCGGCGAACTTGAGCCGGGCGAAGCCGTAGCCGGCCGTCGAGCAGAGGATCAGGTGGGACACCACCGACACGGCCGAGACCAGGATCGAGTTGAGCAGCCAGCGCGGCGCGTTCGTCTCGGCGAGCAGCGCCCGCCAGCCCTCCAGGTGCAGCGAGGTCGGGATCAGTTTCGGCGGGAACTGGTTGATCTCCGCGTTGCTCATGAACGACGTGAGCAGCATCTGGACCAGGGGCAGCACGAACAGCAACGCGAGGGGCATCAGCAGCAGATGCCAGGGGCTGAACGGCAGCTTCTTGAAGAGCATCAGAACACCTCCGAACCGCGCCGGCGGCTGTACCAGATGATTCCCAGGGTCAGCAGCAGCGTGACGACGAACAGCAGGTAGGCGGCCGCCGCGCCGTAGCCCAGTCGCTGGGTCTGGAAGGCCAGCTCGTAGATGTAGTAGACGACCGTCTGGGTGCTGTTCAGCGGCCCGCCCCGGGTCGTCGTGTAGATCAGGTCGAACAGCTGCACCGCGGTGATCGTCTGCCAGACCGACGCGAAGACCGTGACCGGGCGCAACTCCGGCAGCGTGACGTGCCGGAACACCCGCCAGCGCCCGGCGCCGTCCATCGTCGCCGCCTCGACCAGCTCCTTCGGGATGTCCTGCAGCGCGGCCAGGTAGATGACCGTGGTGAAGCCGACCTCGCCCCAGAGCGCGATCAGGACGATCACGTAGAGCGCCTGGGACGGGCTCTCCAGGAACTGCTGCTGCGGGATGCCGAGGTGACGCAGGATGTCGTTGGCCGCGCCGAACTGCGGGTTGAAGACGAACGAGGCGAGGATGCCGGTGGCCGCGGCGGACGCCACGTACGGCACGAAGATGCACGTCCGGTAGAAGCCGATCAGCCGGATCCGCTGGTTGAGCGCGATCGCCACCACGATGCCGAGCACGATCGACGACGGCACGAACAGGACCGTCAGCAGCAGCGTGTGCCGGGCCGCGGCGAGCATGTCCGGGTCCTGCGCGAGCTGCTGGTAGTTGCGCCAGCCGACCGGGACGCCGGCCGTGATGCCGTTCCACTTGGCGCGGGAGATGAAGAACGCCCACACCGCCGGGAACAGCGAGAGTCCGACGACGACCAGCGTGGCGGGTGCGACGAAGGCCCAGCT
>KL571287.1:19821-21006 GCA_000715855.1 Actinoplanes liguriensis
CCTTCGGGCGGGTGACCCGGACCGGCCGGGCCACCGCGAATGTCAATGCCGCCATCAATTCACCAGCGCGTTCGCGGACTTCTTGGCGGCGGCGTCCAGGGCCTCTTTCGGGGCGGACTTGCCCTGCAGCACGGAGGCGATCGCGTCACCGACGTTGCGGGACATCTCCTCGTATCCGGGGACGGTCGGCCGCGCCTGCTTGGCGTTGGCGAGGTTCGCGAAGAACTTGTCGCCGCCCGGGTACTCCTTGACGTAGTTCGTGAACTCGGGGGTGGTCGACTCGGCGGTCCGCAGGGGCAGGTTGCCGACCGCGAGGTTCCACTTGGCGTCGATCTCCGCGCTGGTCAGCCACTTGATGAAGTCCCGCGAAGCGCCGGCCCGGTTGACGTCGGTGTGGTCGAAGAGCACCCACAGATCCGGCCCGGAGACGGTCTGGTGGTCGCCGTTGACGCCGGGCAGATCCGCCACGCCGTACGAGAGCTTCGCCTCTTTCAATTCGAGAAGCGCCCACGGGCCGGAGATCATCATTCCGATCCGCCCGCTGTTGAACAGTCGCCAGTACCGTTCGTCGGTCTGGTCCAGATACATCGACTTGTCGTCGACAGCCATCTGCCGGAGCGTCTCCAGGGCCTTCACCCCGGCGTCCGAGTTGAAGGCCGGTTTGTCGCCGTCGAGGATCTTTCCGCCGTTCTGCCAGAGCAGCGGCCAGAGATGCCAGGTGGTGTCCTCGCTGCCCGACACCGAATAGGCGGTTCCGTAGGTGTTGGTGCTCGGGTCGGTCAGTTTCTTCGCGGCCGCCCGGAAGTCCTCCCACGACCACTGGTCGGTCGGATAGGCGAGCCCGGCCTTGTCGAACAGCGGCTTGTCGTAGATCAGCGCGAGGTTGTCGACCAGCGCCGGGACGCCGATCACCTTGCCGTCCGCGGTGGCGGTCTGCCGGGCCGCCTCCGGGATCTCCGTCCACTTGAACGACGGGTCCTGAACAAAGTCGGTCAGGTCCTGCGTCTTGCCGCTGCCGCCGAGCTCACCGGCCCAGCTGCCGTAGGCGTACGAGATGTCCGGGTAGTTCCCGCCGGTGAAGCCGGCGGACAGCTTGGTGAGCAGGTCGTCGGTGGTCGGCGCGCCGGACGAGGTCTTGACGGTGACGTTCGGATGGGCGGTGTGGTACCTGTCTCTTATACACAT
>KL571287.1:21176-22403 GCA_000715855.1 Actinoplanes liguriensis
GCGGTGTGGTACTCCGCCGCTAGCGTCTCGGCGACCTTCTCCGCCTCCTCGCTCTGGCCCGTCCACCAGGTGATCTCGACGGTCGCCGTCGGATCGTAGCCGGCGGCGGCGTCCTTGCCGGATTCCGTGGTTCCGCCCATGCAGGCGGTCAGCAGTAACAGGGCGGCGGCGCCGCCGGTGATCAATCCAGGTCTCATGTCGGACACTCCGCGGCAACGATGGCGGTCGGTTCGCTATGTCAGGACGACGGAACGGGTGAGCAGGCGAGGGCTGTCGGGTTCGAGGCCGCGGTGGGCGGCCAGGGCGAGAGCGAAACGTTGCGCGAGGACCAGCTGCGCGATCGGGTCCAGGTCGTCGCGGTGCACGGTCGCGCCGGCCCGCCGCCCCACCTCGTCGAGCTCGGCCGGCACGTCACCGAACGACCAGATCAGGCTGCGCGGCCCGGCCACCGCGACCGGCCCGTGCCGGAAATCCATGGCCGGGTAGGACTCGGAGTAGGCCTGGGCCGCCTCGCGGACCTTCAGCGCCGCTTCGTGAGCGAGGCCGACGGTCCATCCGGTGCCGAGAAACACCAGGTGGTCGATGTCCGCGGGGTCGGCGGGCAACGGCGCGGCGAGAGCGGCGTCGCCGTCGGCGACGATCAGATCAAGATCCTTTTTCCCGTACGCCGTACGCGCGAGCGCCAGCACGGACGTCGGGAACCGGGTCTGCACGACGCTGCGCTCGTCCGCGAAGCCGAGCCGCAGCTGCGCGTCGGTCAGGTCGTCCACCGGCTCCCCGTGCACGGCCGTGATCGCGATCCGCCGGGTGCCCGCCGGCACCTGGCGCAGCGCCGCGAGCACCTCGGTCGACGTGCCCGAGCGGGTGATCGCGACGACCCGGTCGTACCGGCGGCGCGGCACGTACTCGGAGGCGCAGACCGCGTCGGTCTCGCCGAGCCCGGCGCTCTCCCGCAGCTCGGCGATGCTCTGCGCGACGAACCACGACGTGCCGCAACCCAGCAGCAGCATGCGTTCCCCCGGCGCGGCCAGTTCCTGCCGGGCCGGCGAGGTGAGCGACGCGGTCCGCCGCCACATCTCGGGCTGGCTGGCGACCTCGGCGAGCGTGTTATTCATGCCCGTGGATTATGCTCGTTTGTGCTCGCTTTACAAGATGCGCGCACTAAATGAACATCCTGGGTTGCGCACTTAGACACGCAGGCTCGGCGGCATCAGGTCGCCGTGGGCC
>KL571287.1:22635-24068 GCA_000715855.1 Actinoplanes liguriensis
GCATCAGGTCGCCGTGTGCCGCCGTGATCTCGTCACACAGCTCCCAGATGGCCTCGACGGTCAGGGTGGCGGCGGTGTTCGGGTCGACCATCGCGGCCTGCCGGACCATGCGCGGATCGCCGTCGAGCGCCGCGCGAACGGTCAACTCGCCCACGCTGACGAACGCCCGGTTCAGCGCGGCGCACTGCGGCGGCAGATCGCCGACCCTCTCGGGGGTCAGGCCGCCCGCGCCGACGGTGCACGGGACCTCCACGGCGTACCCCGAAGGAAGGTTGGAGATCAACCCGGAATTGATCACGTTGGCGTGGATGCGGCGCGGTGTGCCGGTCACCATGCTGTGGATGACCTGCGGGGCGTATTCGGTGGCCTCGCGGGTCAGGTCGAGCGGCTCGCCGGCGAGCAGGCCGCGCCGGGTGGCGTGGTAGTCGTCGACGTTCTCCGCGCTGATCCGGAGGTAGTCGCCGACCGGGATGCGCAGCCGGTCGATCTCCGCGTCGTGGTGCAGGTACCAGGGCACGTACTCCGAGGAGTGCTCGCTGGTCTCGGTCGGGAAGTAGCCGAGCCGCCGGTACATGTCCATCCGCACCCGCCGGCGCAGCTGGAAGTCCTGGTCGAGCAGGGCGTCGAGCCGCGGATAGAGCGACTCCCCCCGATGCTCGAACCGCAGCAGCCAGGCCTGGTGATTGACCCCGGCGCCGGTGTAGTCGATCTCCTCGTGCGGGATGCCGAGCAGCGCGGCCAGGTCGTGCACGGTCCAGAAGACCGAGTGGCAGAGCCCGGCGACGTTCAGGTCGGGGGCGATCGCGCCGAGGTAGGCGACGTTCATCGCCATCGGATTCGTGTAGTTGAGCAGCCACGCGTCCGGGCAGATCTCGCGCATGTCGGCCGCGATCCCGTCCAGCACCGGGAACGTGCGCAGCGCGCGGAAGATCCCGCCGACGCCGAGCGTGTCCGCGATGGTCTGCCGCAGGCCGTACTTCGCCGGGATCTGGAAGTCCCGCACGGTCGCCGGGTACATGCCGACCTGGATCGCGTTGATCACGAAGTCGGCGCCGGTCAGAGCCGCGCGCCGATCCAGGTGGGTGGTGATCCCCGGCGTCGCGTTCAGCTGCGAGGCGGTCCGGCGGGCGATCAGCTCCGCCGTCTCGAGGCGTTCGGGGTCGATGTCGTGCAGGGCCAGGGTGACGCCACGTAACTCGTCGAAGGAGAGGATGTCCGCCAGCAGTTCACGCGTGAACACCACACTTCCGGCGCCCAGGAAAGCGATCACGGTCATGGGAGGAGTTTCCGGCCGACTGCACGCTCGTGCAAGGATCGCTCGGAAACGAACTATTATGATTGCGCGTTTGATCAGTCGTCCCCGGAAGGTTCCATGTCGTCTCTGCGCCGCGCCTGTCTCTTATACACATCTCTGATGGCGCGAGGGAGGCGTG
>KL571287.1:24279-26436 GCA_000715855.1 Actinoplanes liguriensis
GTATAAGAGACAGGACCTGCAGATCCTCGAGGACCAGCGGCTGCTCTCCCGCACGCACGGCGGCGCGGTCGCCGTCGACGTGGCCTATGAGCTGCCGGTCCGCTACCGCACCGGGCAGCATCGGGAAGAGAAGACCCTCATTGCGCGTACGGTGTCGGCGCTGCTGCCGAAGGGCCCGCTGACGCTCGGCCTCACCGGCGGTACCACGACGCTCCTGCTCGCGCGGCTGCTCGCCGAGCGCGTCGACCTGACCGTGGTCACCAACGCGCTCAACATCGCGGCCGAGCTGGCGTTGCGCCCCCGCCTGAAGCTGATCATGACGGGCGGGGTGTCGCGCACCCAGTCGTACGAGCTGGTCGGCCCGATCGCGGACCAGGCGCTGCAGGGCCTGAACATGGCGGTCGCGGTCGTCGGCGTCGACGGCATCAGCGCCCGCGGCGGTCTCACCACCCACGACGAGATCGAGGCGAACACCAACGCCACGATGATCCGCCGCGCCGACCGCGTGATCGTGGTCGCCGACGGCTCCAAGGTCGGCAAGGTCTGCCTGGCCGGCATCTGCCCGGTCACCGACGTCGCCACCCTGGTCACCGACGCCAGCGCCGACCCGGCCGCCCTCGACGCCATCCGCCGCACCGGCACCGAGGTCACCATCGCGAGCTGACACCGGCCGACCGGCATCGTGGTGAACAGAGCGCCCCGCGCCCGGGTCCACGCCGCCCTGAGCCGTCTACCCTCAGCGGGATGCGCTTTCCGTTCCTTCGGGCGGGCGAGGATCCCGAGCCGGTCCTGCCCGGCGTCACGGGCGTGCCCTGGGCGGCTCTCGGCGCCCCTGACGTTCCGGGCCTGCTCGCCGACCTGGCTCGTGAGCCGTCCGGGAAGATGCTGCGGGAGCGGCTCAGCTCCCAGCTGGGACACTGCGGTCTGCTGCTGCGCCCGGCTCCCGAGGCCGTGCCGTTCCTGCTGCGGATCGCGGAGGCGTCCGGCAATGCGCTGGGCTCGGCGATCGCGCTGGATCTGATTGAGGAGATCGCCTACGGGGAGCCGGACGGCGAGGAGGTCGCCGCCGGGATCACCGATCTGCGGGAGCGGGTCGAAAGTGCTCTGGAGGAGGGCCGGCCGTTCTTCGAGCGCATGCTCCACTCCGGTGATCCCCTGACAACAGCGCAGGCCATCGCGATCCTGGCCGGGCTGAACGGCCGGACCGAGCGGCTGCGGGCGCTGCTCGCCGACCCGGCGCTGGACCGGTCGGACGAGCACATCGCGTCGGCGCTGACCGAGGCGCGACGCTACCTCGACGACGAGTGATGGTCGGGTTAGCCTGACCATCCGGTGGGGAGCCAGGTCTATCGACCGCGGGCGATCATCTTGTGAGGCTCGATCGTATGAAAACGGTCGTGATCGCCGCACTTCTCAGCGCCGGAGCCACGGTTCCGGCGGCCCCACCGAGTCTCGATTGGACGGCCTGCGCGGCCGGTTCGCGGCAGGAGTGCGCCACCCTGTCCGTCCCCGTCGACTACGCCCGGCCCGGCGGGCAGCGCCTCGACCTGGCGATCTCCCGCATCCGCACCGCCAAGTCGGGGCTGCGCCGCGGGGTGCTCGTGCTGATCCCCGGCGGGCCGGGCGGTTCGGGTCTGAACAGGCCGAGCGCGTACGCCGGAAAACTCCCCCCGTCCGTTCTCGATCACTACGACCTGGTGTCCTTCGATCCGCGCGGGGTGGGTGCGAGCACGCCAGTCTCCTGTGACCTGGACCCGGCGGACATCACGCAGACCGGGATCCTGCCGTGGCCCGGCCCGGGCGGCGACATCTCCGGCAACTGTCTCTTATACACACGATCCGCCGTGCGCTGGGCGAGCGGCGGATCTCGTACTGGGGCGTGTCCTACGGAACCTACGTGGGCGCGGTCTACGCCACGATGTTCCCGCAGCGCACCGATCGCGTGGTGCTCGACAGCAACGACGACCCGGATCCGGAGCTGGTGGAGCGCGGCTGGGCGGCGAACTACGCGATCGGCGCCGAGGACCGGTTCCCCGACTTCGCGAGCTGGGCCGCCGTCCGGGACGACGACTATCACCTGGGTACGGACGTGGCGGCCGTCCGCGCCACGTACCTGCGGCTGGCGGACCGGCTGGACACCGCCCCGCTGGCGTGGCC
>KL571287.1:26600-27194 GCA_000715855.1 Actinoplanes liguriensis
GGCGTGGCCGGGCGCCGACCCGCCGGTCCTGAACGGCAACACGCTGCGCTCGAACGTGCTGAACGGGCTCTACGCGGACGCGCGCTTCCCGCAGCTCGCCGCGCTGATGAGCGCCGCGCTCGCCGGGGGCCCGCTGCGACCGGCGTCGGCCGCGCCGAAGGCGGCGTTGCAGAACACGTTCGCGGTGCTGAACGCCACGATCTGCCACGACGTGAGCTGGCCGCGGGACGTCCGGACGTACGCCTCCGCCGTGGCCGCGGACCGGATCGCCCACCCGCTCACGGCGGGGATGCCGGTCAACATCTACACCTGCGCGTTCTCACCCGCGCCGAAGGAGCAGCCGGTGCGGGTGACCTCCGACGGGCCGGCGAACGTGGTGCTCGTGCAGAACCTGCGGGACCCGGCTACGCCGTACCGGAAAGCCTTGAATTTGCGGAGGGCCTTCGGGGACCGGGCCCGGATGGTGAGCGTCGACGCCGGTGGTCATGGCTCCTATCTGGAGAACGGCACCGCGTGCGGGGACGCGTGGGTGACCGCGTTCCTGGCGGACGGCGTCCGGCCGGCGGGCGACGTCACCTGCCCGGGCTGATCACC
>KL571287.1:27408-27679 GCA_000715855.1 Actinoplanes liguriensis
GACGTCACCTGCCCGGGCTGATCACCTCGTCGGCGAGCCAGCGCGCGACGCCCTGCGGGTAGGGATCGCCCACGCTGAGGACGAAGTGCTCGAACCCGGCGTCGCGTGCCTCGGCGATCTTGGCGCGGGCCTGACCGGGGTCGTCGTAGGAGACGCCGAGGTGGATCGAGCGGGTGATCTCGGCGGGGTCGCGGCCGATCTTCTCGCAGAAACGGTCGAGGAGCGCGCTGCGGGAGGCCTGTCTCTTATACACATCTCTGAGCGGGCTGGC
>KL571287.1:27912-28828 GCA_000715855.1 Actinoplanes liguriensis
CCCGCCGACCATGATCGGCGGGTGCGGACGCTGGACCGGCTTGGGGTTACCGAAAGCACCCGTGACCTGCACGTACTTCCCATCGAAGTCGAACGGCTCGGCCGACGTCCAGAGCTTCTTGATCGCAGTGAGGCCCTCGTCGAGGCTGCCGACCGCGTGGTCGGCGTCGTGGAACGGCAGGCCGTGCGCGGTGTACTCGCGCATCGCGAGCGGGTGGCCCGGCCGCGACCCGACCCCGATGCCGAAGTCGAGGCGGCCGCCGGAGACCACGTCGACCGTCGTGGCGATCTTGGCAAGCATCGCGGGTGGCCGGAAACGATTACTGGTGACGAGCAGGCCGAGGCGCAGCCGGCGGGTCCGGGCGGCGAGCGCGGACAGTAGCGTCCAGCCTTCGAGGATCGGGCCGCCCGGGTCACCGCCGATCGGCATGAGGTGGTCGAAGAGCCACGCGTGGTCGATCTCCGGTACGGCGTCCGCTTCCTGCCAGACACGGAGAATCTCCTGGTAGTCCACCTGCTGCTGGGCGGTCATGATCCCGTACGAGGGCATGGTTGTCTCCTGACACGACGAAGCGGAGCATCGTTCCGTTCACTAATATGGAACCACGCTCCGCTTCGTCGGGCAACCGCAGTGACGGGCGCCACACCGCCCCGCTACTAGGATCGTAGTAGCTTGACGACATGGCCACCGTGACGATCGTGACGATCGGGACACGAGGCGACGTCGTGCCGTTCACCGCCCTCGGCGCCGCCCTCGCCGCGACCGGTGACCGGGTGACGATCGCGACCCACGCCTCGCTCCGGCACCACGTCGAGCAGGCCGGCCTCGGCTTCGCCGCGCTGCCCGTCGAGTTCGGCGACGGCCCCCTGAGCTCGGCCCGGCTCGCCCGCGTCCTGGCCGCCCACTGGCTGGCGAC
>KL571287.1:28989-29401 GCA_000715855.1 Actinoplanes liguriensis
GATGTGTATAAGAGACAGGTGGGGATGCTCGGCTACCACGTCGCGCAGGCGCGCGGCATCCCGAGCATGGGCGCGTTCCTGCAGCCGCTCGAACCGACCCGCGCGTTCCCGCCGCCGATCCTGACCACGCGCTCGCTCGGCGGCTGGGGCAACCGCGCCGCCGCCCGCGCGCTCCGGGTGCTCGGTCAGGTCCCGTTCGCCCGCGCCACCGCGGAGCTCCGCCGCGAGCTGGGCCTGCCCCCGCTCAGCACCCGGGCGATGTTCCGCCGGCTGGACCGGGAGCGCTGGCCGGTGGTGTACGGGATCAGCCCCGCGGTCGTGCCCCCGCCGGACGACTGGCCGGCGCATCGCCCGATGACCGGCTACTGGTGGCCGTCGGCGCGGCCGGGACTCTCCCTGTCTCTTATACACA
>KL571287.1:29597-33660 GCA_000715855.1 Actinoplanes liguriensis
GCCCTGAAACGCCTCGGCCGGCGGGCCGTCGTTCAACGGGGGGCGGCGGGCCTGTCGGCCGAGGCCCCGGAAGTCCTGGTCATCGACGACGAGCCGCACGCCGAGCTGTTCCCGCGCGTCGCCGTCGTCGTTCACCACGGCGGCGCCGGGACGACCGCGACGGCGCTGCGGGCCGGCGTCCCCTCGGTGACCGTGCCGTTCACCGCCGACCAGCCGTTCTGGGGGCGCCGGGTCGCCGCGCTGAACGCCGGGCCGGCGCCGGTCCCGATGCACGAGCTGGCGCGGGCGATCCAGCGGGCCGAGGCCTTCCGGCCCGGGGCAGAGGCGGTGTCCCGGCAGCTCGCGAGCGAGGACGGTGTCGGCGCGGCGATCGCGGAGATCCGGAAAGTAGGGTGACCGGGTGCCGCACCCCACCGCCGTCCGCATCACCGACGCGGCCCTCGAGGTCCTCGGCACCGGCGGCATCCACGCGCTCAGCCACGCCCGCGTCGACGCGACCGCCGGGTTGCCGCCCGGCTCCACCTCGAACTACTTCCGCACCCGCGCCACACTCGTCGACGGTGCGGTCGAGCGCCTGCGGCACCTCGACGGCGAGGCCTTCGCGATGCGGCTCGCCGCCGGGTTCCCCGGGGAGATGTCAGAGCTCATTCGCGCGTACGCCGATTTCGTCGACGACGCCACGGGTGAGTCCCGCGTCCGGACCGCGGCGCGGCACGTCATCTTCGCCCAGGGGGTGGTCCAGCCGTCCCTGCTGGAGCAGCTCAACGCCGACCGCAGGCTCCTGGTCGACTGGACCGCGGGGGCGCTGACGTCCCTCGGCGTCCCCCGGGCGGAGCACATCGCGCCGCTCCTGCTGGCCGGCATCGAGGGCCTCCTCCTGCACCGCCTCTCGGCCTTCACCTCCGGCCCCGCCCACCCCGATGTCCACCGCCTCATCACCAGCCTGGCACAGGAGACGACATGAGCACCGATGAGCTGGTCGCCAAGATCCGCGCGCTGGCCGACGCCGAGATACCGGCCGACGACGGTCCAGGCGCGACGCCCGGCTACGCGATCACCATCCTGCGGGAGAGTCAGGACTTCTGGGAGGACGAGGAACGGGACCTCATCGACCCGATCACCCTGGAATACGAGGCGCACCGGCAAGAGGTCGCCGCCGGGTTGGCCGAGATCTGGGGCAGCCCGGATCAGGTGGAGCTCTGGCCGATCCTCAAGCGTTCTATCGCGGGCGAGGCTGTTCCGCCGCTTCTCGGTGACCTCGCACAGTTCGCGGTGACGATCGACACGTGGCAGGTGGGCGGCCGGATGGTCTGCCAGGGCGTCGGGCACGAGGACAAGGAACTGCCCATCGTGCTGTTCGTCGCCGTCGGCGAGTAGATCCGCTCTCACCAGCTGTGCAGGGTTCCGTCGGTGAGGCGGTTGACCGGTAGGGAGGCCGGGCGGTACGGGTAGCGGCCGGCCAGCTCCTCGTCGATGTCGACGCCGAGGCCCGGGGTCTCGGACGGGTGCAGGTAGCCGCCCTCGAAGTGGTAGCCGTGCGGGAAGACGGCGTCGGTCTCCGGGGTGTGCGGCATGTACTCCTGGAGGCCGAAGTTCGGGATGGCGATGTCCACGTGCAGGGCGGCGGCCAGGCAGATCGGGGACAGGTCGGTGGCGCCGTGCGAGCCGCTACGGACGTGGTAGAGCGCGGCCAGGTCGAAGATGCGGCGCAGGTGGGTGATGCCGCCGGCGTGCACGACCGTGGTGCGGATATAGTCGATGAGCTGGGAGGTGATCAGCTGCTGGCAGTCCCAGATCGAGTTGAACACCTCCCCGACCGCGAGCGGCGTCGTGGTGTGCTGGCGGATCAGCCGGAAGCCGTCCTGCAGCTCGGCCCGGACCGGGTCCTCCATCCAGGTCAGCGCGTACGGCTCGAGGCCGCGTCCCAGCCGCGCCGCTTCGATCGGGGTGAGCCGGTGATGCACGTCGTGCAGCAGTTTCAGGGTGGGACCGAACTCGTCGCGCAAGTCCGCGAAGACGCGCGGCACACTGTCGAGATACAGCGAGGTGTCCCAGACGGCCTCGTCGGGCACGTCCGATGACGCCGGCTCGTAGGTCTCCCCCGGTTTGCCGACACCGTAGACCGACGGCAGACCCGGCACCGCGGCTTGCACTCGCACGGCCCGATACCCCTGGGCGACAAATCGGGATATGTCGGAGAGAAGATCCTCGGCCGTGGCGCCGTTGGCGTGACCATAAACGGTCACGCCCTCCCGCGATCGTCCGCCGAGCAACTGATAGACCGGCAGCCCGGCCACTTTCCCCTTGATGTCCCACAGAGCGGTGTCCACCGCCGCCAGAGCCGTCATCGAGACCGGCCCCCGCCGCCAGTACGACCCCTGGTACAGGTACTGCCAGGTGTCCTCGATACGCGCCGGGTCCCGCCCGATCAGCGCCGGCACGACGTGCTCGCGCAGGTAGGCCGCGACCGCCTGCTCGCGCCCGTTGAGCGTCGCGTCGCCCACGCCGTACACACCCTGGTCTGTAATGATCTTGAGAGTGACGAAGTTGCGGCCCGGGCAGGTCACGATCACCCGGGCCTCGGTGATCCTCACTCCGGGTCCTCCTTCACCCGCGCGACCAGCTGCGTCGGATTCACGAAGCGCAACGCCACGACGAGCAGGACGAGCATCATCACGCAGTAGACGACGGCCATCGCGTCGACCGACTGCTGCGCCCGGATCCCGGCCGCCGACATCGAGTAGAACAGCGCCACGACCAGGGTCTGCGAGTCCGGGCCGGCGGTCAGGAACGTCAGCTCGAACATGCCGACGGTCCGGACGACCACGAGGATGGACGCGGCGAGGATGCCCGGCACGAGCAGCGGCGCGAGGATCGACGTGAACACGTGCCGGGTCCGCGCCCCGCACATCCGCGCGGCCCGTTCCACGGCCGGGTCGATCTGCTCGATGAACGGGGTCATCGTCAGGATCACGAACGGCACCGACGGCACCAGGTTGGCGAGCACGACGCCGGAGAGGTGACCGGCGAGGCCGTACTTGTAGAGGACGGTGGCCAGCGGGATGCCGTACGTGATCGGCGGCATCAGGATCGGCAGCAGGAAGAGCAGGTAGAGCAGGCGGCCGCCGGGGAACTTGCGACGGGCCAGCACGTACGCCGCGGGCACGCCCACCAGCACGGAGATCCCGGCCACGAGCAGGCAGACCACGAGCGTGACGGTGAGCACGGGCAGCAGCGTGAAGTCCTTCCACGCCTGGCCGTACCACTGGGTGGTGTACGCCTCCGGCAGCCACGTGTCGAACCAGCGCACGCCGAACGAGTTGACCAGCACCGACCCGATCACCCCGGCCAGCCCGATGAAGAAGACGGCGACCAGCCCCCACACGATCCACGCGCCCGGGGTCGCCACGATCCGGCGTCTCATCCTTTGCCTCCCGCCGTCGAGCCGGTGTAGAGCAGGCTCCGCAGTCCGAGAACGATGCTGATGACGACCAGCTCGACCGCGCCCATGACGATCGCGGCGGCGGACGCGGCCGCGTAGTCGTAGTGGACGTAGGCGGCCTCGTAGGCGGCGATGCTGATCACCCGGGTGCTGCCGGACGGGTCGCCGACCAGGATCGCGGACGGGAAGACGCTGAACGCGAGCACGAACGTCAGGCAGAACGTGGTTGCCAGCCCGGGCGCGAGCAGCGGCAGCGTGATCCGGAAGAACCGCTGGACCCAGCCCGCCCCCAGGGTCGCCGCGGCCCGTTCCAGGCTCGGATCGATCCCGGACAGGTACGAGAGCACCAGCAGGAACGCGAACGGGAACCCGGTGATGACGAGCGAGAAGAACACGCCCCAGTAGTTGTGGGTGAGCGTGACGGGTTGATCGACGACATGCAGGCTGAGCAGCAAACGGTTGAACCAGCCGGTCGGGCCGAGGAAGTTCAGCAGCCCCTCCGCGGTGAGCACCGTCCCGAGCGTGATCGGCACGACCAGCACCGTGGTGAGCAGGCGTTTCCCGCGGAACCGGCCGCGCATCCGGTACGCGATCGGCACCCTGTCTCTTATACACATCTCT
>KL571287.1:33863-34333 GCA_000715855.1 Actinoplanes liguriensis
ATGTGTATAAGAGACAGCGCCAGCGTCGTGGTGATCGTGTCGCGCTGATAGGCGTCGGTGAAGAAGGCCCGGTACGCGGCGAGCGCCCCGCCCTGGGCCGGCTGCAGCGAGACCGCGATCCCGTAGCAGAACGGGTAGATGAAGAGCGCGACCACGAACACCGTGGCCGGGACCAGGAGCAGCAGTTGCGGGTCGATGCCCCGCTCGGCGAGGCGGTGCCGGACCGCCAGGGTCGTCGTGGTCATGCCGGGAACACCAGGAGCCGCTCGGGCGGGAGCGTGACCTGCACCTTGTCGCCCGGCGCCAGCCGCTGTGACGTGCGCAGGTGCAGCTGAAGGCCTTCGGCGGTGCGGGCCTCGGCGGCGATCTCCCGGCCGTGGTACTCGGCGACCTCGACGGTCACCTCCACGCCGGACGAGCCGAGAACGACATCCTCGGGGCGGATCGCCGCCACGATCGGCTCCCCCCCC
>KL571287.1:34533-35493 GCA_000715855.1 Actinoplanes liguriensis
CACGATCGGCTCGCCGTCGGCGACCGCGCCGACCGGGGTGCCGGATGCCCGTACCCCCCAATTGTTGATCTCGGCGAAGCCCTCGCTGAACACGCCCGGCAACAGGTTGCGGAAGCCGAGGAAATCGGCGACGTGACGGTTCGCGGGCCGGTTGTGAACTTCCTCGGGAGTGCCGATCTGCTGCACGCGGCCGGCCCGGAGCACGACCAGGCGGTCCGCCATGGACAGCGCCTCCTCCTGGTCGTGGGTCACATACACCGTGGTCAGGCCCAGGTTCTGGTGCAGCCGGCGGATCTCGGTGCGCATCTCCAGGCGCAGCTTCGCATCGAGGTTGCTCAGTGGCTCGTCCATCAGCACGAGCGACGGCTCGACGACGACCGCGGGCGATCGCGACCCGCTGCTGCTGCCCGCCGGAGAGCTGACCGGGCAGTTTCGACGCGTGTTCCTCCAGGTGGACGAGCCGGATCGCGTCATCGGTGCGGCGCCGGATCTCGGCTCGCGCCACCCCGCGCATCTTCAGACCGAAAGAGACATTCTTGTGTACGGACATGTGCGGGAAGAGCGCGTAGTTCTGAAAGACCATCCCGAATCCGCGGCGTTCCGGCGGCAACGTGTCGAGCCGGGTCCCGTCCCGCCAGATGCTGCCGTCGCTGAGCGGGAGCAGCCCGGCGAGGCAGTTCAGCGCGGTGGACTTCCCGCAGCCGGACGGCCCGAGCAGCGCGATGAACTCGCCGCGCCGGATCTCCAGGTCGAGCCCGGCCAGCGCGTCCGTGCCGGCGAACCGGCGGGTCACCCCGTCCAGGCGCAGCGTCTCGAACGTGGTCATTTCTTGACCTTGGCGCCGCCGACCTCGCGGTCCCACCTGTCGAACGCGGCGACCAGCGCGGTCGCCTCCAGCGGCACCTCGATCGGGTTGTTCGCGATCAGCTGCAGGTACTCCGGCCGGCCGTAGTCCTTGAT
>KL571287.1:35727-40274 GCA_000715855.1 Actinoplanes liguriensis
GTGTATAAGAGACAGACCGTCGACCGCCGGACCGGGGAAGAAGTAACCCTTGTCGTACGCCTTGGCCTGCTGTTCCGGGGTGAGCATCGAGGCCAGGAGGTTGAGCACCGCGGACTGCTTGTCGGTCGAGACGCCCTTCGGCACGACCGCGTAGTGCGCGTCGGTGACCCAGTGGAAGCCGTTGAGCGTGCCGATCTGCGCCTCCTTCGGCACCGTCCCGAGCACGCGCGGGTTGATGTCCCAGCCGGTCGTCGACGCGATGATCTTCGCCGAGCCGTTGGCCAGGTTCTTCATCGTCTCGCTGGTCGACGACGGATAGAGCGTGATCGACTCGCCGAGCTGCTTGAGGTAGTCCCACGTCTTCGCCCAGCCGTTGACCGGGTCCTTCGGGTCGGAGTCGCCGAGCAGGTAGGGCAGGCCCATCAGCAGCGTGCGGCCCGGCCCGGAGTTGGACGGCCGGGCGTACTGCACCGCGCCCGGATTCGCCTTGGCGTAGGCGAGCAGGTCCGCCGCGTTCTTCGGCGGGCTCGGCACCTTGGCCGGCAGGTATTCGATCAGCGGCCCGGACGGGTAGTAGGTCACGGTCACGCCCGCGTTGCCGGCCAGCTTCTGCATCGCGGCGGCGCCCGCCAGGTAGTTGTTCATTCCGGACAACCGGCTCGCGTACGCGGGCAGCAGGTCCACCCACAGCTGTTGATCGATGCCGGCCGCGAGGCCGTCCACCCCGGTCAGCACCAGGTCGATGTCCACCCGGTTCGCCGCCTGCTGGGCCTTGATCTTGCCGACCAGCTCGGGCGCGGTCGCCTTGGTGTACGTGACCCGCTCGATCACTCCGCCGTTCTTCGCCACGAAGTCGTCGATCATCGGCTGGGTGAGCTGCAGGTTCCCGGCCACGTCGAGCACGTTGAGGGTGACCGCCTTGGACGGCTTGTCGGGAACCGGGCCGCTGGCGCTCGTGGCCGGGCTGTTGTTGTCCGGCGGGCTGCACGCGGCGACCGTGACGGCGGCGGCGGTGAGAGTGATGAATTGGCGGCGACTGGGCGACATGGGTGGATCCCTTCTACACAGGAGCGGGGCCCGTCGAACCACGCACGATGAGCTGGGTGGGCAGCACCCGGCGGGCGGTGCCGTCTTCGTGACCGGCCATCAGCGGGAGCAGCAGGTCGACACCCACCCGGCCGATCTGCTCCTTGGCGATCGCGACAGTGGTCAGCGGCGGGCCGACCAGCGCGGCGACCAGGATGTCGTCGAAGCCGACGACGCTGATGCGCCCCGGGACGGCGACGCCCCGGGCGTGGAACCGTTGCAGCAGGCCGAGCGCGATCAGGTCGTTGTAGGCCAGGACCGCGGTCGCGGAGGTGGCGAGAACGAGGTCGGCGGCGGCCGCTCCGCCGTCGACGGTCGGCGCGACGTTGCCGGCGTCGACCAGGGTCATGCCGCGGGCGGCGGTCGCGGCGCGCAGGCCCCGCTGCCGGTCGCGGTTCGACCATGAGGTTCGCGGGCCGGCGACGTACGCGATCGATCGGTGCCCCAGAGCGTGCAGGTGAGCGACCGCCTGCCGCATGCCGTCGGCGCTGTCCGCGGTGACCGACGGGAACGGCGTGATCCTGCGGTTGAGCACCACGATCGGCTTCTCCCCCGCGAAGGAGCGCAGATCCTCGTCGGGCGCGCGCGGGGAGCAGAGCAGGAACCCGTCGACCTGCTTGGCCAGGGCCCGGATCGCCGGCACCTCGACCGCCGGGTCCTCGTCGGTGTCACTGAGGAAGACCGCGTAGTCGAGCTCGCGGGCCCGCGTCTGGATCGACTTGACCACCGACGGGAAGAACGGGTTGGCCAGATCCGGCAGGACCACGCCGATGTTCAGGGTCCGCCCGGTGATCAGGCTGCGGGCGACCCGGTTGGGGTGATAGCCGAGCTCCCGGGCGGCGTGCTCGACACGCTCCCGGGTCTCCGGCCTGACACGTGCGGGATCAGCGAGCGCGCGACACACCGAGGACGCCGAGACCCCGGCGAGCCGGGCCACGTCCTTGATGGTCACTGCCATGGCCAACCCCTTGATCATTCGATACCGATCGATCAATGGAGTCAGTCTGGAATCGTTTCCAGAATATTGTCAAGACGTTTCACTCAGGATCAAAAGCCTTTGCGCGTACGTCGTCAGGACCGCCCCAGGCTCCTCTCGAAGCCGTCGAGCAGCCAGTTCAACCCCTCGTCGAAGTCGGCGACCCAGTCCTCGCCCGAGTCCCGCAGCAGGCCGCCACGGCCGACCGCGGCCGACCGCGGCCAGGTTCGGCAGGTCGCCGGCCGCGGTCAGCTCATCGAAGTACGCCGACGTGGACTCCCGCCACTCCTGCTCGGTGAGCTGGTCACGACGGCGCGCGGCCAACTCCTGCCCGTTGAGCGTCACGTAGCCCCACAGGTACGTGTCGACCGAGCGCAACAGCCGGGTCGCGCGCTCCGGCGACAGCCCGAGCCCCGCAATCGCCTCGTAGGACTGCTCGGCGTGCCGGGCCGCGTTCGGCCCGATCGGGGCGCGTGAGCCGAACACGCCCATCACCCAGACATGCTTGCGCCCGACCTCGATCTGCCGGTGCAGGACCGCCCGCAGCGCGGCCCGCCAGTCGCCGGACGGCATCTCCGGCACCAGCATCTCCGCCTGCACCTGGTCGATCATGAGGTCGACCAGGTCGTCCTTGCGCTTGAAGAACGAGTAGAGGCTCATCGGGCGGGCGGAGAGCTCGGCGGCGAGCCGGCGCACGGACACCGCTTCGAGGCCCTCCCGGTCGGCGAGCTCGACCGCCAACGCGACGACCGCCTCCCGGGTGAGCCGCTCGGGCTTGGCGGCGGCGGGGCGCGTCCACAGCGGTCCACGAGGTTCTGTCACGTGCCGGATTCTAACGGTGTACGAATCGCCGATACGGTGTACGGTCTCCGATACACCGTATCGCTGCGTCGTACATCGTAACGAAAGGCTGGATCCAGTGGCGGAGAAACTCCCGCGGGGCCTGCTCGCGCTGATCGGCGCGACCCTGCTCGGCGTGTTCCTGGTGCAGATGGACTCCACGATGGTCAACATCGCGCTGGAGAGCCTGCGGCGCGACTTCGGCACCGGCCTCGGCACCGTGCAGTGGGTCAGCACGTCCTACCTGCTCACGATGGCCGCGATGATCCCGGTCGCCGGCTGGGCGATCGACCGCTTCGGCAGCCGCGCCACCTGGCTCGGCTCCCTCGGCCTGTTCACCCTCGGCTCACTGCTCTGCGGCCTCGCCTGGTCGGCGGAGAGCCTGATCGCGATGCGCGTCGTGCAGGGCATCGGCGGCGGCATGCTGCTGCCGCTGTTCCAGACGATCATCGCCCGGCAGGCGCGTGGCCGGCAGCTCGGCCGCATCATGGGGATCATCGGCGTGCCGATGCTGCTCGGCCCGGTGCTCGGCCCGGTCCTCGGCGGCGTGCTCGTCGACGGCCCCGGCTGGCGCTGGATCTTCCTGATCAACCTGCCGATCTGCGCCGGGGCGGCCTGGGCCGCGGCCCGGGTCCTGCCCCGCGAGCGCCCCGAACACCCGGCGCCCCTGGACGTGACCGGCCTGGCGCTCCTGTCCCCCGCGCTGATCGCGATCGTGTGGGGCCTGTCCCGGGCCGGCGACGACGGCGGTCTCGGCGCGCCCGCTCTGGTCGCGCTCGCCGGCGGCGCCCTCCTGCTGGCACTCTTCGTCCGGCACGCGCTCCGGTCCGCCACCCCGATCGTCGACCTGCGCCTGTTCGCCGCCCGTGACTTCACCGCCGCGTCGATCATGATGTTCCTGGCGATGGCGGCCCTGGTCGGCAACCTCCTGCTGATCCCCCTCTACTACCAGCAGGTCCACGGCTTCACCCCGCTCCACGCCGGCCTGCTCCTGGCCCCGAACGGCATCGGCTCGGCCCTGTCCCTGACCCTCGCCGGCCGTCTCATGACCCGGGTGGGCCCCCGCCCGATCGCGCTGGCCGGCTCGTTCCTCCTGCTCGGCGTGGCCCTGGCCTTCACCCAGCTCACCGCCGCCACCGGCCAAGGGCTGCTGCTGTCCCTGCTGGTCCTGAACGGCATCGGCTTCGGCGCGGTCCTGGTCCCCGCCCAGTCCGGCGTCTACGGCGGCCTCCCCCGCACCGCGGTCCCCCACGCCACCACCGCCGCCCGGGTCTTCCAGCAGGTAGGCGCCTCCGTCGGCGTGACAGCCGCGATCCTCGCCCTCCGACACGCACCGACCACCACCCCCACCGCCTTCGGCCACGCCTTCTGGTGCACCACCGCCGCCGCGGCCCTGATCACCCTCCCCGCCCTCCTCCTGCGCCCACCCCACACCCACCCCCAGCCCGCAGCCCAGCCCACCCCGCCAGCTGACACCCACGGTCCTGCTCAGCCCCAAAAACAACCCTGACCACCAGCCCGCAGCCCAGCCCCCTCACCCCAGCTGGCGCCCACGGTCGAAACAGGCTCAAAAACAACCCTGAGTGCCGGCCGGCCCAGCCGCCGGGTGGGGTCCGTACCAAGATCGGTGTTTCCGGCTCTTCGG
>KL571287.1:40319-41920 GCA_000715855.1 Actinoplanes liguriensis
CCGCCACGCCTGCGCCGCCACGCCTGCGCCGCGAGCTGCCCTGTCACGCCCGCGGCGCGAGCTGTGCCGCCATGCCCGCGGCTCTGCGGGTTATCCACAGCAGCCGCCTGTCCACAGGCCGTCGGCATGATCTTGCTCTTTCTCGGCATACTGCTCAGCGGGGGCTTCCCCCAGGGAAGGGTGGGTTCTACGCACAGGCCTGTCCGGGTCCGTACCAAGATCGGTGTTTCCGGCTCTTCGGTTAGTAGGTTTCGGCGGTCGGCCAGCGGTCACCGAAGGTGATGGCGAAGGCGTTCAGCACGGGCTTCCAGCGCGTCGTCCATCGGGTGCGGCCGGCTCCGGTCGGGTCCAGGCTGCGGGTCACAAGGTACAGGCATTTCAACGCGGCCTGCTCACTCGGGAAATGCCCGCGGGCGCGGACGGCCCGCCGGTAACGGGCATTCAGCGATTCGATCGCGTTCGTCGAGCAAATCACCCTCCTGATCTCGACGTCGTAGTCGAGGAATGGGATGAACTCGTTCCATGCGTTACGCCACAGCCGGATCATCGCCCGGTATTTGCTTCCCCATTTCTCGTCGAGGTCGTCCAGGGCGGCGAGTGCGGCGTCGGCGTTGACCGCCGTGTAAATCGGTTTCATGTCGCGTTTGATCGCGTCGGCGTCAGTCCGGGAGGTCAGCCGGAACGTGTTACGGATCAGATGAATGATGCAGGTCTGGACGATCGCTTCCGGCCACACCGCCTCGACGGTGTCCGGCAGGCCTTTCAAGCCGTCGCAGACGACGAAGAACACATCCCGCACGCCACGGTTCTTCAGATCGATCAGGACACTCATCCAGAACTTGGCGCCCTCGCCACCCGAGCCGGCCCACAACCCCAGGACGTCCTTGTGGCCGTCCACGGTGACCCCGATGGCCGCGTAGATCGGCCGGTTGGCGACCTGACCCTCGCGAACCTTGACGACGATAGCGTCGATGAAGACGGCCACGTAAACGGCATCGAGTGGCCGGGTCGACCATTCCGTCATCTCCGCGACGACTTTATCGGTGATCCGCGAGATCGTTTCTTTCGACACCGACGCGCCGTAGATCTCCGCGAAATGCGCGGAGATCTCCCCGGTCGTCATTCCCTTCGCATACAACGACAGGACGATCTCGTCGACCTCGGTCAGCCGGCGCTGCCGTTTTTTGACGATCTGCGGCTCGAATGTCCCTTCCCGATCGCGCGGCACGTCGATACGCACTTCACCGGCGGCGTCCGAGATCACCGTCTTGCCGCGGCTGCCGTTGCGCACATTCGTCGACTCGCGGCCCGTTGCAGCTTGGTTCTTCTCGTGACCGATGTGTTCAGTCATCTCCTCGTTCAACGCGGTCTCGAGGACATTCTTGGTGAACAGCTTCAACAGGCCGTTCGGGCCGGTCAGTTCCAGCCCGCGGGCCTTGGCCTCGGCCACCATCGCCGCCGCGGCGGCCTGCTCCGGCGACAGCTGCCGCCCATCACCCTCGTTCTTCTTCCGTGGACTCACAACGTTCGATGTCATCACTCACGGTGCCCATCCCGCCAGGTCTTCAGCCCGGCGTGTCGGGCCGGAAACACCATTCCTG
>KL571287.1:42200-43616 GCA_000715855.1 Actinoplanes liguriensis
CCTGCCGCGGGAGCGGCGACCTCAGCGCAGCCGGTGGCCGACGGGGTGAGGCTCAGAGCAGGCGGGACTCACCGGGGTCAGGGAGCCTGCCGCGGGAGTGGCCGCCCAGCGCGGGCGATGACCGGCGGGGTCCGGCTCAGAGCGAGCGGGATTCGCCGGGGGCCAGATGGGTGTAGGGGGCGCCGGTCGGGGCGGGGCCCTGCGTTCCCAGGAAGTTGCCGAGCATGGTGAGGCCGATCGGGTTCAGGGCGCCGTCGTGGACGGCGACCGTGTGGGCCGGCTTGACCTCGCGGACCCAGTCGATCAGGTCGGCGACTCGGGACCACGGGCCGTGCACCGGGAGCAGCAGGGTGTGGACCGGGACGTCCGGCACGGTCAGGGCGTCGCCCGGGTGGAAGACCGTTTCGTCGATGAGGAAGCCGGTGTTTGCCACGCGGGGGATGTCGGGGTGCAGCTCGGCGTGCCACTGGCCGTAGGCGCGGACCTCGAAGCCGTTCGCGGTGAACGTGTCGCCCTCGCCGACCACGTGGACGCGGGCCGGGTCGCCGTCGAACGCCTTGGCGACCGCGGCGTTGGTCCAGATCTCCAGGGCCGGGTCGGCGGCGAGCGCGGTGGCGAGCCGCTCCGGGCTGAAGTGGTCGAAGTGCTCGTGGGTGACGAGCACCGCGCCGGCGCCGGTGAACACGTCCTCCGGGGTGAGGCCGCCCGGGTCGACGACCAGCCGGCGGCCGTCGTGCTCCAGGGTCACGCAGGCGTGGCCGTACTTGGTCAGTTCCATCTCGTGTCCTCCCACCGCAGTTTGTACAACACTGTTGTACATTATTGCCATGGCGCCGAGCAACGAACCGGATCTGTCGGATATCGCCGAGCAACTGCGGCAGGCGATCGGGCGGCTGGTGCGGACCACCCGCGCGCACGCCGACTCGCTGCCGCGCACGCACGCGGAGACGCTGGGCTACCTGAGCAGGGAGGGCTCCCGGACGATCGCCGAGCTGGCCGCGCTGCGCCGGGTCAAGCACCAGAGCATGAGCCGGACGGTCGGGGAGCTGGACGGGCTCGGCTACATCAGTCGCGCGCCGAATCCGGCCGACGCGCGCGGGTTCGTGATCACGCTGACCCCGGCCGGCGCGGAGGCGCTGGACACCGACCGGGCGGCCCGGCGCGAGTGGGTGGCGGCGGCGATCGCCACCGAGCTCACCCCGGAGGAGCAACAACTGCTCGCCGTCGTCCCGGCGCTGCTGAACCGGCTGGCCGACCGGGCGGGGGCGGATGGCGCGGAGCGCTGATCAAAAAGCCGGGCGCTCCAAGCGGAGCGCTGACCAAGCGGAGCGCTGACCAAGCGGGGCACTGTCAGGCTGGGCACTGGTCAAAAGCGGGCACTGGTCAAAAGCGGGCACTGGTCAAAAGCGGAGCGCT
>KL571287.1:43828-47397 GCA_000715855.1 Actinoplanes liguriensis
GTCAAAAGCGGGCACTGGTCAAAAGCGGAGCGCTGACCGGGAGGGCGGCGGCGCCGGGGCGGGCCGGCACCGCGCGGCGTCGCGGACCGTGGGGGCGGGACCGGGCGCCAAGCCGTATCAAATGGGGGTTTGGAAAGCCGGACCGGTCCAGGGACGCCGCGGCAGCGGGATGGCGTCCCAGGGGATGCGCTCGACGAGGCGGGCCAGGACCAGGCCGAGGAGCAGGCCGGCGATGGAGTCGGTGAGCCAGTGGAAGCCCGTGTAAACCGTGGTGATGAAGACGATCGTGACCGGGAGGACGCGGATCGCGACGAACTCGCCGCGGGTGAGGGGGCGGCGGAGGAGGGCGGCGATCAGGATGCCGAGGACGGCGTACCAGACCAGCGAGTTGCCCATGTGACCGGATGGATAGCTGCGGCTGTAGAGGCCGCTGGCGACCGGGTTGAACATCTCCACCTTGAACGGGCCGGTGTAGCTGGGCGCGGCCCGGTCGAAATAGAGCTTGGCCGGGCCGATCGTCAGATACGTCACGACATAGGCGGCGATGAACGGGAAGAACGCGCGCACCGACCTGGTGCGGTAGAACAGCCAGCCGGACAGGATCAGGCCGGCCGGGGTGAGCACCTGACCGCCCTGGCCGAGGTAGTTGAAGACCCGGGCGGTCCAGTACGGGACACGCGGCTGATGATCGATCGCCCAGTCGGCCACCCGCTGGTCGAGCGTCAGCAGGTGGCCCTGGATCAGCGCCACGGTGAGCGCCACGAAAGCCGCGAGCAGCAGGAGGTCGGGCCACCAGGCGAGGGTGCGGCGTTCGATCACCTGTAAAAGTTAAAGGAACGAGCGCAACCTGGCCGCAAGCAGGTCACCCCGCACGCCGGAGTTGGGGCAGCCGCCGAAGTGGTGCAGCGCCACCACCTTGTTCGTCTTGCGGGACACCACCGGCGATCCGGACGAGCCGCCCGCGGTGTCGCAGAAGTAGGAGACGTCCGAGTGCGCGGCGTAACCGGTGTAGTCGTTGTTGTCGACCGCGCAGTTGCCGGCCTTCTCGCCCTTGGCTCCGGCGATCCGGGTCGGCTCCCCGGCCGGGTGCTGCGGCACGTAGAGCTCGGTGCCCTTGGCCGGGCGCGCGGTGTCCAGCGTGAGGTAGCCGAACTTCTCGACCGTGTCGAAAGCGCCGACGCTGAACAGCGTGTAGTCGAGCAGGTGATCGGTGGAGAGGACCTGGTCACCCCAGACCTTGGTGGGCTTGAAGACGTCGTACCCGCCGCATTTGGCGCACTGGTAGTTGAACCAGACCTCGGTGTCGTACGCCTCTTCCGAGGTGGTCAGGCAGTGGTTGTTGGTGAGCATCCGGTTCTTCGCGCCGACCCGCCAGCCGGTGCAGAGCTCGGTCCCGTTGATCAGCAGGCGGGCGATCGCCTTCGACTTGACGTAGGCGACCGGGTCGGTGGACTGGTAGCAGACCGCGTCGGTGGAGGTGTCCGGCCCGCAGATGGACTCCTCGCGCCCGGTCCGGCCGGGGCGCTCCGGCGTTTCCGCGGGGACCCGGGCCTGCTCGGTACGGCTGAACCCCCGCGCCACGTGATCCACGTTCACGCCGAGCCCCTCCAGGGCGGAGCGCAGGCCGAGCGGGTCGACGGCCCGGTGCACCTCGACCACGGCGGTGTCCCCGGTGATCGACATCGCCCACTTGTCCTCGGCGCCCGGCTCGTAGCGGTAGGACTCCGTGGCGTCCGGGTTCGAGACGGTCAGATAGTCCCCGGGCAGCATCGCCATCCTGGCGAAGTGCAATTTGACGTACGAGGCGCCGGGGTAGCTGAAGGTCTGTTTCGGCGGCCCGGCGAGGTACCCGATGAGGCTGCTGACGTCGAGCAGCTCGCCGACCCGCTGGCGGCCGGGGGTGGCCGTGGCCGACTCCAGGACCCGCTCGGGGTTCACGGTTGCCTCGGGGCTCACTTCAGGCGATTTGTCAGCTTTGGTAATCGAGGGCGCCGCGCTGGCCGCTGCCGAGCCGGACGCCGACGGAACGGGCAGCGGGCCCTCGGCGGCCACCGCGGTCCGCGACACGCCCGGCGCCTCGTGCCAGGTGCCGGCCGGAGCATCGGTGCCGCGCGTCGCTGTCGCCGTCGCCGCGCCGGCCGCCCCGGCCAGCACGATGGCCGCGCACGCTCCGACGACGATCCCTGTCTTGCGTCGCATGCCACTCCCGGTGCGTTGTCAGTCTTTTCGCACCTGTGTAACGAACCACGTACGAGCGCGACGCGGAACGGAACCGGGCACACTTGGGCAGTGCGCATCACCTCCGCCCTCATCGACCCCGCGCTGCTGGACCTTCCGTGGCACGTGCCGCTGGAGGAGTGGCCGGCCGATCACCTGGTCGCCCTCCCGCAGGGCATCTCCCGGCACATCGTCCGGTTCGTGAAGCTCAACGGCGTCGTCTACGCGATGAAGGAGACCCGGGAGCGCATCGCCGAGAAGGAGTACGACCTGCTCCGCGCCCTGGAGCGGATCGACTTCCCGGCGGTGCAGGCGATCGCGATCGCCACCGACCGGCAGACCCCGGAGGGTGAGCCGTTGGAGACCGTGCTGGTCACCCGGCACCTCCAGTTCTCCCTGCCCTACCGCGCGCTCTTCTCCCGCGTGCTGCGTCCCGAGACGATGAACCGGCTGCTCGACGCCCTGGCCGCGCTGATCGTGCGGATGCACCTGACCGGCTTCTCCTGGGGCGACTGCTCGCTCTCCAACACGCTGTTCCGGCGTGATGCCGGGGCGTTCGCGGCCTATCTGGTGGACGCCGAGACCGGCAACCTCTACCCGAAGCTCTCCGAGGGGCAGCGCAGCGAGGACATCGAGATCCTCCGGCTGAACATCTTCGGCGAGTGCCTCGACCTGCAGGCCGCCGAGCTGCTGCACGAGTCGATCGACCCGGAGGCGGTGGTCGACGACATCGTGGCGCGCTACGAGCGGCTGTGGCACGAGGTGACCTACGAGCAGGAGGTCGCCAAGGACGCCCGGCACCACATCGAGCGGCGGATCCGGCGGCTCAACGAGATGGGGTTCGACGTCGCCGAGGTGTCGATGTCCACGGTCGACGGCGGCTACCGGGTCCGGCCGAAGGTCGTCGACGCGGGCTATCACACCCGTCGCCTGATGCGCCTGACCGGCCTGGACGCCGAGGAGAACCAGGCTCGGCAACTGCTCAACGACCTCGATACGTACCGGGCGGAGAGCGCGCTGACCGACGAGCAGCAGGCGGCCCACCGGTGGCTGACCGAGGTCTTCGAGCCGGTGGTCCGGGCGGTGCCGGCCAACCTGCGGAACAAGCTCGAGCCGCAGGAGATCTTCTCGCAGATCATCCAGCACAAGTGGCTGCTGTCCGAGCGGGCCGGCAAGGACGTGGGCATGGGCCCGACCGTCCAGTCGTACCTGTCCGAGGTGCTGGTCAACAAGCCGGACGAGCAGGCAGTCCTGGGCGTCGACGCCGAGGAGCTCGTCCCCTAACCGGTCAGGGCGCGCAGGGCCTGCTGCCGGGCGACCACCAGCACCCCTGTCTCTTATACACATCTCTG
>KL571287.1:47635-48528 GCA_000715855.1 Actinoplanes liguriensis
CCCGGGCCCGCCCCGGCTCGTCGACGTCGCTCAGCACCGCGCCGTCCAGAAGGGACCCGCCGAGCACGGTGACCGTGCCGACCAGCAGCACGTGCCGGTCGACCGGGATGCTGGCGTGCACGTTGCGCTCCAGCAGAGCGGCGGCGAACACCGGGGCGCAGAGCCGGGACACGCTGCGGGACGTGCTGATGTCGAAGGCCGCGCCGACCCGCTGGGCGAAGTCGTCGTCGAAGAGCCGCAGCACCACTCGCAGGTCGTCACGGATCGCCCGCGCGTGCAGCGCCGCCTGCAGGTTCACCGGGTCGTTCGTGGAGACGACGACCAGCGCGCGACTGGTCGCGATCTGCGCCGCCTGCAGGGTCTCCTCCCGGGACGCGTCCCCGATGATCACCGGGATGCCCCGGCGCTGCGCGGACTTCACCCCGCGGGCCTCGGCGTGCCGGTCGATCGCCACCACGCGGACGCCCAGGTCGTGCAGTTGCCGCAGCACCTGGGTGCCGACGTTGCCGAGCCCGACCAGCACGATGTGGTCGCGCAGCTGCCCGGCCAGCCGGCCCTGGCTGAGCGCCAGCCGCGCGTTCACCATGCCGTCCACCACGGCCGCGGTGATCAGCGGGAGCAGGGTCAGCCCGGCGACGGTGAGCACCAGCTGGGCGGCCTGCGCGACCGCGTTCCGCTGGTCCTCCACATCGGATGCGCCGACCGCGGTCATCAGCGTGACGTAGATCGACTGCCAGAGGTTGTGCCGGGTGTCGTCCCACGCGTTCAGCACCGCGCCGGCCAGCACAGTCGTGACCAGGGTGATCAGCACCGCGACGCCGAGCTTGCGGTTCAGCGCGGCGCGCAGGGCCCGGCCGAGCGCGGTGAACGGGCGACGCCGGCGGCCGGAGCGG
>KL571287.1:48730-49832 GCA_000715855.1 Actinoplanes liguriensis
CCGGCCCGGCCGCGTCGGGGGCCGGCTCGGACGGCAGCACCGCCACCTCGTCGCCGGCGCCGGCGGCCAGGGTGACCATCACCCGGCGGGCCGGCACGTCGGCGCGGTGGGCGACGTAGAGCGTGCGGTCGCCGTGGCGGAAGTGGGTCGGCGCGACCTCGCCGAGCGCCGCCGCGACGAACGCCGGCCCGGCCATCTGCGCGTCGGAGAGCACCACGTTGTCGGCGAAGATCCGGCTCACGCTGCCGGCCAGCCCGGTGTTGAACATCCGGACCACCACCCGCAGCTTCTCCTCGACCTCACGGGCGCAGAGGGCGGCGTGCAGGTTGACCATGTCGTCCGGCATCACCAGCGCGAGCGCGCCGGCCCCGGCCAGCCCGGCGTCCCGGAATGCCTGCTCGTCCAGCCGCTCGGCGTGGCGCAGCTCGACGCCGCGGTCCTCCAGGCCCCGCAGATCGGGCACATCGGCGCGGATCTTGTGCGGAGTGATCACGGTGAGCCTGATCCGATGGCGGGAATTCGCCAACTCCTCGGCAAGTGTCCACACCAGGGCATCGGCACCACAGACGACCAGGTGGGGACGGGTATCAGCTTCCGAGGGGACCGACACGCTCACGTTCACGAATGGTAGTCAGCCGTTACCGCCTCATGGGGACGGCCGTTGCCCCATCCGACACCATTCGTCCGAGTTGGTGGGTATTTCCAGCAACCCATCGTCCGAAGTGGTCTGGAGTAGATCAGTGCGTAAGTTGTGGTATGCCGGAGCCGGAGTGATCGCCGGTGGGCTCCTCTTCCTCGGGGCCGCGCCCGCCCAGGCTGATGTGAACGTCCCCGATCCGAGCACATACACCGACCCGGTCGGCGACGTCCTGGCCCGCACCAACGGGCTGCGCCTGTCCAGCCCGATCGGCACCGACCCGCTCGGCCGCGAGCCGCTGCTCACCGTCTCCCGGGGCGACCAGCAGCTGTTCCAGGTCAAGTCGGGCCAGAACAGCGTCGGCCGGTTCCTCCCCGGAAAGCGCGAGGACCGCCCGGAGTCGGGCAGGAGCTCGCTCCCGGCCGCCGACGTGATCGGGAGCAGCCCTGTCTCTTATACACATCT
>KL571287.1:50041-52711 GCA_000715855.1 Actinoplanes liguriensis
ATGTGTATAAGAGACAGCTGCTCGACGACCTGGACGGCACGGTCGCGGTGCAGGGCCTGCCGCTCGGTGGCTCGCCGGTCGCCCCGGCCGACCTGTCCCCGGAGCCGACCATGCCGGGCAGCCCGGCGCCGGTCGCCTCGCCGTACTCCTCGACCTCGCCGCGGCCCGGGATCGTCTCGCCGTCCGCGGTGGTGGTCGTCCCGTCCTCCGCGGCGCCGGTCTCCGTCGCCCCGGCCTCCGTCGCCCCGCCCTCCGAGATGCCGTCGGCCGCCCCGGCGTCGGTCGCGCCCTCCGAGGCCCCCTACCACAAGACGGACGACCCGCGCCTGCTCGAGGAGCCGGTCGACGGGCTGACCGCCAACTGAGGCTCCCCCCGGAAATGGAGCGCGCACCCCTGTCGGGTGCGCGCTCCGCCGCGTCTCAACCGGCCAGCAGATCCCAGCTCATCAGCAGGAACGTGGTCTCCTCGGACGCGCCGGCGGATCGATAGGTGGCCTGGGCGGCGACGTTGTCGTGGTCGGTCGCGACCCACATGCCGTAGCACCCGTTCTTCCGGGCGATGTCGGCCAGCGCCCGGACCAGCGCGCTCCCGATCCCCTGCAGGCGGGCGAGCGGGACGACACCGAGCTCGTACACCAGCATCTCGGTGCCCTTGTCCGGATGGGTCGTCTCGACCCCGGAGATCATCCCGACCGGCCGGCCCGCGTCGTCGTAGGCGAACAGCAGATGATGCGTCGGATCGCTGAGAAATCGACGGGTCGCGTCGGGGATCGGCGGCGCGTCGAAGAGATCGGTCCCTCGCAGAACCTCCTCGGCGGCGGTCACGCGTTCGATGCGCATGGCGCCACGATAGCGATGGGCGCCACCCGCGTCAGCACCCGTTTCCCCTCCTGGCGGCCGGGAACGGCGCGCGTGCGATCGGTAGCATGACGGGCCGGAACCATGAGGTGGAGGCGACGACATGCCCGGCTCCGAGACCCACGATCAAGATCCAGACAAATTGGCGTACGCCACGGGCACCGCCGCCGCCGCGACCCCGACGCCCACGCCGCAGACCGTGTCGCACGAGCCCCCGGTGCACACCGACACCCAGGTCGACGAGCCCTCCCGGGAATACGCGGCGCCCGTCGACCCGTGGGCCGAGGGCGAGGCGCAGGCCCGGGCCGCGGGAGCCCAGCTGCCCTACTCGATGGACCCGCCGGCGCCGTCCGACGCCCCGGCCACGACCGTTCCCACCTACCTGCGGACCGATCCGGGGGCGGGGCCGAGACCGTACGGGAAAAAGCTCTGGATCTTCGGGGGTGCGGCCCTGGCGGCCGCCGTCGCTCTCAGCGTGACCGCGGCCCTGCTGCTCCGCCCCGGCTTCCCCGGCCTGGACTACCGGTCGCTGGAGCAGGTCACCCGGCTGCAGCCGAGCCAGCCGATCACGTCCGGCTGGTCGGACGCCGAGGTGCTCGGCGACCGGGCCTACTTCGCCGGCGTCGACGAGCAGGGCCGGGCCGGCGTGACCGCTGTCGACCTCGGCTCCGCCGAGCAGGTCTGGACGAGCCCGGACGCCGGCGTCGCGAAGAGCTGGTCCCAGATGATCGCCCTGCCCGACGCCGTCGCGCTGATCTCCGACCCGGACTACAGCACCAGCCGGGCGCGCCTGGTCGTGCTCGACGGCAAGACCGGGAAACTGCGCTGGGAGTACGCCCTGGGCAGCTCGGACACCGTGCACTTCGGCGCCGACGTGGTGCTGGTCGTCGACCGCGAGCAGGGCACCCTGCACGGCCTCGAACTGACCACCGGCAAGGAGCGATGGAAGGCCCCCAGCCCGGACGGCGCGGCCGGCAGCACCGTCCTCGACGTCACCACCCCCGACGACCTGACCGGCCCGGCCGGCTCGCGGGGCCGGCCGTTCGCGCCCGACCTGAGCGACGACGACCAGGTCGTGCAGATCGCCAGTGACCGCTCGGCCCGGGTGATCGACGTCCGCAGCGGCACGGCCGGCAAGCCCCGCGCCGACGTCGCCTACACCAGCGACAAGATGGTCGCGCACCACGGCCGGCTCTTCGTGGAGGAGTCGAGCACCGACCGCCTCCTCGCGTACGACCTGGCCCGGCTCGCCACCGCCGAGCCGGCCATCCTCTACACCGCTCCGAAGGACGCCCAGGTCGACGCGCTGACGCCGTGCGGCGACGACCGGATCTGCTTCGTCGAGACGGTCGGGTACGCCCGGGACAAGGCGCAGGTCGTCGCGTACGACCTGGAGAAGCACAAGGAAGCGTGGCGCCGGCCCGCGGCGGGCGCGGAAGCCCTGGTCCCGGTCGGTGACGCGGTGCTCGCCGTCGCCGACGACTCCACCACGCTGTTCGACGCGACGGGCAAGGCCACCTGGACCGACACACCGGGCACCGCGGTCCGGCTGGACGCCGGCAACGTGCTCCAGTTCTCCGACACCCTGTCCACCTCGGTCAGCGACCGGACCCTGGTCGGCGTGCACCCCGGCGACAAGCCGGTGCAGCTCGGGCTGCTGCGCGACATGCGCAGCGGCACCTGCGCGTGGAACACGTCGATGCTGGCCTGCGTCGCCGAGAAGGACTTCGTCGTCACCCGCTTCGCCGGCTGAGTCCCGCCACGCACGCTTGCGCGGCTGGTTCTCACGGTGGTTATTCGTCCCTCATAACC
>KL571287.1:52907-55737 GCA_000715855.1 Actinoplanes liguriensis
AACCAGCCGCGGGGGTGACCGACGCGAAAGGGCCGCCCGTCGCCGGGCGGCCCTTCCGATCAAGCGTTGTACCTCAGATGCGGATGCCGCTGCCGGCGTTGAAGGCGTGGATCGCCTCCGGGTTCGGCTTCACGTAGACGGTCTCGCCCATCGACGGCATGTAGCGACGCTCGGTGCGCACCACGAACCGCTCCTGGGCGCCGCCCAGCTCCGCGTGGCCGTAGACGTTCGCGTCCGAACCGAGGTCCTCGACCAGGTCCACGACGATGGGCAGCGCGCCGGCCTGCTCGGTGACGACCTCAGCGGCCTCCGGGCGGAACCCGACAGTGACCTTGCCGTCGCCGCCCTGCGCCGCCGCGATCTGCTCGCGGGTCAGCGGGACGACCAGCGGGCCGAAGTTCGCACCCGTCTCGGTCAGCGCCACAGTCTTGATGTTCATGGCCGGGGAGCCCATGAAGCCGGCGACGAAGACGTTGCCGGGAGTGTCGTAGAGCGCCCGCGGGGTGTCCACCTGCTGCAGCACGCCGTCCAGCATGACCGCGACCCGGTGACCCATGGTCATGGCCTCGACCTGGTCGTGGGTGACGTAGACGGTGGTGACACCGAGCTTCGCCTGCAGGGTGGCGATCTGCGAACGGGTCTGGACACGGAGCTTGGCGTCAAGGTTCGACAGCGGCTCGTCCATGAGGAAGACCTGCGGCTGACGGACGATCGCCCGGCCCATCGCGACACGCTGACGCTGACCACCGGAGAGCGCCTTCGGCTTACGGGTCAGGTACTCCTCGAGCTGGAGCAGGCCGGCGGCCTCCTTGACCGCGCGGTCGATCTCCGCCTTCGGGGTCTTGCGCAGCTTCAGGGCGAACGCCATGTTCTCGTACACCGTCATGTGCGGGTAGAGCGCGTAGTTCTGGAACACCATCGCGATGTCACGGGACTTCGGCGGGAGGTGCGTGACGTCCTTGTCGTTGATCAGGATGCGGCCGCGGTCGACATCCTCCAGGCCGGCGAGCATGCGCAGGCTGGTGGACTTGCCACAACCGGACGGGCCGACCAGGACGAGGAACTCGCCGTCGCCGATCTCGAGGTTCAGCTCGTTGACCGCGGGGCGCTCAGAGCCCGGGTAGATCCGGGAGGCCTTCTCGTACGTGACGGTAGCCATGGTGAATCGACTTCCTTTCCACCGGCAGGAACGTGCCGGACGATCCGAGTAGAAGGAACAGCCCCGCAACCGTATTTGTTTTTAACAGTCCTGCCAAGATGGCGATCCGTTTTCCGGACGTTATGCTGAGGCCCGCGCCTCCATAGCTCAGTTGGCTAGAGCACCCGTCTTGTAAACGGGAGGTCCTCGGTTCGAGCCCGAGTGGAGGCTCCAGGGTGGGGGTCTGTGTCCGCGGAAAGCGCGGGCCGGGTCCTCTCGCTTTGCTCGCCCGGGGGGCCGAGCCCCCCGGACCCCCGCGTTACGTTCGGCTGCGGGCCGACCTCGGTTCAGCTTGGTTCCTCCACGAGCGAAGCGCGGACCCGGTCTCTCGCTTTGCCGGCCGGGGGCCGAGCCTCCGAACCCCGCGTTGCGTTCGGTTGGGCTGTCCGTGGGCAAAAAGAAACGGCCATCCCCGTGAACGGCCGTTTCTGCTCTCGTCAGGTCACCGGGTGTTACCGGGTGAGCTGATGGTGTGCGGTGGTGCTGGCTTTCGCCGCGCTGGGAGGTTGCAGTTGTGCGGCGGGCTTCTTGCTGGTGTGAGCGGGATCTCCCACGTGTGTCCTACACGGGGGTGAAGCGCTGTCCACTGGGGAGAAACCTAAGAGATTTGCGCCGGGCGGGCTGGGTGGCTGGGGCTCCTGGCACGAATTCGGGAGGCAGTTCGGATCAGGGTTGTCCGGCGGCGGTCGGGCCTGAGCCGTCTGGCACCGGAACGCTCAATCGGGGGCCTTCGGCGTCTTGAACCTGGCCCTCTTGCCCTACGACTAGTACTCTCGCGACAAGGGCTAGCTCTCTCGCGGACCGGCCACACGCTGGACAAGAGTTAGCGAACGAGCACACTGCGGACAGCTGCGGCGGTAATGTGAGAGGGCTCGACGCACATCCGCCGCACCCGTGGCCACCCCTCAGGAGGCGGAAGCGCCGCGACGTACTCCTACGAGCGCGGCGCGGCACATAGACGATTCGAGTGTGACATAATCTTCCCAAAGCGTCCATCAGATGCGAACAAGAAATTTCCCTCATATTTGACCAAATAGGTTAGGCAATGTTCCGCGGCGACTACCGCACATCGCGCCCGCCCGGTAAGTTGCCGCCCTGAACGATGGTCCACTGTGCACAACTCAACGGACCGCGCTACTAACACACCCGAGGAAGCCACCCCGTGGACGTTTCCGTCGCCAGGCAGCAGGGGGGCGACGAGTCGGCCCTCCGGTCCGATCTCATCGACCTCAGCGGACTTTCGCTGGCCGACCTGCGCACCCTGGCCGACGATGACGACGATGACATCGCCGACAGCATCCGCCGAATTCTGCGAGACGTCGACCGGCTCACCGATGCCGTGGCCGGGTTCCAGTCCGCTATCTAGTTTCATGGCCGATGCCAGCGCCGCCACATTCTCACCACCCCAGGACCACCCGGCGACCGTTCCCTTCCGGGAATTCGTGATAAAGATCCACGGCGGATGCCAGTTGTCGTGTGACTACTGTTTCATGTATCAGTCCGTGGATGCCTGGGACGTTCGCTCCCGGCCGATGCCGGCGCCGATTCTGGAGCAGACCGCTCGTCGTATCGCCGAGCACGTCCGGCAGCACGGGGTCGCCCGTCCGCGGGTGATCTTTCACGGCGGCGAGC
>KL571287.1:55969-58432 GCA_000715855.1 Actinoplanes liguriensis
TTGCTCTTCGGTCCGGCCCGGCTCGCGGAGGCGGCTGATCTCGTCCGGCGCGAGCTCGGCCCCGGAGCGGACGTGGAGTTCACGGTCCAAAGCAATGGGTTGACTCTCGACAAGAATGCCCTCCGCCATCTGACGGGCGCCGGCATCAGAGTCGGCGTGAGCCTGGACGCCGGCCCTGGCGCAAACGACAAGCATCGCCGTTTCCGGGACGGCCGGGGCAGTTACGAGTTGGTGGCGCGCGGACTACAACTGCTACGTGAGCTGCCGGAGACGTACGCGGGAATTCTCGCCGTTATAGATCTGGCCAACGACCCGGTCGAAACCTACGAGTCGCTGGTCACATTCGCCCCTCCCCGGCTCGATTTCCTGCTTCCTCACGGCAACTGGGAAAAACCACCACCAGGACGCCCCGACGACGAAACCACCCCGTACGCGGATTGGCTGATAGCGGTATTCGAGAGGTGGCATTCAGCCCCTCGCGCGGAGACTCGGATCCGGCTGTTCGAGGACATCATTCGGGGCCTGCTCGGGCTCGGCAGCCTGTCCGAGTCGATCGGCCTGAGTCCGGTCGGCGTCGTCGTGGTGGACGTGTCCGGTGCGATCGAGCAGGTAGACGCATTGCGCAGCACATATACCGGTGCGGTCGACACCTTCCTCAACGTCTTCACCAACTCCTTCGACGATGCTCTCCGACACGACGATGTCCGCGCCCGCCAGAGCGGCCTGGATCATTTGTCAACCATCTGCCGAGAGTGCCCGGTGGTATCCGTTTGCGGCGCGGGGTACTATCCGCACCGCTACACTGGCCGTGATTTCGACGCGCCATCAGTTTACTGCCGTGACCTTTTCAAACTGATTGCTCACATCCGCACTCGATTGAGCGCCGATGTGGCCAGGATCGTGAGGCACAGACACGATGCGGGCACACCTGTTAGCGACGGCTGAATTCGACGATCTCGCCGCAGGATTCGGCACCGCCGACGGCATTCGAAAACTGCGCTCTGCGCAGATCAGTAAACGCCTTCACATGCTTCTACCGCTATTGACCGATATTCCGGGGTCGCAATACGACCTACTCACCCGGGTGCAGCAGCAGGCCCCGGCGATCTTCGCCGAGACGATCGCCGCGCCGCACTTCGGCGCCTGGATCACCGCGGCGCTCCGCGAGGCCCGCGGGATTCCCACACCACAGCCAACCGGCCGACCGGCCATGGAGCATCTGGGCCCGATCACGGCCGCGGCGGCGATCCGAGCCGGCCTGGATTTCGCACTGGAACTCCCGGTGCTGGACGGCGGTCTCTTCCTACCCGGCCTGGGCCAGGCGGCACTGACCATCGACGGAACGGTGCGTGTCGGCGGGACACCGGGCGACTACTCGGTGGGGCCGGTGGCGATCGGCGACCCGGATTCCTGGGCGCCGCTTCGCAGGATCACCGCGACGTCCGATGGGCTGCACGTCACCGTGACGATCGACGACCTCGATCCGTTCCGGGACATGCACAACCTCGACGCCTGCGATCGCTTGGAACCGGCATCCGTGGCCCGCTGGGCCGAGATGCTGACCGGCGCCTGGGAGCAACTCGTCCACCGGCATCGCCGCTATGCCGCCGCAATCGCCGAAGGCTTGACCACCATCGTTCCGCTCACCGCGCCGAAGAGCGGGCACGGCATCAACGCAACCTCCATGCAAGCCTTCGGCTCGATCTCGCTGACCCCACCCAAGGACAGCCTCGGTCTCGCCGCCTCGCTGCTGCATGAATATCAGCACGCCAAACTCGGTGCCCTGCTGGATCTCATACCGCTCTACGAGGACGACGGGGAGCGACGCTTTTACGCACCCTGGCGAGATGACCCTCGCCCGCTCGGCGGCCTGGTCCAAGGCACATTCGCATTCATGGGTGTAACTGAATTTTGGCAGCAGGAGCGGCGTTGGCTCGCCGATGGCGCACAGCGCTTCGCCGACTTCGAGTTTGCCCGCTGGCGTGACCGGGTCGGACGAAGTCTGAGCGTGCTGGAGGCCACCTCCCAGTTCAACTCGGACGGTCGCCGGTTTCTCGCCGGCATGCGCGAAACGGTCACCGCATGGGAAGCCGATCCGGTTCCGGCCGCGGCAGCCGCGCTCGCCGTCGAGGCCGCGGACGACCACTGGGCCGGCTGGCGGCTCCGCAACGTACGTCCGGACGAGGAGCACCTGCGGCTCCTCAGCGCAGCCTGGCTGGCCGGCGAGCCGGCCCCGGCCGGAGCCGTGCCGTCCCGGATCGTGCCGGACGATGTACGCGCTCTGGCTCGCAACGCCCGCCTCGACCTGACCGTGCAACGCATCACCGAACCGGGAACGTTCCAGGGCACCTGTGCGGCGCCGGCCGAGACGATCGCCGGCGGGGTCCCGGTCACGCCCGGCGACCTCGCATTCGCAAACGGCGACTTCGCAACGGCGGTGACCGCCTATCGCGATCAGCTCCC
>KL571287.1:58683-62930 GCA_000715855.1 Actinoplanes liguriensis
AGATGTGTATAAGAGACAGGGGTAGGGCTCGCCCTCGCACAGGCGCGGACCGGCGGTGGGCCGGTCTGGCGCACGGCACCCGAGCTTCCGTACGCCTTACACCGCACGGTGCGTGCCACCGGCGCGACAGAACCCGATCCGATCCGGCTCGGTGAGTGGCTCGACGCCGCCGGTCAGATGGGCGGTGGGTCCACCACGCAGTAGAGCCGGCGCTCGTGGACAAGGTCTTCGATATCCGGATGCCCGTCGTCCCGCAACACCTGCCGGAATCTGTTCAGAGTCTCCTCCCGCAACTGCCGGGACTCCTCCCGAAGTCCTTCGGCGGCGAGGTCGAGCGCCAGGTTGGCCGCGCACGCCAAGGTCTCTGGATGGTTCTCACCCATCACCAGCCGGGCCCGCGGCAGCGTGTGCTCGAGCAGTGCCCGTGAGGCCGCGTGGTCCCGGGCCGCGGCGAAGTTGTTCGACATATTGATCTCGGCGCATATGACGTAGGGATGATCCACACCCAATGCCGACATGCTCCGCAGCCCGGACAACGCGGTCTCATCCAGTTCCCGGGCCCTGCCGAAGTCGCCGGCCATACGGAGCACGATCGCCAGGTCGGTCATCCCGACGTAGGTGAAGACATGATGATCACCGACGGTGCGCCGGTATCCGGCGATGGTGTCCTCACCGACCGACTTGGCCTCGGCAAGCCGGTCCACCCGCGCCAGCACGGTGAACAGGGTCAGCATGGCGCTGAGCGTCTCGTTGTGATGCTCTCCATATCCGTCCTTGCGGCGTCGCACCACCTCGCGGGACAACTGCAAGGCCTCATGCGCGTGACCAGCCTTGCGCAGTGAGGCCGCGTGGATGCGGGACGCCAGCAGGACGTTGGCGTGGTTCGGGCTGAGTTTGCTTCGCAGCACCTCCAACCAGTGCCGCTGGAGCTCGATCGCCTCCTGATAGCGGCCCAGGCCGTACAGGTCCCGGGACAACCCGGTGGTCACACTGTGCAGAGTGTCCGGATGGTCGTCACCCAGTACCCGGCGGCGGCGCGTCCAGGTGTCCATGTCCAGCGTGTACGCCTTGTCGAACTCGCCCAACAACCGCATGTCCACGCCGAGGTTGTTGGCCACACGCAGCGTGTTCGGGTCATCCTCGCCGAACACTTCCCGATGCCGGGCCAGCAGCTCCTCGTCCAGCGCCCGGGTCGCGATCCAATCGCCGGTGATACGCAGGTCAGCGCCGACGCTGTTCTCGATGGCCAGGAGATGCTCATGTTCCGGTTCGAGAGCCCGCCTGGCCACCTCCAGAGTTCGTTGGTTCAGCTCTCGGGCTGCCTGGATCATCCCCGTGGAGCGCATCGCATTACCCAGGAATCGCGCGGTCACGATGACCAGGTCATGGGCATCGCCAAGTTTCTCCAACCACTTGCCGTATGCCACCATCCCAAGATCTCGGCTACTCACATAGTCACCGACGACGTAGAGGTAGCGGATCTGGTCGAGCACGACGTTGCGAGTGGCATCGTCGTCGCTGTCGACCGCCTGTGACGCCTCGACGTGTGGCCCGATCTCCGCGTGCAGTGTCCAGGTACCGGGGTCATCGGTCGGATCGCCAGGGTCGTAGGCGGCGAGGATCTCCTGGACGCTGGTTCTGTACACAACCTGCTGCTCCGGACTCAGGCGCTCCCGCAGGATCGCCTGGACCAGCCGGTGCACCTGGATACTGTTGCGGGCCGGGTCGACCTTGGCCAGGCCGAACCGCCCGATATCCCGGATCGCCCGGCGGAGTCGCAGGTCGTCCCGGAGTGTCGCGGCAAGAACACCGGGCAGGTTCTGGGCATATCGGCCCCTCGGCAGCAGCCGCATAGAGATCGGTTCCGCGCCGAAGAACGCGCAGAGCTGAAGCACCTGGAGGGCCGGCGAGTTCTGCTCGGCGAGTCGCTCGAAGGCCAGGCCGAAGACCATCGCGACGGGCGTGTCGTAGGTCGCCGACGTCCCCTCGGCCAGTGCCGCCCCGATCCGCTTCTCCAGGAGATCCATGTACTCCGCCACCGGCATCGCGGTCGCGTTGATCCAGTTTGCCGCCTGTTCCAGGGCCAACGGCAGATCGCCGAGAAGCTCGGCGAGGTGATCGGCCTCTGCCGGCGGCAGGGCATTCAGACGCCGTGTCAGCAACTCGATGCTTTCCGGGCGGTTGAAGACGTCGACCGCGACCGTCTGCGCGATTCCGGACCAGTTGTAGTTCCGCGAGGTGATCAGCAGGTGGCCGCCCGGGTTCGACAGGAACGGGGACAGATCCTCCGGCCGGGTCGCATTGTCGAAGATCAACAACCATCGGCTGTACGGACGGCCGGTGCGCAACGCGTCATAGACGGCCGCCAACGACCGGGTCGTGTCCATGTCGTCGGCCTGGACCAGGCCGAGGCGCCGGGCCAGTTCGGTCAACGACTGCCGCATCAGGGCCGGCTGTTCGGCCGACACCCACCACACCAGCTCGTACGACGACTGGAAACGGTACGCGTACTCGATCGCGAGCTGAGTCTTGCCGACCCCGCCGAGGCCGTGCAGCGCGTGGGGCAGCAACGCGGTCACCCGGTTGGTGAGCTGCCGCCGAAGGGTCTGGAGAAGTGCTTCTCGACCGGTGAATACCGGGTTGCGCGGCGGGACGTCGCCCCAGACGGCGGGCCGGCCGGTCCCGCCGTCCGAGCCGTCGCCAGCCGGATCCGTGATGCGCTGGCTCACGTCTTCTCCCTTGTGCCATCCGGCCGCTGGGCCGGGATGCGGCTCGAGCCCGGTCTCCTCACCGGCGCCGAGAAGCTCTTCAGAGGGCAGCAATCGATCGGCCAGATCCACATAGCGCCCGCCTAGCGACAGCAGCACCTCTCGGGTCACCGACGCGAACGGCTGGCCGAGCTCGCCACCAGCGAGACCGGGATCCTGCCCGGCGAGCAGCGCCGGAAAGTCGAATGATGTGCCCATCCGTTGGTTGATGTAGTGCGAGATCGTGTCCAGGAGCTGGATTGCCTCGCCGGCCCGTAAGCCGGTGAGCAGCAGTTGTCGGATGTCCTTGCGAAAGTCGTACAGGACCAGATCGGGTGGTGTGTCGCTCTTTTCCGGTGTCGCCCGTTCGAGCAGCCCGCTCACGAAGACCTCGGCCAGATCCTGTGGCAGTGAGTCCGGCAACATCAAGCGCTGCACCAGACGCATCAGTGGCAGGGTCAACGGGGCGGCGGCGAGAAAATCCGCGAGGTCCCGCGCGTTCGGTGAGGCAGTGGCCCGGAAGGCCTGCACCTGCTCCACGCCACTCATGTCGATCTCGATCTCGTCCAGGTCGTCCAGGTCCTCCGGGTCGGCAAGTTCCAGCTCCGGCGGGCGGACGGTGAACAGGGCGATCGCGTTGACCGGCTCCGGGCTGCGTCCGGAGACGAGTTGGGCGGCGGTCTCCAGCCAAGGCGCGGTGAGCTCGAGCACCGGGACCGCGACCGCCGACGGCGGGATCGTGACGGTGCCGTCGCGGGACATCGGACGCATCCGGGACATCGGCGCTCCCGGGTACGGCGGGCGCAGCGACACCAGGTGGAGATCGGGGCGACATCGATGCCACAGTCGTTGGGGCAGCGGCTGGATCACGGCGATCGGCCCGGATCGGCCCCACAACGACAGCCAACGCATCAACTCCGGCGACTCCCACATCTCCGAGACGCAGTCGCTGAAAATCAGGATGAGCTGTCGGCTGCCCGGGTCGAGCAGTTCCCGTGGAGATCGAGAGGCCGCGCTGTGGCTGGAGCAGAGTTGTGGATGCCCACCCGCCGGGCCGGGGCGCATCCGCCAAAGCCGTACGCTGCCGAACGCGTTGACCCGCCGAGCCAGGCCGGCCAGCGCAACGAAAGTGGATTCCCAGACAACCATCGACCGGCTGTCGTCCATCACCAGCGTCAGGTCGAGCCACTGGTCGCGAGACGGACTGAACTCGAGTTGCAGCGCACGAGCCTCGGCGGTGCTTTCCGCTGTACGTCGTTCGTCGAGTTCCTGGCCGTCGAACGTGGTCACCGCATGCCGTAAGGGGCGCAGCGCCCGGCCCAGCGCCAGTGTGTGCGGTAGCGGCCCGACCGCCGGCCATCCGGTGATCAGGACGTCGTCGCCGCTTCCACCGTCCCCGTCGGCGGGCAGATACAACCGGGCGGTGGCCGGACCGTAGGGATCGCTGGGTCGGAACACCGGCTCTCGCCCGCCTGAGCGGCGCGGAGGCGGAGTCGGCGG
>KL571287.1:63156-66659 GCA_000715855.1 Actinoplanes liguriensis
CCAACCACACGGCATCGGCGATCGACTCCGCGGTCAGAACGGCCGCGGCATCACCGAGCTCGGCGATCAGCCTCTCGATCGTCATGTCGTCGCGCTCAGGTCACGAATCAGGTTGCCGCGAAGCCGCTGGCGGGTCGACTCCGGCGGAAGGATCCCGGAGGCCACCAGGTAAACCGCGTTGAGCAGCTGGTCGGTGGTGATCACGTCGCCGTTTGCCCGCTGGTCCAGGAACTGATTGATCAGATCCTGGCTCCGCTCGGCGGTCTCCTCGCCCAGCATGTTCGCGACGATCCGGGTGAGTGTGCGTGCGTCAGGCGGCCGGATGTCGAGGCGCAGGCATCGACGGAGAAACGCGGGTGGGAACTCACGTTCCCCGTTGCTGGTGACCACGATGACGGGGAACGCCGAACACTGCACCCGACCTCGCCGGATCGGCACCCGATCCATCCCGTCGGCCGTCATCACCTGCACGTCGGATTGGTCGTCCGGAAGGCGAATCAACTCGGGTATCTCGAAGCGGCCCTCCTCGAAGACGTTGAGCAGGTCATTCGGCAGGTCGATGTCGCTCTTGTCGAGCTCGTCGATGAGCAGCACCCGAGGACGTGGCCACGGCAGCAGCGCGGTGCCCAGCGGTCCCAAAGTGAGATAACGCCCGACGTCGGGAGGTGCGGTGGTGTCGTTCGCCGAGCGCGCCAGGTTGCTCTCCTGCAGACGGCCGATCGCGTCGTACCGGTAGAGACCGTCCTCGAGCCGGGACCGGCTGGTGATCGGCCAATAGAGCACGGGCCCCAGGAGCAGCTCGTAGGCGATGCTGTACGCCAGGGTGGACTTTCCGGTTCCGGGGCGTCCGGTGACCAGCAAGGGCCGCCGCAGGTACAGCGCCGCATTGACCATCTCGATCGTCTCGTCGCCGACCTGATATCCGAGGGCCCGCTGACTACCCGCATCGTCCATCGGCAACGACTGATCGACGAGTGGCGTCCCCCCGGTCCCCCGATCCTGGAACCGACGCCACTTGGGCGGCGGCGGCAGCCGATCGATATCGTCGTAGCGCTGACCACTGCCTCGATAGATCCGCCAGTCCTCCGACGGCGGCACCGCCTGATCGTTCGCCCGGGTCGTCATCGCCGATTCCCGCCTCCTGGTGTCATCGCCGGCAAGCCGGCTCTGGTCGGTCTCTGCTCTGGTCAGGGGAGCCGCAGGGGCATCCGGTCGTCCGGGGGGATCCGCTCGGCGTCGTCCCAGAGCAGTGCGACATTCCGGCCGACCGGTTCAAAGCCGGGAAGCGGGTCGCTCTGTCCTGCCTCCTGGCGTAGTTCCCACACCCCCTCAGGGAGCCCGTGGACACCCCGCCCGTCGATCAGGTCCTCCAGACGCTGGTCGAACTGGCTTGCGGCATCGTCGTGCCGGCACCACGCGATCACGGGTATTCCCGCCGTGAGCCAACTCTGGATCCGCCGCGGCACGTGCTCGGCCGCTCGGCCACGCACCACGATGCAGACCGGTAGGCCACGGTTGCCGATGAGCTCGGCGTACGGGTCTCGGTCGCCGACATTCAGATGTTCGAATCGGACCGCGCCGGCGACGCTCTGAGTGGCATGAGCGGCCAGTGATTGGCAGCGCAGCCGCCACTTCTTTCGAATGATCTTGTTACGCATCCGGACCAGGTCCCGGATGGCGACCGGGTAATGCACCCCGATCGGGCTCAACACTCCGGGCGCTGCCATCGGCCACTGATCGACCGGATGAGTGAGCAGCCGGCGGGGAAGGATGAACTCGATCCTGAGGTCGCCGACGTCGATCTCGTCTGCGCCGAGCCGATCGAGCTCCTCGTCGATCCGGGGGCCGACCTGCTCCAGGGTGTGGGTCTCCTCCACCGACATGTAGCGCTGGAGCCAGACCCCGTCCTCACCGACCAACCAGATGGCCATCAGCATCCTGGACGGGTCCCGGCCGGACTCGTCCAGACGCACTACCAGATACTGCCGATCGGAGTCTTCGACCGGCGGCAACGGATCGGCCAGGCGTTCGACCGGTATGCCGATTCGTCGTCCGACCTGGAATGCCAGTTCACTCACCGCATCGAAGTCCGCGTCGAAGTCCAGATCATCCGGGAGCAACCGACCCCAGTTGGTCAACCGGTTCAGGACCACGTACAACGGGTGTAGATCACCGACGCCGGGAATCGAGTCCTCCAAGCCGCTGAGCAGCGCCTGGGGATCACTCGCATCCGGCCGGTTCCGCTCGCTCCACCGGGCGGTCAGGCCGCGCAGCAGGAGACGACGCTCGCGGTCGTCCAGCATCGTCAGCAGCCGCTCCACCAGCCGCCGCTCCGTCGGTTCCAGGACCCGAGCAGGCCGACCGATCTCGGCCAATGTCTCGATCAGGTCGGCCTCAGCGGACGGCCCCTCGGATCCACGAACCAACGCGGCCAGCGCCCGCAGGCCGTCCGGCTGCCCCGCGCACCACCGCACGAGCCCTTCGATGTCCTCCTGAAACTGCTCGGAGCGCGGAACGGCCACATCGGCATCCAGCAACCGGCTCAGCTCTCGCACGTATCTGTCCCGGGCGGCGGAGGAACGAACGCCGGGAACCCGCATCAGCGTCTGCACGACGCGACTCCGCCGCTCAGCGTCCCCCAGCACCGGCGGTCCCTGACCTGATCAAGCCGTCTTTGGGCACGCCGCAGAAACATGTCGCGTCCAATCGCGTTCCCCTTCTACCCGAGTAACGCGTCCGTCCCTGCGGGGCTGCAACTGCATGCGACGACAGCACTGTGTCGCGCCCGACGGAAGGGCGGTTCCGGAGCCAGTGAAAGGACACTCATAGTAAGCACGAAATTTCGTGGACTGCACAGCCCCTGGACATGCCTGTCACATCCGCGACTTTTGCTTGAATTATCGCCTTCTTCGCGGTGGCAGTCCGATCAAGCGAATTGACGTCGGCTGATCTGTAAGCCGCAACGCCTCCACCACTCCCGCCTCCGCCTCGCGAAGCGCCGCGACCTCGGCAAGAACGCGCCGGGAACCGGGTTCGGCAAGCAGCCTGGAGATCCGCTCCTCCGCCACCAGGATGCCGTCAGCCAGTTGCGCCCGCTCCACCACGATGCGGTTCTGACACTCTTGCAGCCGACGCTCGCCCGGCGGACCCGAGAGAGCATCGACCGCCGTTGCCGATCGCCTCACCGCACCGGCACGATCCAGCGCCTCCAGCAGCAGACGGGCCCGGAGAAGCAGGGCCAGCCTCTCCTCCTCCTCGCGTACGGATTCCGCGAACACCGCCCGGACGTCGGTGCCCACCTCCTCGAGCACGATCGCCAACCCCGGCTCAAGACGCAGCGCCCGGCCCAGCAGCCCGTCATCACCGCTCCGCAACGCGCGATATGCGGCCAGCTCAGGGGCGAACGCGACCATCTCGGGCACCTCCTCGAGCAACTCGATCGACCGCGGGTGACCGCCGGCGGCGTAACACACCGAGCCGAGCAGGATGGCCCCACCGGCAGG
>KL571287.1:66888-75748 GCA_000715855.1 Actinoplanes liguriensis
CTCGCTGCCGCGTGGCACAGAGCCTGCCCCCACCGAGTGCTCCCGTCGACCGCCCAGCGGCCTCCAGCCGCGTCGAAGGCCTCGGTAGCACGATCCCACTCCCCGTTACCGAGGATCCGCCAGGCCTGACGCTCTTCCGGAGAGAGCACCCGGCCGGCCAGGAATCGACTGAACTCGGCGGTCAACGGGAATCGCCAGTCCAGAAGATCCGCATCCCACGGCGTAATGGGCGGACCGATGCGCGGAGGCGCCGGCTTGATCGAATTCAACGTGCGCCCGGGAGCCCGGTGGGCGACGAATATCTTGCCTTGCACATAATTCCACCGGGTCGGCGTCTGCACGGAACCGGCGCTCACCACCCTCTGGTGAACGTACTGATAAAGATCATCAACCGAGACCTCGCCGTCCCCGTCAAGATCGGCATTACCGGTACGCAATCCTTCCAGAAATGCGTCGGCGAAAACGGAGTGCAACGGGTTGTCATTCATCGTCAGCAGCTCGCCGGTCGGCTCGTACGCATATTCCTCCGCCCGGCTGGCGGTGAGCACCGCGCGTCCTTGCCCTTCGCCGCGGAAGGCCTCCCCGATCGGCAGGCCGTCACCAGCCCGGTGCGTCATCACCCGGGAGATCGCGCCGCTGAAACAGCAATCGAGGACAAGGATTACTCGGCGAGACGGGGAGTGATCGATCAAGCGGCTCAACAGGTCTGCCGAGAGGGCGGTGACGGCGATGTCGGCGAGTTCGGTATCGCGCGCGGTCAGGTAGAGCCCGCCGGCGAGATCGACAACGCCGTGACAGGCGAAATGGATCAAGAGCGTGTCCGACGCCCGCGCGGTACGCAAGAACCGGCTCAACGTGCGACGCACCGTGGCGTCCGACTCGCCGATCAACGTCTCGACCTGATAGCCACCGATCTCCGGGTCCGCGAGCACCTGCGCCAACTCGGTGACGTCGTGGACCGGCGAGCGCAGCCGGCCCAGGCCCGGGTCCTCATACTCGCTCGCGGCGATCAGCAGGGCGAGGCGGGCACTCATGCGCCGCCGGCCGGACCGTCGCCGCTGTGCTCGTCGATCCAGGACTGCACCAGCGCATGTTGATCCGCCCGGGACAACCCGGCGATCTCGATGCTGGATCCGTCCGGCCGGATCACCTTCGCCGTACGCCCGGGACGGGCGCCCGCCCACTCGATCACTGAACGTAGCGCGGCGAGCAGATCCGGCAGCATCGGCAGGAACGACGCACAGAACGCGCCGAACACCGCCACCTCGCCGGACCTGGCACCCTCCGGTGCAGCAACGGTCGGCGTCGGCTGAGGCACGCCGATCGCCCGCCACCGCCCCGAGATTTCCTGCACGCTCCGTGCCACCGAGCCGGCATCGTCTTCCTCGCCACCGACAAGAACCGCGGTCAATGTGAAGTCATGCGTGTCCGTTGCCATGTCGCCCCCAGGATGACCATCAAGGTGACGCCAATGATTCAACATGTAGTCAACCGATTACTGAACGCCGCCGCAAGGTCGTCCTCCGGCCTTCCGCAAGCTACGGAGTAGTTGCCTGACGAAGGTGCGGACGGTTTCTGTTATCCGGTGGGCGGGTGCGCCTCTCCCCTATGCGAGAGGTGGAGAGGAGCCCGATAACCGTGGAAACGATGAGGTGGCGCCGGAGGGCGGGAACGCTCGTGGCGGCGCTGCTGCTGGCGTCGGTGATGGGGTGTTCGGGCAACGGCGACCAGGTGCCCGCACCGGCAGCCGCGGCCGGCACGCCGGTGTACGTGTCGATGGATCCGTCGCCGGCCCCGACCCGCAGTGCCACGCCCCCGGCCAAGCCCGCGCCGAAGACGTCGAGCAGCACCCACGCGAAGAGCACCGTCCCGGCGCACGCGTCCGGTGCGCACACCGTGACGATCGTGAACGCGACGCAGCAGACCCTCTGGGTGGCCGCCACCCAGCAGAAGGAGCACCCGATCGCGAAGACCCGCTGGACGCTCGCGCCGGGCGCGACCGCGAGCGTGAAACTGCCCAAGGGGTGGGGTGGCCGGATCTGGGCGCGGGCCGGCTGCAAGACCGACGGCAGCGGGCGGAACGTGTGCCAGTCCGGGTACTGCGCGGACAGTGAGAAGTGCGTGCAGCCCGACCCGGCTCCGACGACGCTGGCCGAGTTCGCCCTGGACGCCTGGGGCGGCATGGACTTCTACGACGTGAGCATGGTCGACGGCTCGAACCTGCCGATGTGGATCAATATCTTCCACACCGTCACCAAGGACCCGGTGAGCGCCAAGGGCTGTTCGAAGCAGGGCTGCGCCAAGCCGGTCGACTGCCCGTCCACCATGCGGGTGACCAAGGGCGGCTCGACCGTGGCCTGCAAGAACCCGTGCACCGCATTCAACACCGACGAGACCTGCTGCCGGGGCGCCTGGGCCGGGCGGGAGAAGTGCGTCCCGTCCAAGTGGAAGGTCGACTACACCCAGGTGTTCAAGAAGGCGGAGCCGTACGCGTACTCGTACGCCTTCGACGACTCGGCCACGATGTCGTGCAAGGGGGCCTGCGACTACCGGGTCACCTTCGGGGTGAGTCCGTCGACATGTGTATAAGAGACAGGCTCTGGGAGCGGCGGCGGGTGACCTCGGCGAGCGTGACCGCGGCCGCGACGCTGGCGTTCAGGGACTCGACGTCGGAGGCCATCGGGATGCTCACCCGCAGGTCACAGGTCTCGCCGACGAGCCGGGACAGCCCGCGGCCCTCGGAGCCGACGACCACCAGCAGCGGCCCGACCGCGGCTTCGAGCTGGTAGAGGCCGGTCTCGCCGTCGGCGTCCAGGCCGATCGCCGTGAAGCCCTGCTTCTGCGCCGACTTGATCGCCCGGGTCAGGTTGACCACCTGGGAGACCGGCACCCGCGCGGCGGCGCCGGCGCTGGTGCGCCACGCGGTCGCGGTGATACCGGCGGCCCGGCGCTCGGTCATGAAGACGCCGTGCCCGCCGAACGCGGCCACCGACCGGATCACCGCGCCCACGTTGCGCGGGTCGGTGATCCCGTCCAGGGCGACCAGCAGCGGCGCGGTCTGCTCGAGAGCGGCCGCGACCAGGTCGTCGAAGTTCTCGTAGCCGAACGGCGGGACCTGCACGCCGATGCCCTGGTGCAGGACACCGCCGGTCATCCGGTCCAGCTCGGCGCGGCTGATCTCCAGGATCGGGATGCCCCGGTCACCGGCGGTGCGGACGGCCTCGGCCACCCGCTCGTCGATGTCGATGCCCTGCGCCACGTAGAGCGCCGTCGCCGGAATCAGCGCGCGCAGCGCCTCCACCACCGGGTTGCGGCCGAGCAGCAGCTCGGGCCCTTCCTTGGTGGGGTTGGAGCGGCGCCCCGGCGCGACCCGGGGGCCACGCGGACCGGCGGCCCGGCCGCCACCCCGGGTGGCCTGGGCGCGGGTCAGGCCGGCGGCGCGACCGCCACCACGACCCCAGGTGGTGTCCTTCGAACCGGGGACGCCGATCTTGGGCGCGCGGCCCTCGGCAGCCGCGGCCTTGCGCTCCTTCTCCTGCTTGCGCGCGGTCTTCTCGGGCAGTTTCTCGGTGCCCGAGTAGCCCTTGTGCCACGGCCGCTCGTCGGCGGGCAGGGTCTTGCCCCGGCCCTTGAGGCTGGCGCGGTTCTTGCCGCCCGACCCTGCCGCGGCGCCCTTCTTCGAGCTCGAGCGCTTGCTGGCGTTCTGTGAATTACCCGGCATCAGTGCTGCTCTCCTACCGTCCAGCGCGGACCGGCCGGAGTGTCCTCCACCTGAATACCCGCGTTCTTGAGCTGGTCCCGCACCTGATCGGCGGCCGCCCAGTCCTTCCGTGCACGGGCCTGAGCCCGTTGTTCCAGAGCCAGCGCGACGAGACCGTCGATCACCGGCCGCAGGTCGTCGCTGCTGTCGCCGCCGCCCCACGACGGGTCGAGCGGGTCGAGGCCGAGCACCCCGAGCATGGCCCGGACCGCGGTCAGCGCGCCGCGGATGGCCGGCTCGTCGCCGGCGGCCAGGGCGGTGTTGCCCTCGCGGATCGTGTCGTGCACGACCGCGAGCGCCGCCGAGGTGTTCAGGTCGTCGTTCATCGCGTCGGCGAACGCCGGCGGCACCGCCTTGGGCCGCCCCGGGCCGACGATCTCGGCGGCGCGGTGGACGAAGCCCTCGATCCGCTTGTACGCCACGGCGGCCTCGTGCAGCGCCTCGTCGGTGTAGTCGATCCGCGAGCGGTAGTGCGGGCTGCCCAGGTAGTAGCGCAGCTCGACCGGGCGGATCCCGGCCTCGACCACGGCGGTCAGGTCGATCACGTTGCCCAGCGACTTGCTCATCTTGGACTTGCCCAGGTTGAGCAGGGCGTGGTGCACCCAGAAGCGGGAGAAACCGAGACCGGCCGCCTTGGACTGGGCCAGCTCGTTCTCGTGGTGCGGGAACGTCAGGTCGAGGCCGCCACCGTGGATGTCGAACTCGTCGCCGAGGTAGCGACGGGCCATCGCGGAGCACTCGATGTGCCAGCCGGGACGGCCGCGGCCCCACGGGGACGGCCAGTACGCATCCTGCGGCTCGTCGGCCTTGACGCCCTTCCAGAGCGCGAAGTCGCGGGCGTCGCGCTTGTCGCGTTCCGGCGCGTCCTCGGCGGAGCGCATGTCCTCGGGCTTCTGGCCGGAGAGCGCACCGTACTCCGGGAAGGAGTGGACGTCGAAGTACACGTCGCCGTTGGCGTTCGCGGCCGGATACGCATGACCGCGCTCGATCAGCGAGGCGATCATGTCGTGCATCTCGGTGATGTGCCCGGTGGCCAGCGGCTCGTAGGTGGGCGCCAGCACGTTGAGCGAGCGGTAGTCGCGGTCGAGCAGCAGGCGGTTCTCATAGGCGATCGCCCAGTACGGCCGGCCCTGTTCCAGCGACTTCTGCAGGATCTTGTCGTCCACGTCGGTGACGTTGCGGACGAACGTCACCTCCGAGCCGGTGTGCAGCAGCCAGCGGCGCAGCACGTCGTAGTTCACGGCGGAACGGAGGTGGCCGATATGTGGGGAGGACTGCACGGTGACGCCACACAGGTAGATCCCCACCTGACCGGGCGTCATCGGGACGAAGTCCCGGACCGATCGGGTCGCGGTGTCGTACAAGCGCAGAGTCACCGTACAAGGGTACCGACCGGGGCGATCGGATTGAGCGCCCCGGTCGGCCGACACCCGTCAGCGACCGCCGACCGCCGCGTACGCGTCGACGATGCCGTAGCCGTAGAACCCGTTGAAGTTCGTCCCGCCCTCACAGAGCGCGTCGAATTCGGTGGACCGGCCCTCCTGCACATAGCTCTGCAGGCGCGGCGTCGGGCAGGCGTGCTCGTCCGCGGTGCGGTACAGGATCTGCTCGACCACGTCCGCCGGCAGCGTCTTGCCACCGCGGCGGAAGTCCGGCACGCCGTACCGGCTGACGATCAGGGCACCGACCCCGGCCGCGTGCGGCGAGGCCATCGAGGTGCCCTGCAAGTACGTGTAGTACCCGCACTTGCCGGCCTTGGTGCAGTCCTTGAAGACCGTGGCCTCGCCTGCCGGGGTGATGTTGCCGGCCTCGTCGACCAGGCCCTCCTCCTTCAGCACCTTCAGCGGGTAGGTGGAGAGGATGCGGTTGCCCGGCGTGTTGTAGGTGTCGGTGCCGAAGCCGTCGCGGGCGAACCCACCCGGCGCGGCGACCGAGATCTGCTCCAGGCCGTAGTTGGAGAAGTCCGCCTTGCGGGTGGACGGGCCGACCGCCGAGACGCCGATCACGTGCGGGCCCTCGACCGGCAGGTCCCAGCAGGAGGAGTTGTCGATCGGCCGCGAGTACGGGTCGCCGCCGTAGTCCGGGCTGGAGATGTCGGTGCGCGGCTTGCCCAGGTCCTCGTGGTTGTTGCCGAGCGCGCCGAACATCGTGACACCGCGAGCGTGGGCGTAGTTCAGCGCCCGCTTCATACCGGTGATGATCGCCTGCTGCTCGGCCTGCTGGGCGGGGTTGTCGGCCGGGTTGGCCGTGCAGTTGTAGAGCCACGGGTCGACGTAGAACGACATGTTGACCACGTCGATGCCCTTGTCGCCGGCGTAGGTCAGGGCGTTGACCACCGGGTCGAGGAAGAAGTACCCGGAGTCCTGACCACCCTTGAGCTCGACCAGGCTGACGTTCGGCGCGACGCCGGAGACGCCGGTGCCGTTGAGCGCGGCGCCGATCGTGCCGGCGACGTGCGTGCCGTGGCCGCCGTCGTCGGTGCCGGCCGGGTCGACGCAGCTGGGCACCTCGCAGCCCTGGTCGACCCCGTCGATGAAGACGTTGTCGATCGCCGGGATGTCGGGCGCGAAGTTGCGGGACAGCTTGCTGTTGTAGTTCGGCGCGAGGTCCGGGTTCGACGAGTCCAGGCCGGTGTCGAGCACGCCGACCGTGACGCCCTTGTCGCCCGACTCGATCTTGCGAGCCTTGTCGGCCTTGATCATGGCCAGGCCCCAGAGCTTGTCGTCCAGCGGGTCGGCCTTGGCCGGGCCGTGGCCCTTCCCACCCTTGGACGTCAGGCCCTTCTCCACCTTCTCCACGCCGTTCGGCGAGTACCCGATGGCCTTGCGCTCGGTCGCGCCGATCAGCTCGGCCGAGGCGATCGCCTTGCTCTCGAACTTGGCGTCCGTCGAGGTGACGCGGTAGACACCGACAGCGTCGTTACCGCTGACGATCGAGCCGCCGGCGGCCTTGATCGCGGCCGTCGCGTCCGCGGCGGAGACCCCGTCGGCCGCCACGACCGTGTAATCGGTCACGGCCGTCGGCTCCGCTTGGGCGGAACCTGGGACCGTGGTAAGGAACGCCAGACCCGTCAAGGTGACAACGGCTCCGACAGTGAGGCGTCTTCTCATGGAATGCGCTCCTCCTGAGAGTTAGATCCCCGCATCCCATCGAGAAAGGTCGTTCGGCGCAAGGTCGAGGACTGTCTATTTTACGGGCGTGTCATCTTCAGAACATCGAGCGCCTCGTCGAGCTGCTCTTCGGTTAGGGTGCCCGAGCTGACGTGCCCGCGTTCGATCACCACGTCACGGATCGTCCGGTTCGTGGCAAGTGCCTGCTTGGCGATCGCGGCCGCCTCGTCGTACCCCAGAAAGCGGTTGAGGGGTGTGACGATCGACGGCGAGCCCTCGGCGTAACCCCGGGCGACGTCCTCGTTCGCCTCCAGGCCGGCGACGCAGCGGTCGGCGAGCAGGCGAGCCGCCGCGGCCAGCAGGCGGATCGACTCCAGCAGGTTGCGGGCCATCACCGGGAGCATCACGTTCAGCTCGAAATCGCCCTGCGTGCCGGCGAAGGCGACCGTCGCGTCGTTGCCGATCACCTGCGCGGCGACCTGCCGGACCGCCTCGGGCACCACCGGATTCACCTTGCCCGGCATGATCGACGAGCCCGGCTGCAGGTCGGGCAGGCGCAGCTCACGCAGGCCGGCGCGCGGGCCGGAGCCCATCCAGCGGATGTCGTTGGCGATCTTGTAGAGGCCGACCGCCACCACGCGGATCTGCCCGGACGCCTCGACCAGCGCGTCCCGCGCGCCCTGCGCCTCGAAGTGGTCGCGGGCCTCGCTCAGTGGCAAACCGGTCTGCTGCCGGAGCAGCTCGATCACCTTGGGCGCGAAGCCGGGCGGGGTGTTCACGCCCTGGATGTGTATAAGAGACAGCCCGAGAACTCCTGGCCCAGCGTGACCGGGGTGGCGTCCATCAGGTGGGTGCGACCGCTCTTGACCACGTCCGACCAGCTCTCCGCCTTCACCCGCAGGGCGCCGGTGAGGTGCTCCAGGGCCGGGATCAGGTCGGCGCTGACCGCCTCGGTGGCGGCCAGGTGGATCGAGGACGGGAACACGTCGTTGCTGGACTGGGACGCGTTGACGTGATCGTTCGGGTGCACCGGCTTGTCCAGCGCGCGCGACGCCAGGGTGGCGATCACCTCGTTGGCGTTCATGTTCGACGACGTGCCCGAGCCGGTCTGGAAGACGTCGATCGGGAACTGGTCGTCGTAACCGCCGTCGACCACGTGCGCGGCCGCGGTCGCGATCGCGTCGGCCAGCTCCTTGTCGAGCACCCCGAGCTCCGCGTTGACCTGCGCGGCGGCGCCCTTGATCCGGGCGAGCGCGTGGATGTGCGACGGCTCCAGGCCACGCCCGGAGATCGGGAAATTCTCCACCGCGCGCTGGGTCTGCGCCCGCCACAGGGCGTCGGCGGGGACGCGCACCTCGCCCATCGTGTCGCGTTCGATCCGGAAACCAGTCTCGTCAGTCGTCACCCGACCATCCTCTCTCGACCTTCTCCGGACCGCAGTTGATCGTGGCGATCCCCATCCCGTCGAACAGGTCACACGCCCGCTCGCGGTGCCGGACGGCCTCCGGTCCGGCCGGGTCGAAGCAGGTGGCGAGGCCGGCCTCGGCGCGGGCGATCGAGTACGGCACGCGCCTCGACCGCCTCCGCCAGGGCCCGCCGGTACTCGGCCCGCGCCCCGGCGACGTCACCGGAGAGTTGCAGCGTCCGCGCATGGTCGCACCGGAACTCGGTCATCACCTGACGATCCCGGCACTCCCGCGCGGCCTCGATCGCCGGACGGTGCTCGGCCAGCGCCTCGGCGTACCGGCCCTCCGACCGGTACAGGCAGGCCCGGTCGTTGAGCAGATCGGCGATGCCGACCACGTGCCCGGCGCGGCGCAACACCGGGAACAGGGTGTCCAGACGACGGTGCGCGACCGCCGGCGGGAGCACCCCGCTGAGCACCTTGATCCGCTGCAGGTTGAGCAGGGACAGCGCGATCCAGGTCGGGTCCCGCTGGTCGAGCGCGACGAACAGCCGGAGCCGGGCGTACCGGGCGGCCTCGGCGGGC
>KL571287.1:75946-76750 GCA_000715855.1 Actinoplanes liguriensis
AGATGTGTATAAGAGACAGACGCGGCCTCGATCGACTCGGGGAAGCGGCCCATCGACTCGTAGATCGCGGCCAGGTTCGCGTACCCGACGGCCTGCGCCTCGGTGTCGCCGAGCTCGCCGCGCAGGCGGATGGCGAGCCGGACGTACTCGCCCGCCGTCGCGAACTCGGCGGTCCGGTTGTAGGCCGAGGCAAGGTAGTTGGCGAGGGCCGCGATCGCCCGGCTCTCCCCGCTCCCGTCGAGCCGCTGGATCGCCCGCAGCAACAGGTCCCGGACGTCGTCGATGTAGCTTCGGTAGAAGAGCCAGGACCAGGCGGCCCGAGGGATCTTCCAGGCCAGGTCGAGCCGGCCGATCGCCGCGGCGGCCTCGACGTAGCCCGCCAGGTGGGGCCGCTCCCGTTCCATCCGGGCCGCCGGGTCGCCGAGCTCGGCGAGCAGATCGGGACGCGCCGGCCGCGAGCACTCCAGGTCGGCCGCGAGGTGTTGCCGATGGTTCGGCGCGGCGGCCGCGACCGCGGCGTGCAACTGCAGATCCAGTACGCCGGTGAGCGCTTCCCGCCGTTCCTCGTCCGGCAGATCGGCAGCGAGCGTGCCGGCGTACTCGCGGAGCAGGTCGTGCAGCCGGAACACCCCACGCTCCGGCTCGTCGACCAGGTGCACGTCGATCAGCACGTCCAGATCGTCCGCGGCACTCTCGAGCGGCAGGCCGGCCAGCGCGGCCACGGCCGGCGCGTCGAAGTCGGCCGCGGGATATGCGCCGAGCAGGCGGAACAGCCGGCGAGGCGAGTCCGGGAGGTGCCGGTAG
>KL571287.1:76942-79665 GCA_000715855.1 Actinoplanes liguriensis
GTCCGGGAGGTGCCGGTAGGTGAGCGCGAACGCCCCGGCCACGCTCCGGTCCTCGGCCGACAACTCGGGCAGCGCCGCCTCACCGAGCCGCCGCAGCAGGTCGGCGACCCGCCAGCGCGGCCGGTGCGCCAGCCGGGCCCCGGCCAGCCGGACCGCCAGCGGGAGCAGGCCACAGCGCCGGACCACCTCGGCCGCCGCCTCCGGCTCGTCCCGCACCCGGTCACCGGCGATCCGCTCCAGCAGCGACACCGCCTCCGCCGGGGACAGCACCGGCAGCGACTCGACCCGCACACCGTCCAGACCGGACAGTCGCCGGCGGCTCGTGACCAGGGCGAGACTGCCGGGCGTGGTCGGCAACAGGTCGGCCACCTGCTCGCTGGCGGCCGCGTTGTCCAGGACNTCCGCAGCGCTGGACCACCTCCGCGGCAGCGGCCGGCTCGTCGCGGACCCGGTCGCCGGCGATCCGTGCGAACAGCGTCAGCGCCTCGCCCGGCGTGAGCACCGGCAGCGACTCCACCCGGACCCCGTCCAGCCCGGCCAGCCGCCGCCGGCTGGTCACCAGGGTCAGGGTGTCCGGCCCGGTGGGCAGCAGGTCGGCGACCTGGGCGCTGGACGCGACGTTGTCCAGGACGATCAGTGACCGGCGATGGGACAGCTCGGTCCGCCACCGTCCGATCCGCTCCACCGGGTCGGCCGGGATCTCCCGGGCGGACAGGCCCAGCTGCCGCAGCAGGATCAGCAGCGCGGCGGCCGGCTCGACCGGGGCGTCCTCGCTGTGCCCGTGCAGGTCGAGGTAGAGGTGTGCGTCCGGGTAGCGGTCACCGGCGAGCGCTGCCACGTGCAGGGCGAGCGTGGTCTTGCCGCTGCCGGCCATCCCGTCGATCACCGTCACCACCGGGCCGGTCCCCGAGCCGATCTCGGCGAGCAGGCGANGAGCCGATCTCGGCGAGCAGGCGATCGACCTGCTCGGTGCGGCCGGTGAAGTCGCCGACCGTACGCGGCAGGCACCGCGCGCGGCCGGTCGGCCGGACCTCGGCGATGACCGCCCCGTTGAGCACCTCGCGATGCCGCGTCTGCAACTTCTCGCCGGGCTCGACGCCCAGCTCGTCGGCGAGCAGCCGGCGCGCCCGGCGGAACTCGGCGAGCGCGTCCGCCTGTCGCCCGGACCGGGCCAGCGCCAGCATCAACTGGCCACGCAGCCGCTCCCGCAGCGGGAACCGCTCGACGAACACGCCCAGCTCACCGGCGAGCTCCCGCTCGTTGCCGGCGGCCAGCTCCAGCTCCGCCCAGTCCTCGACCGCCAGCACGTACCGCTCGTCCAGCGCCGCCGCGGCCTGCCGGATCGCCGGGGCCTCCAGCTCGGCGCAGGCCGATCCGTGCCACAGGTCCAGCGCTCGGCGGAACGCCACCCGGTCACCGGACGCGCGAGCGTGCTCCACCGATCCGGCGAAGACCTCCGCGTCCAGCTCTCCCGGGCGGACCGTGATCCGGTAGCCGGCCGGGTCGGTGCCGATCACATCGCCGGGCAGCATCCGCCGCAGCCGTGAGACGCAGGTCTGCAACTGGCCTCGGGCGGTGACCGGCGGCACCTCGCCCCACACCGCCTCGACCAGCTCACCGGTGCCGACGACCCGGTTCGCGTGCAACAGCAGCATCGCCAGCACCACCCGGTCACGGCCCGCCGTCACCGCCACCGGCCGGCCGTCGACCTCGACCGCCAGCGGACCCAGGATGCGGTACTCAGCGGCCATCCGGCGACACGCCCATCCGCTGGAACAGCTCGCCGGCCTGCGCGCGGAAGCGCTCCGCCTCCGGGTCACCGTCGGCCAGGCAGGCGGCCAGCCCGCTGAGGGCGCGCGCGATCTGGTAGTCCGACCGCAGGCGCCGGGCGATGACCAGGGCTTCCCGGTACGCCTCGTGCGCCTCGGGCAGGTCACCGGCTGCGCGGAGGGTGGCGCCGAGATCACAGCGGTACATGGTCTCGTGCAGCAGGTCGTTCAACGGCTGGATGATCTTCAGCGCCTGCCGGTGCTCGGCGAGCGCCTCGAGATAACGCCCCTCCAGCCGGTACAACCGCGCCCGATCGTTGCGGGCATCCGCCAGACCGGCCTGGTAACCGGCCCGATCCACCAGGCGCGTCCCCGCGTCGACATAGCGGTGCGCGGTCGCCGGGGCCATGGTTCCCTGAGCGATCCGGAGACGCTGGAGCCGCAGGAACGAACTCCCGACCATGGCGTCGTTGCCGACGTCGATCATCACGAACAGCCCGCGGCGGAGGAACGCGATCGCCTCGTCGTAGCGACCCAGCACGGCGAGGCTGTCGACGAGCGTGGCGAGCCCGGCCATCGGGCTGTACCGGAGCGCGAGCCCGGCCCGGTTCCGGAGTGCCTGCTGGAGCGCCTCGGCCGACTCCCTGAAGCGTCCCCGGCTGAAATGGATCAGGCCCAGGTTGTCGTAGCACTTCGACAGCGCGGAACGATCGCCGAGCTCGGCGTAGAGCCGGATCGAGCGACCCAGGTGTTCCTCGGCCTCTTCGTGCTGCCCGGCACGGCCGTACGCGGAGGCGAGATAGTTCTCGACGGTGGCGATCGCCGCGAGGTCACCGGACGCCTCGGCAACCGGCAGCGCGAGCAGATGCAGCTCCCGGACGTCTTCCATGTACCCGCGGTAGAACAGCGGGTGCCAGGCGGCCCGGGGAATCCGCCACGCGTAACCCGTCGGAC
>KL571287.1:79871-80289 GCA_000715855.1 Actinoplanes liguriensis
GAGGGCCGGCAGGTTCGGGCGCTCCCGCTCCAGCCGCGCGATCGGGTCCGGGACGACGAGGTCGGCGCGAGCCGGGGCCGGCGAGCGCAGGTCCCGCAGAAGCTCGGCCCGGTAACCGGGGAAGTTGGCCGCCACCAGGGCCTGGAGCTGGAAGTCCAGCACCGCGGTGAGCGCCGCCGACCGGACGGCAGCGGGCAGGTCGGCGGCGAGCATCCCGGTGTACTCCCGGACCAGGTCGTGCATCCGGTACACCCCCGGCTCCGGCTCCTCGACCAGGTTCACGTCGACCAGGTCGTCGAGCATGTCCGCGGCGGCGTCCTCGGGCAGGCCGGCGAGCGCGGCCACGGCGAGCGCGTCGAAATCCCCGCCCGGGTACACCCCGAGAAGCCGGAACACGCGCCGCACCGGATCCGGCAAC
>KL571288.1:0-7196 GCA_000715855.1 Actinoplanes liguriensis
CCGAACCGCTTTCACGGCCCGTTCTCCGGGGCACTCTTCAAAGCTTACCTGGTCGTTTTCGCTCGGCGCGATCCGGGGATCTCGCTGGCCTCGCCCAAGTGGTTTCCACAGTGATCGCCACCGAAGTGGATGATCAGTGAAAGTGGCTCATGCAGACCGACCGACATTTTCGTCCGCCCGGCTCCTGCTGGCTGAATCACTCTACCCGGTCGGTGTCGCAGTGGCAAGTCCAGCTAGCTGGATCTTTGCTGCATCGCCCGGCGTTGAAGGCAAGCGTAACTCGCCTCAACGGCCTCCGAGGTCGCGATCCGGATTGTCACTTTCGTGGCCGTCCGTACCGGTTTCCCGTTGGCAGAGAAGAAATTACTTGACCGCCCACCCGAACCGCAAATCGACGTACGTGCTTGTCGCCTGCGGCGCGCTGGCACACAGCGGCCGGAAACCGTGACAGAGTGGCCTCATGAACGCATCCGAGACGCTGGCGGTCGACGCGTTCCTCGGCATGCTGGTCCCGCTCTGGCAACTGGTGATCGGCCTGCTCGTGCTGGTGACCGTCGTCGTCTCGGTGCGAAAACTGCTTCTCCGCGGCCCCTCCCGGATGGGCGGCGCCCTCCTGCTGGTCGGCTCCGCGGTGGTCGGTCTGGCCGTCGTCAGCTACCTGATCCAGAGTCTGTGACCCCGGATACATTCCGGTCAGAGTCGGCGGTTCGCCAGGCTCGGTAGCTCCTCGCGGATGGTCTCCAGCCGGCTCAGGTCCAGATCCGCGATCGCGATCCCCTCGGTGTCCGGCGCCTGCGCGAGCACCGTCCCCCACGGGTCGATGATCATGCTACGGCCGAAACACGTACGCCCAGGGTCGTGATCTCCGATTTGGCCGGAGGCCAGGACGAAGCACTGATTCTCGATGGCGCGAGCGCGGAGCAGCACCTCCCAGTGGTCGCGCCCGGTGTGCAGCATGAACGCCGCCGGCACCACGATGACCTTCGCGCCGGCGATCGCGAGCCGCCGGTACAGCTCCGGGAACCGCAGGTCGTAGCAGATGCTGAGGCCGGTCGGCACACCGTTGACCTCGGTGACCACGGTCTCGTCACCCGGTGCGACGGTTCGCGACTCCTGGTACGACACCCGACCGGCGATCTCCACGTCGTACAGGTGAATCTTGCGATAGCTCGCCGAGAGCGCGCCGTCAGGCCGGAAGACCAGCGTGGTGTTGAAAGTCCGCCCCTCCTCGGGGCCGGTCTCGTGGAACGAGCCGGCGTGCACCCAGATGCCGAGCTCGCGCGCCGCCGCGGAGAAGAACGCGGCGAACTCGCCGTCGCGCCCCTCCGGCTTGGGCGCATCGGCCGCGCGACCGAGGAAGTCGACATATTCCGGGAGGACCGCGAACTCGGCGCCGCCTGCGGCGGCACGCTCGAGCAAAGACCTCGCGACCGAGAGATTGTGGGCGCGGTCATCCCGCGAGTTCAACTGGCAGACGGCGACGCGCATAAATTCGAGCGTACGACGTGAGCCCCGTCCCCCGCCCACCCCGACGCCCAGTTCACGCCCTACGCCGAAGGCCGGATCGTTTTCCACACCAGCGGGTTGTCCACAGGCCGTCCACACGATCATGCGGCTTCTTGCCACACTGGCATTGGGCACGCCCCCCTGCGGAGGGCGGGGTCTACGCGGTTCCGCTCCAGCGGAGGGCGGGGTCTGCGCAGTTCCGCTCCGGCGGAGGGCCGTATCGGCCCGAGCCGCGGCGCGACCGGTCGGCGCTCGCCACGTCGCTACCTGCTGAATGCCCGGCGTCAGGCTCGCCGAGTTGCCCGGGGCGCACTGGGCCCAGATCGGGCGGTCCTCCGGGATCAGGTGCCGGGCGGCCGTGGCCAGGAGCCGACCGTGGCCCCTGCCCTGCGCCGCCGGATCGACCTCGAAGGCGACCTCCCAGCGCCCGGCCAGCCCGCGGCCGACGACCAGGAGCCCGTGCTCGGACTCCCACACCCGCACGTCGGTGCGGTACCGGTGAGCGCGTAGCGCCCGCGGGTGGTCGCTCGCGTCGAGCGGGGTCAACGCGAGTGGCGGATCGCCCGGGAGCGGGGTCGCGAGCAGGGAGACGTCGAACGCTCCGGCATGCAGGCCGAAACGGTCCTCCAGGGCGCTGAGGAAGCGCGGGCCGGTGGGCGCGGCGAAGTCCTCACCGGCGAGCTTCTCGGCCCAGGCGAACTCGACGTCGGCCGCGATGACGACATGGCCCGGAAACGACACCACCGCCGCCCGGTCGGGCGACGGTGGGGAAACGACCTCGAGCCACGGGACCGGCACGTGCCGGTCACCGCGTTCGACGCCGGCGAGAATGCCCGCCAGATCGCGGGACCCGCTCAGGCCGACTTCTCCTCGCGCGCGTGCCGGCGCCGGCCCACGAACTCCCGCGGGACGATCGTCGGGATCACGTTCTCCACGACGACCTCGCGGGTGATCAGGACACGGGCCGCGTCCGGGTTGCTGGGCACCTCGAACATCACGTTCTGAAGGACTTCCTCCATGATCGCCCGGAGACCACGAGCGCCCGTGCCACGCAGCATGGCCTGGTCGGCGATGGCTTCGAGCGCGCCCTCGTCGAACTCCAGCTCGACGCCGTCGAGTTCGAACAGCCGTTGGTACTGCTTGACGTAGGCGTTCCGCGGCTCGGTGAGGATCTTGATGAGCGCGTCCCGGTCCAGGTTACGGACTGTGGTGATCACCGGAAGACGGCCGATGAACTCGGGGATCAGGCCGAACTTCAGCATGTCCTCGGGCATCACCTTGCTGAAGATGTCGTCGGTGTTCCGATCCGAGATCGACCGCAGGCGAGCGCCGAAGCCGACCCCGCTCTGGCCGACGCGCTGCTCGATGATCCGCTCCAGCCCCGCGAACGCACCACCGACGATGAACAGCACGTTCGTCGTGTCGATCTGGATGAACTCCTGGTGCGGGTGCTTACGGCCGCCCTGCGGCGGAACGTTGGCCACCGTGCCCTCGAGGATCTTCAGCAACGCCTGCTGAACGCCCTCGCCGGAGACGTCCCGGGTGATCGACGGGTTCTCGCTCTTGCGGGCGATCTTGTCGACCTCGTCGATGTAGATGATGCCCTGCTCAGCGCGCTTGACGTCGTAATCCGCCGCCTGAATCAGCTTGAGCAGGATGTTCTCGACGTCTTCACCGACGTAGCCGGCCTCAGTCAGCGCCGTGGCGTCAGCAATGGCGAACGGCACGTTCAGCATCCGGGCCAGGGTCTGCGCCAGGTGCGTCTTGCCGCAGCCCGTGGGGCCGATGAGCATGATGTTGGACTTGGCCACCTCGACGTCGCTGCCACTGCCGGGAGCGCCGTTCGACTCGGCCTGGATCCGCTTGTAGTGGTTGTAGACCGCGACGGCGAGTGCCTTCTTCGCCTGCTCCTGGCCGACAACATAGTTGTCGAGGAACTGGCAGATCTCCATCGGCTTGGGAAGCTCTTCCCACTTCACCTCGCCGGTCTCAGCCAGCTCCTCCTCGATGATCTCATTACAGAGATCGATGCACTCGTCGCAGATGTAGACCCCAGGGCCCGCGATGAGCTTCTTGACCTGCTTCTGTGACTTCCCACAGAAGGAGCACTTGAGTAGGTCGCCACCGTCACCGATCCGTGCCACCTACGTTCTCCTTGCGCTCAACGACTGACCACTGGCCGGTCCATGTCCGAGGACTGATTGCCTCGTTGCCATCTCATCGTCTGCCGACCCGCGTAACTGAGGCTGCTGGCTCGACGTTACCCGCAAAGGGGCTGTTCTCCGACCCCCCAAAACGGGCGTGTCAGGGACCGGCCAGTCTAGTCCGACCGGTCCGGCCCCTGACACCGAGTGCCTCAGCTACTGGCGCCGACGGCCTGCAGGCTCTTCTTCCGGCTGACCAGAACCGTGTCGACCAGGCCGTACTCCTTGGTCTCGGCCGCGGTCATGATCTTGTCGCGGTCGATGTCCTTGCGAACCTTCTCGACCGTCTGGCCGGAGTGACGGGCCAGCAGCTCCTCAAGCTGGGTCCGCATTCGCATGATCTCGCGCGCCTGGATCTCGATGTCCGACCCCTGACCGTAACCACCCTCGGTGGCCGGCTGGTGGATGATGATCCGCGAGTGCGGGAGCGCCATCCGCTTACCCGGCGTGCCGGCCGCCAGCAGCACGGCGGCCGCGCTGGCCGCCTGGCCGAGGCAGACCGTGCTGATGTCGGGACGCACGTACTGCATGGTGTCGTAGATCGCCGTCATCGCGGTGAACGAGCCACCGGGCGAGTTGATGTACATCGTGATGTCGCGGTCCGGGTCGGTGCTCTCCAGCGTCAGCAGCTGGGCCATCACGTCGTTCGCCGACGCGTCGTCCACCTGGACGCCGAGGAAGATGATCCGGTCCTCGAACATCTTGTTGTACGGGTTCGACTCCTTGATGCCCCACGAGGTGCGCTCGGAGAACGAGGGCAGCACGTAGCGGTTGTGCACCGGAGCGAAGCCGGGAGGCATGGAGAGATCGGTCATGGTTCAGCTCCTCAGTTCAGCGTTCCGGCACCGTCCGGGACCTGAACGGCCCCGGTGATCACCTTGTCGATGAAGCCATAATCTTTCGCGGCGGCGGCCGTGAACCAGCGGTCCCGGTCGAAGTCCTCAGCGATCTGCTCCTGGGTCTGGCCCGTGTGGAACGCGATCCGCTCCTGGAACATGCGCTTGGTGTACAGCATCTGCTCCGCCTGAATGGCGATGTCGGCGGCGGTGCCACCCATGCCACCGGACGGCTGGTGCATCATGATGCGAGCGTGCGGCAGGGCGTAACGCTTGCCCGGTGCGCCGGCGCAGAGCAGGAACTGCCCCATCGAGGCAGCCATGCCCATTCCGACGGTCGACACGTCGTTGTCGATGAACTGCATCGTGTCGTAGATGGCCATACCCGAGTAGACCGAACCGCCCGGCGAGTTGATCCACAGGTGGATGTCGCGTTCCGGGTCCTCGGCGGAGAGCAGCAGGAGCTGCGCGCAGATTCGGTTGGCGACCGCGTCGGTCACCTCGCTGCCGAGGAAGATGATCCGCTCACGCAGCAGGCGGTTGAAGACCGAGTCGTCGAGGTTGCCACTCAGGGAGTCGCCACCGCGCCGCGACACCGGCCCGGCAGGAATGTGGAGATCGGTCATGGCAGCCCTTCACAGCTTGCTGTTTCGGCCGAGGGTCCGGCCGTCAGGTTGTCCGTCGTACGACCAACCTAACTGGTCGATTGCGCATCAGCTTCCCGCTCAGGCGGGTGTTCGCTGACAGCGCACCGGCCCTCGTACGTACCCCTGAAATGACACCGGCCACCGCGCACCGGAAGCGGTGCGCGGTGGCCGAGTGACAGCTGTTTTATCAGTGGTTGTGACCGGCGTGCTCGTCCTCGCTGGCGGCACGAAGGTCGTCCAGGGAGAGCACGTTGCCCTCGCTGTCCTTCATCGTGACCTGCTCCATGACCGACGCGAGAGCCTTGCCCCGGCGCACGTCGCCGAAGACGGCAGCCGCGGCGCCCGAGCGGACCAGCTGGTCGTAGTACTGCTGAGGCTGCATCTGGGCGCGCTGCGCCCGGTGCACGATCTCGTGGCCGAACTCGTCGTCGGTGACCTGCACGTCCTCGGCGTCGGCGACGGTGTCGAGCAGCAGCTGGATCCGGACGCCCTCCTGGGCCGCGTCGGTCAGCTCCTGGTCGATCTGCTCCTCGGTCTTCTCCTCGGAGGCCAGGTAGTCCTGCAGGGTGGCGCCGATCCGCTCGAGCTGGTCGGTCATCGCCTGCTTGCGGCCCTCGACCTCCTCCTTCACGACGCCCTCGGGCGCCGGGATGTCGGCGGCGTCGACGAGCTGCTTGAGAGCCTCGTCACGGGCGGCGTAGATCTGCTCGACCTTCTTCGCCTTGGTGAGCCGCTCGCGCAGGTCGCCGCGCAGCTCCTCCAGGGTGTCGAACTCGCTCGCGAGCTGGGCGAACTCGTCGTCGATCTCGGGGAGCTGCTTGTCCTTGACGGTCCGGACGACAACCTTGACCTCGGCGTCACGGCCGGCGAAGTCGCCGCCCACGAGCTGGGTGGTGAAGGTGGCCTCCTCGCCGGCGGACAGGCCGACCAGCACCTCGTCCAGGCCGGGCAGAAGCTGCTTGCTGCCGACCTCGTGCGAGATGTTCGTGGCCGAGCCGCCCGGGACCTCTTCGCCGTCGACCGTGGCGTTCAGGTCGAGCTGGACGTAGTCACCCTCCGCAGCGGCACGCTCGACGGTCTTCAGCGTCGCGAAGCGCTCACGCAGGCCGCTGATCTGCTCGTCGATCTCGCTGTCGCCGATCTCGACGGCCGGGACCTCGACGGTGATCGTCGACAGGTCCGGGATGGCGATCTCGGGGCGGACGTCGACCTCGGCCGTGAACTTCAGCGGCGCGTTGTCCGAGAACTCGGTGATCTCCACCTCGGGGCGGCCGAGCGTCTTGACGTCGTGCTCCTGAACCGCGGCCAGGATCTGTTGCGGAATCGCCTCCTGAACGGCCTCGTTGAGAACCGCTCCACGGCCGACACGCTGGTCGATGACCGCCGCTGGGATCTTGCCCTTTCGGAAGCCCGGCACCTGAACCTGCGCGCCGATCTCCCGGTACGCCTTCTGCAGGCTCGGCTTGAGCTCCTCGAACGGCACCTCGATGGCGAGCTTCACCCGAGTCGGGCTCAGAGTCTCGACGGTGCTCTTCACAGGCGTACTCCTTGTTGCTGCGGGTAGTTGATGATCAGTCGGGGTGGCGGGATTTGAACCCACGGCCCCTCGCTCCCAAAGCGAGTGCGCTACCAAGCTGCGCCACACCCCGTGGCGTCGGCCAGTGTATGCGGTCTGCTTACCCGCGTGTGCGCTGGAGTCACCTGCTGGGGAATCCGGTTCGCGCGGACGGCAGATGATTCAGTAAGCTGTGCCCGAGACCCGGGAAGTTCCGGGGCCTCGCGGGCGTAGCTCAATGGTAGAGCCTCAGTCTTCCAAACTGATTACGCGAGTTCGATTCTCGTCGCCCGCTCCAAGCGTTCACGCTGGTGACAGCGTTTTTGACCTAGCTAGACATTGAAAATCTTCTATCGCTCAGCCAGATTGCTAGGGTTTTGCTAGGGATCTTGGCCCCGCGCTACCCAACCCCTGTCTCTTATACACATCTCTGATGGCGCGAGGGAGG
>KL571288.1:7245-16089 GCA_000715855.1 Actinoplanes liguriensis
TTCTCGTCGCCCGCTCAAGTTTGCGCTGCTCAGAGACTTGCTACATCGGCCTCAATCGATTTGGCAAGATCTTTTGCTAGGGATCTTCGTGGAAACTGAACCTCTACCGTCAGGTCGAAGCGGTCGGAGTCGGCGGCTCAACCAAGCTTGTCCCCCACGTCACACCTGTTCAGACCGGGCGTTTCATCGAAGATGACATACCGGCCCTCAGTCGCGTCGGCGTGTCGTCAGGGTGGGAAACTGATGACACCCGTTTCGATGACTTGCCGCTGGATTTCCGCACGTCAGCACCACTGCGTCGCTTCTCCAGTAGTGGAGATGGTGTGACGGTGCGCTTCCGTCACAGGCCGGCCGACGCTGGATGCTCCGGATGACAGCGCCTGCCGGAAAGTCGAACACAGGACGATCCGCATGCCGGTTCCGGATGAGTGCACCGACGAGGCGCCGCACCGACCGGAGAAAAAGTTCCGCACCGATGTCTCCGATGCGCCCACTTGTCGCCGCAGGGCATGGCCATGCCGTCGCAGCCGCCACGCACGGCCGACGCCTGCGTAATGTCAACGGCGGTACCGTGGACTTCTTCGTCGCGACGCTGGAAGGCGGCAGGCTTGACCTGTCCATGCCGCGGGAGTGGAGCCACCCGCCCCTGGGTATCGATGAAGCGACGGCGGCCGTGTGGTGGCTGTCGGCTGAGCACCTCCGTAGTCTCAACCCGTCATCGACAGGCGGCGGGAGCACTTCAGCGGCGACGTCGACCGGGCCGCGCACCATTGAAATCTAGCCGCGTCGGCTGCGCAGCGCTATTGCTCCAGCAGAGCGCCTTCGAGTCAAGCTCCTGGAGTCGCGCTTGACTCGAGGGTGAGCATCTTCGTACGTCGATCTGCCAGGTCGCGGCCAACGCCGGACAGGCCGGCGGTGAGTAGGTCGACGATCTAGGGGTACCTACTCGCGATGATTCCGAGAGCTGATATTCGCCACCTCAGCACTCCGGAACGCCGATACGGGCCTCGTCCCAGGTGAAGGTCAGCGTTTGAGTTGGTCGGCGACAGTGCGACAGGCCCCTATGGGACACCATCGCAGGTTTCCGACGTGGTTCTCGTCGTGATTCCGTTCCACCTGCGTGACCAGGAGCGCCAACTTGCGTTCAGCCCTGTACTTCTCGTTGAGGAGTTCGTGCCATGCCGAGTCGTTGTCGATGTCGCTGTAAGCCATTCCCTCCGCCTCTTCGGGATGGTTCCGCTTCACCGCCGCACATACGGCCGGGCGGCCTTGCCGTTCGAGCTGCATGACATTGCGCGTCGTCAGTTCAGGCCGCCCGATCGAGCGGGAGGTCGGCACTGCTTACTGCGTCGTCCCACGTTCCTCCCGGCGAGCACCGCAGCAGCTGCAGCGGGCGAAGCGCCGATTGAGGCACGAAATATGCGGGTGGCCGGCCACCGTAGTCGTGGAGCCAGCACGCCCGCTTTGCTTGCTGACCCCAGGCATATCCATGAATCCGGAAGCGAGGCGCCCGCCCGGTGACGAGGATGAACACGTCTCCGTCGCGATCGCAGGGTCGCACGATGAGGTCGCTGTTGTGCCGGGACCGGGTGCGGACCTGGAGAGCGCCGACGTCCCCGCCTTGCTTGAATGTGTTCACCGGCATGCCCCAGTAGCGGTCCAGTGTCTTCGCTACGGCCATCTCGCCGGCTGCGCCCTCGATGTTGAGCGTCCAGCCGTTCTCCGAATCCGCTCCGAAACGATCTTTCACCCCCAGCCGCGTGGACTCGATCTGACGCCACGCGCCGAGCATGGCTGCATGCTGCATCTCCACAATCGTCAAGGTGACTTCTACGGTCACGAAGCTGCGCCTCCCGTGGCGACGAGTTCAGGAAACTGCGAGGTCCGGCTCAGGACCGGCGAGCGACTGCACGGATCGGAAGGGAACTGGAAGCTTGACTCCTTTCTGGAGTGGGCAGCCACTCCGCAGTAGTGTAGCTTCTGCTTTGGAGTGTTAGCCAACTCCGTTTTGGAGTTTTAGAGAGGTGACCGAAAATGCCGATCTGGGATGAGAGCCGAGTGGCGGAACACTTCGCCATCAACCTGCGACGTGCGCGGGAGGCGCGCGGTTTGTCACAGGCTGAACTGGCCGAAAAAGTCAAGGAACTCGGGCACTCCTACACCCAGGCGACGATCTGGAAGCTCGAGCAGGGCCACCGCGAACCGAAGATCGGTGAACTCGCAGCCATCGGACAGGCGCTCGGCCTGATGCGCTGGACTGACTTGACCAACAAGCCGCAGGCTTTCGAGCTCGAACTGACCGTCGAGCAAACCCGCCGGCGCGTGTACCACCTCGCCGAACAAACCCGCGCCGCCGCCCGCAGCCTCCTCACGGCACTGACCGATCTGGCGTTCGTTGTCCGCCAGGCCCAGGACGCCGGGATGTCGGAGCGGTGGGCGGAGTTCAGCGCGAGGGGCTGGCTGGAGCTCAGCCCCGAGGCGACGGTGCTGCGCGAGGCCCTGGCCGCCCGAGTCGCCTGGGAATCTGAGGACGAGGAGGCCGAACGTCGGATGGCCAAGGAGGAGCAGATGCAGCAGCAGCTCCTACGCGCCCTGGAGAACTCCGGTCTGCCGCTGGTCATCAACCCGGCAGAGATCGAATTCGATGGCCCCGATGCGGACGGTCCGGAGGTGGCCGGCTCTCCACCCGCCGAACCAGCGGAGGATGGAGGAGCGACCACACCCAGGGCTGCGTCGCCCAGTGATCAGGAGTTGGACGAGCGCTGACGGCACAGAGGACAGCCACGGCACTGATCCCGAATGGCGGATGCGTAACGGGCCAACTTTTAGGTCGCGGGTAACTGTGCTGGCAGAAGTCTGAAGACACCGGTTCGGCAACCAGCGACTTTCCCCACGTCGCCGAAGCTAGTCGACCACATCCGCGGCATCGGCCGCAGCCGTGCGTCGGGGCAGCCTTCTGCGGTCACGCAGCAAGACCCAACCTCACCAAGGTCAAGGTGGTCAACCCGCCAACCATGCGGGAGACGCTCAGGACGGCCGCGCCGGCCAGATCAGCCAAGGCGACCGCCATGGTCAGGACTCGCAATCGGCCCACAGTCACCGACAGCCGCCGCTCGATATCGCCCGGAAGCGACACTTCAGGCTTCGCGTCATCAGCGGCAGAACAAGGCGCTGCCCTGCCGCGCTGCGGTCGGAGCACACGTCAACGACGTCCTACCCTCAGAGGGGTGCCGGGCGGTACAACTTCGTCAGGTTCTCCCCGAGCGCGGACGGTCGCGCGGCACCTCGACAGCTCGCACGGTTTATCAGCGGCAGATGAGGACGCGAGGCGAGCGCCCGGATCGCGACAAGAGAGTGAGTGACCTTATCCATCATGGCGAAGTACTTGCTATTGGACCTTCGAATGTCGCCACGCTTGCTCCACTCTGCGAAACTTGACACATGGACAAGGATGCCGATCGTGACCGTTGGTCAAGGTTGCAGAAACAGGGTTCCATATTCCTCCTCGGCACCGCCGGCGGTGGAATGTTTCTCAACCTTTTCAGCAACACGATCGGCTACCGTGGCGTTTTAGTTGTTTGTTTCGCCGGCGGCTTGGGCCTCACCGCCTCTTGGCTTCGGCATCTACCACCGCGTGCCCCTCTGGCTAAATATGGATATCGGATGCTTCTTGGCGCGGCGCTATTAGTTTCCTCGTTGGTGGTATTAGGAAATCGGGCGCCCTGGTTTGCTTTCGTTGCGACATTGCTTGCCTTTGCGGCGGTGTCACTCGCGGCTGATCTCCGCAAAGCCTTGATCATACTTTCTGGTACCGCCTTGGTTGGTGCGGGAATCGCGACCGCAGGAGTGGCTCCGAACCTTTATAGGACCGAGGGGGCAACCGCCTTTGCTGGCTGTTTCCTCTTCGGCGCAGCATTGATAATTTGCGGGATCTTTATTACCCGAGTTAACTCGTTTTTGCTGATATCAGCAGCAGCGACTGCCAGCTTGGGCCTCATGTTCGGGGGAGTCGCTCTCGCGGAAGACGGCGAGATCGCGGCCGGCTTGGCCATGATCGTTGGGGCATGCGCGGCGCTGGGTGCAGGATGTTTCATCATGGCCAAGACGTTTTTGCCATTTTGTATCGCGATCATCGCATTTGGCGCTTCGGCATTCGCAATAGGCCTGTGCGTCATTTCCATGGAGAACAACTTATTCAGCATTGGTTTGCTGTTCGGCGGCGCAACTATCATCGGCGGCGGTTGGCGTTTTATACTGCAAGGCAAAGGTCGCTTCCGAACATCACCTCCTGACAGTGAGTCGTATCTCATGAGGAGCGCATACGGGACTTTGGGTGGATTGGTTGCGGGCATTCAAGGCATAGTCATGACCATAAATGGCGATTATTTGCTCGGGATGGCAACTGCTATTTTTGGCTTGGCAGTCGCGGCGGGTTCGGAAGCTCGCTTTGGAATCAAGAGTGGAGACTACTACCAATTATGGCAGTCACTCAAAGAGGAGCCAGCGTCGAAACGATCGGTGAGGCCAAAGCGACACCCCGGAATACGCGGCGCCCAAAATTATGAGACAAGATAAATCGCATATCCAGATAATCGGAGCACCGCGCAAAGCACTCATCTCGGCATGACAATGCGTCGTATCGACTACGGTTCCACCTCGGTGATGCTGCCGGCCCCGATCATGGATGACCGAGTAGCCCTCGTTGTGTGCCAACGGGTTCCTTGTTGTCACGGTTGCGCCGCGAGTGAAGCGCGCCACACCTCCTGTGGTGGTGACAAGGAGGCCCAGGAGCGGTGCGCCTCACGGAGGGCCCGTCAGCAGATGGCTACCGCGCCCAACGAGCGATGGTCGGCAGCGTCAAGGCCGTAGCCCCGGTGTTGTGTCGGACCCTGCCGGTACGTTGCAACCATGGCGATTTGGCCCCCGATCACCCGCGATGATCTGCGACATGCTGCTGGCTCGGCCGGCTTCGACATGGTCCTCCCTCTACTGGTCCGTCGGTTGATCGCCGAGACCGGGAAGGGCCTGACCGAGCTGGATATGCCTGGTGGATCCGGCGTGGCCAGTGGAGGTTTCGACGGTGTGGTTACTGCGACCGCTGAGACCCTGTTCGTTCCGTCCGGAACGTCGGTGTGGGAGCTGTCGGTTGGCGGTGGACAGACAAAGGCCGACAGCGACTACAAGAAGCGTGTAACCGGGCCCAACGGTCAGCCTCTCGGTGAGGTCACGTACGTCCAAGCGATCCTTGTGCCGTGGATCAAGGCAGCTGGCTGGGCCAAACAGCGGACCGCCGAGGGACGATGGAAGGAGGTTCGGGCCTACAACCTGGACAAAATCCATCTCTGGCTAGACGTTGCTCCCGCGACCACCGCATGGCTCGCCGAACAACTCGGTAAGGCGATGCCCGGTGTCCGCCCGGCCACTGAGTGGTGGTCCGGTACCTGGCTACCGTCGACGACGATCAGGCTCGATGCGAACGTTGTCCTGGCTGGACGGGAACGCGAAGCCGCGGCATTGCGGGAAGCCCTCGACGCGGGCAAGGAGATGATCTCGCTTGGCGGTGACCTGAGGCCCGACGAGGCACGAGCCTTCATAGCTGCTGCGCTGGAGTCGTCGGAGCGGTATAGCACCCGGGCGTTGTTCGTCACGGATCCCAGCAGCCTGGCCCAGCTGATCCCGCAGTCCCAGTCGCTGGTTCTCTTCCTCCCGGATCGTAGTCTCGCCGCCGATCTACCCCAACACTCGCACCAGATTCTCTTGCTCGCCGCGCCCGGGGCCGTCGGCACCATCTCAGTGCCACGGGTCGACGGCCAAGCCGTGGCCGCCAAGATGCGGACGCACGGGCTCGGCCACGACCGGTCCTGGTCGCTTGGCGCGCTCGCCCGGCGAAGCCTGCTGGCACTACGGAGAAATCTCGCCAAGAACCCGGCGCCCTTGACCCCGACCTGGGTGTCCAAGCCCGACGTAATCCGCCGGCGGCTGTTGTTGCTCGGCGGCTGGTTCGGCGAAGGCGAGCACGACCGGGTGCTGGTTGAGCGCTGCGTCGGCCAACCGTATGCGGTAGTGCACGAGACCGCGCTGAGCCTTGCCGCTATCCCGGAGATGCCGTTCGTCGCTGAAATCAACGATCAATGGCACCTACTCTCCCCCGAGGACGCATGGACCCTGCTGGGTCCGCAGCTGACGACGGGCGACCTCCAGGCGTTCCGCTCCGCTGCCGTGGAGGTGCTCTCTGAGGTAAACCCGGCCATCGCCAATCCCGAGACCGATCCGTTCCAGGCGATGGCGAACACCGTTCGCCGCAAGTTCTCCGGTGCTCTGCGCTTGGGGCTGGCTCAGACTCTCGCCCTGCTCGGCGGCGACACCGCCCTGCGCGCGCCCGATAACACCACAGGTGCCGAGTGGGCGCGTCTGGTGGTGCGGGATCTCCTCCGGACCGCTGACGCGGACGTCACGTATGGGCTGTGGGCTTCGCTGGGCGATGTTCTGCCTTTGTTGGCTGAGGCTGCACCTCAAGAGGTTCTTGCAGCTCTCAGCCGGGATTTGTCGCGGGGAGGTCGGCTGCATCGACACATGTTCCAAGACAAGGAGCGGAATCTCTTCGGCAGCGGCGTACCGTCCCCGCACCTAGCCGTGCTGTCCGCGCTGAGCGTGATGGCCTGGTCGGCGGAGTACGTCGACGAGGTTGCCGAGATCCTCGGCCAGCTTGCGGCGATCGACCCAGGCGGTACCTGGTCCAACCGGCCAGCCAACAGCCTTACGAGCATCCTGAGCTGTTGGGCACCCAACACTACGGCGGACCTGGACCACCGGATCCGAATGGCTGGGCGGTTGCTGCGCCAACAGCCCGAGGTGGCTCGCCAGGTGCTCCACGAACTTCTGCCGCATTCAAACCGGTTGCAGACCGTCGCTCCCGGGCCTCATTTCCGGGATTGGAAGCAGACCCCCCGGGTTACGCAGGCGGACGTCGAGGCGCAGTCGGACGCTATCGCCGTAATGCTGCTCGACGACTTGGGCGATAAGCCTGACCGCTTCGTCCGTATGGTTTCCCACTTTGACCAGCTCTCCCCGGCGCATCGCTCTGCTTTCACGGACCATCTGGGAGCACTCGGCGCGGTCCTCACTGACGATGAACAGCGGGAGCGGGTATTCGACGCAGTCCGCGAGTTCGTAGCCCGCCACCGGGAGTACAGCGACGCCGCGTGGGCCTTGCCCGAGGAACGGCTGCGTCCGCTGGAGATTGCCGCGGAAGCGGTACGGCCACATGACCCGGTGCGGCGTAACGCCTGGCTGTTCGCCGTCGACTGGATCATCCTCGGCGATCGCACCCGTCGGGACGACATCGGGGCCTACGAGCAGACGATGCGGCAATTGCGGAGTCGGGCTGTTGAGGAGGTCTGCCGCTCTGGTGGTGAAGGCGCCTTGGCCGAGTTGGCCGCGAACACCAAGTACCCGCATCTGATCGGTGACGGGCTGGCTAGTGTCGGGGGCGACTGGGATGACGTCATGTTGGCTTGGCTCGCCGACGACAGCGGGTCCCGTCTCGAGGTGGCGTTTGCCTACCTAGTTGAACGTCTCCGCGTCGGCGGTGCCGAGTTGCGCGACCGTCTGCTCAACGCCACAACGAATGCCTCGGTACAGGCCCGCATGCTCCGAGCAACCCGGGATCCGCGCGCCGCTTGGACGAAGTTGACCGAGCTGGACCCGGCGGTCGCTGACCATTATTGGCGGGAGTTCGCTTTCTATGGGTTAGGTCATGATTTTGAGTTCGCGCTCGAAGCGGCCAGGTCGCTTGTGACCGCCGGCCGGCCAGCAGCCGCGCTTCACCTTCTGGTTTTGTACCGTGAACGCTGCGACACGGACGAGGCCGCCGAGATCGCTGCGGACGTCTTGGAACTGCTGATCGCTGACGGCGGCGAGGATCCGGAGTTCGCGACCCTGGGCGTTCACGACTTCCGCGAGGTGATGACCTTCTTGGCCAACCATCGTGACGCGGTCGGCGCGCAGCGCCTGCTCGCCATCGAGTGGCAACTCTTTCCGGCGCTCGGCTTTGAGGCCGATGCTCCAGCGCTGCACGGTGCGCTCGCCGAAGACCCCGCCTTCTTTGTCGAGCTTGTACGTTTTCTATATAAAAGTGAAGTCATTAAGCCTGGAGAGAAAGATCTAGAAGACGACGAGCAAGGCCGGGCGCGACAGAATCTGGCCCTACGCGCCTACGAGGTCCTACACGACTGGCGTAGATGCCCCGGCGTTCGTACGGATGGAATCCTTGACGCGAACCTGTTACGTCAGTGGATCGATGACGCCCGCGCCCAGTTGGATGCGGTTGGTCGCCAGCGAGTCGGGGACAGCCAGATCGGGCAAATTCTCGCCTATGCCCCACCGGACCCTGACGGGCTCTTCCCGCCGATGCCCGTGCGCGAGCTACTCGAAGATCTTCGCAGCGATCCTTTAGAGAATGGGCTGTCCATCGGCATCTACAACCGGCGAGGTGTCACTACTCGGGGCGTCTTTGACGGCGGTGACCAGGAGCTCCAACTGGCCGAGGACTACCGGCGCCAGGCTGGCGAAGCGTCGGCTTGGCCGCGGACCAGGAAACTACTTACGTCGCTGGCAGATTCCTACGAGCGAGACGCACGTGGATTAGACGTCGAAGCCGAGCGCTTCCGCCGCGGACTGCATGGGTGATCCCGACAATGCCCTTCTCGACCGAGAGCACCCCTGCCATGACCTTCTGACGCGGTCAGGTGTCTGCGATAGCTGGACTACCGCCTTCCGAGAGCGCTGGAGGTAATGCCGGGTCACCCGCGACCGGGCACCGGGCACCGGGCACCGGGCACCGGG
>KL571289.1:0-7152 GCA_000715855.1 Actinoplanes liguriensis
GCGGCCGGCCCCGGTTCGGCTCGTCGGAGAGCCGCATGGTCAGCGAGATCCGCTTACGGACCGGGTCGACCTCCAGGACCCGGACCTTCACGACGTCGCCGGACTTGACCACCTCGCGCGGGTCCTGCACGAACTTCTCGGAGAGCGCCGAGACGTGGACCAGGCCGTCCTGGTGTACGCCGATGTCGACGAACGCGCCGAACGCGGCCACGTTGGTGACCTGTCCCTCGAGGACCATGCCGGGCTTGAGGTCGGCGATCTTCTCGACACCCTCGGCAAAGGTCGCCGTGGTGAACGCCGGACGCGGGTCACGGCCCGGCTTCTCCAGCTCCTTGAGGATGTCGGTGATGGTCGGCAGGCCGACGGTGTCGGTGACGAACTTGTCCGGCCGGATGCCCTTGAGCAGCGGGCTGTTGCCGATCAGCGACTTGATGTCGGCGCCGGCGTCCGCCGCGATCGTCCGGACCAGCGGGTACGACTCGGGGTGCACGCTGGAGAAGTCCAGCGGGTCCTCGCCCTCCCGGATCCGGAGGAAGCCGGCGCACTGCTCGAACGCCTTCGGGCCGAGCCGCGCGACCTTCTTGATCTCGTTGCGGTTCTTGAACGGGCCGTTCTGGTCGCGGTGCAGCACGATGTTCTCGGCCAGGCCGGCGGTGATCCCGGAGACCCGGGTGAGCAGCGGCGCGGAGGCGGTGTTGACGTCGACGCCGACGCCGTTCACACAGTCCTCGACGACCGCGTCGAGCGAGCGGGCCAGCTTCACCTCGGACAGGTCGTGCTGGTACTGCCCGACGCCGATCGACTTCGGGTCGATCTTGACGAGCTCGGCGAGCGGGTCCTGCAAGCGGCGGGCGATCGACACCGCGCCGCGCAGCGACACGTCCATGCCGGGCAGCTCCTGCGAGGCGTACGCGGAAGCGGAGTAGACCGACGCGCCGGCCTCGGACACCACCACCTTGGTCAGCTTCGCCTCCGGGTGCTTCTTGATCAGCTCGGTGGCGAGCTTGTCGGTCTCCCGGGAGGCGGTGCCGTTGCCGATCGCGATCAGCTCGACGTTGTGCTTGGAGGCGAGCGCAGCCAGCTTGTGGATCGACTCGTCCCACTTGTTCTGCGGGACGTGCGGGTAGATCACGGCGGTGTCGACGCACTTGCCGGTGGCGTCGACGACCGCGACCTTCACGCCCGTACGGAATCCGGGGTCCAGACCCATCGTGGCGCGAGTGCCGGCCGGAGCCGCGAGCAGCAGATCCCGCAGGTTCGCGGCGAAGACGCGGACGGCCTCGTCCTCGGCCGCCTCGCGCAGCCGGACACGCGTGTCGGCGCCGAGGTGGATGAGGATCCGGGTGCGCCACGCCCAGCGGACCGTGTCGATCAGCCACTTGTCGCCGGGCCGGCCCTGGTTGCTGATCCCGTTGCGCCCGGCGATGCGACCCTCGAAGTAGCCCTCGTCCTCCTCCGGGTGCGGCTCCATGGTGAGGTCGAGGATCTCCTCCTTCTCACCGCGGAACATGGCCAGGATGCGGTGCGAGGGAAGCTTGGAGTACGGCTCGGCGAAGTCGAAGTAGTCGGAGAACTTCGCGCCGTCGGTCTGCTTGCCGTCGCGCACCTTCGCGACCAGGCGGCCCCGCGTCCACATCTGCTCCCGGAGGTCACCGATCAGGTCGGCGTCCTCCGCGAACCGCTCGATCAGGATCGCCCGGGCGCCGTCCAGCGCGGCCTGCCCGTCGGCGACCCCCTTCTCGGCGTCCACGAACGCCTCAGCGGCCGCTTTCGGGTCGACGGTGGGGTCACCCAGCAGACCGTCCGCCAGAGGCTCCAGGCCCGCCTCACGGGCGATCTGTGCCTTCGTACGGCGTTTCGGCTTGAACGGGAGGTAGATGTCCTCCAGCCGGGCCTTCGTGTCGGCCTCGAGGATCTGCCGCTCCAGCGCGTCGTCCAGCTTGCCCTGCGCGCGGATCGACTCCAGCACCGCGGCCCGGCGCTCCTCCAGCTCCCGCAGGTAGCCCAGGCGCTCCTCGAGCGTGCGCAGCTGGGCGTCGTCGAGCGTGCCGGTCACCTCCTTGCGGTAGCGGGCGATGAACGGCACGGTGGCCCCGCCGTCGAGCAGCTCGACCGCGGCGGTGACCTGCCCTTCACGGACACCGAGCTCGGAGGCAATGCGCTGATGGATCGCTGTCGTCACGTCGACGATTGTTACCGAGGCCGCGGCGGCTTGTCGCGCCGCCCCGCACACCCGGGGCCGGATGATCACCCGGAGGTCGCGTGCGACGCGCCCAGCCGGTGTCTGGCTCCCGGGTGAACCGCCCGACCGGGTGCGCCGCTGCGACCTGCGCAAACGCGTCCGGCTCGGACGCCGTGCGCGTGGAGGTGGGCGTTTACTAGAGACAACCCTTTCCGGCTTTGGCATTGTTGCTACATGACGCTTGCTGTCCGGGCGGTCGCCGCCACTGATCAGGGCCTGGTCCGGTCCAACAACGAAGACTCGGTTTTCGTCGGAAATCGCCTCTTCGTGGTCGCGGACGGCATGGGCGGGTTGCCCGCCGGTGAGCTGGCGAGCGACATCCTGGTACAGGTGCTCGGCGGCGTCGACCAGAAGCCGGACACCGGGGAGCCCCTGCAGGATCTGATCGAGGCGCTCCAGGTCGCCAACAAGCAGATCGAGAAGTCGGTCGCCGAGGACGACGCCCGTGACGGCATGGGCACGACGGTGACCGCGCTGCTGCTCTCCGGCGACCGGCTGGCCGCGCTCAACGTGGGGGACTCCCGCTGCTACCTGCTCCGCGACGGCGAGTTCCAGCAGCTGACGCGGGACGACACGTACGTGCAGGCCTTGGTTGATCAGGGTGTTCTGACGCCCGACGACGCCCGGCGGCACCCGCAGCGGGCGCTGGTCACCCAGGCCGTGCAGGGTGGCCCGTTCCGGCCCGCCGGGCGGATGATCCCGGCCCGGGTCGGTGACCGGTTCCTGCTCTGCTCGGACGGCCTCTCCGACTACGTGGAGGACGGGGTGATCGCCCAGACGCTGCGCGACAACCCGGACCGGCGCACGTGCGCGGCCGAGCTGATCAACCGCACGCTGGAGAACGGCGCCCCCGACAACGTCACGGTGATCATCGCGGACGTCGTCGAGGTCTGAATTCCGACAGGCCCATCGACCCTCGTCACGCATTTCTGGTGCCTACCCTGGGGCGATGGGTGTCTTGCTGCTGGCGGCGCCGGGACTGATGCGGCTGCTGGCCGTGGTCACGGCGGCGCGGATCCCGCTGACCGCGATCAGCATGACGCTGACGTTCCGGGTGGTGAACGGGTTCGGGCTGGGATACGGCGCGGCCGGGGCCGCGGTGGCCGCGTTCACCGTCGGGACCGCGGCCGGCTCGCCCTGGCTCGGTGTGCTCGTGGACCGGCGCGGACTGCGGGCAGTGCTCGGGCTGACCACGGTCGCGCAGGGGGTCGCGTGGGCGGTGGCGGCCTGGCCGGCGCGGCGATGCGACGACAGCCGTCACTGCCGGTGCTGCTCGGCCTGCTCGGGCTGGTGACCGTCCCGGCCGGGCTGGCCGGCGGCTGGTGGCAGCTCGCCCTGGCGCTCGCACCGCTCGGGCTGCTCTCCTCCCCGGCGGTCGGGGCGGTCTCGGGCGCGCTGAGCCGGTTCGCCCCGGAGTCCGCGAAGGGCACGGCGAACGGGCTGCTCAGCTCGTGCGGGGCGGCGGGCCTGGCGCTCGGTGCGCTGGTGGCCGGCACGGTCGCCGACACGGCCGGCCCGGCCTGGTCGTTCGCGGCGGCCGGCGGGCTGGCGCTGGCCGGCGCACTGCCCTGGTTCCTGTTCGGCGCCCGGATCGACTGGTCGGGGGCTGACATATCCTCGGCGGGTGCTGATGGCGACGGAACGGTTGATACTGCGGCGCTTCCGGGGGGCTGACGCGGCGACGCTGTCGGACTACCGGTCGGATCCCGCGGTGGCGCGCTACCAGTCGTGGGACGCGCCGTTCTCCCTGGAAAAGGCCGAGATTGCGGTACGGAGCTTCGCCGCCAGTTCGCCGGACGAGCCGGGCTGGTTCCAGTACGCGATCGAGCACGCCGCCGAGCGACGGCTCATCGGGGACGTCGCGGTCCGGCTGCACGACAACCTCAAGCAGGCCGAGGTGGGGTTCACGCTGGCCACGCCGTACCAGGGGAAGGGTTTTGCGACCGAGGCGGTGAGCGCCGTGCTGGATCGGCTGTTCCGTCTGCAGGGGCTGCACCGGGTGATGGGCGAGTGCGACGCGCGGAACACGGCGTCGGCGGCGCTGATGGAGCGGCTGGGGTTCACGCGCGAGGGCCTGCTGCGGCAGCAGACGTTCATCAAGGGGGAGTGGACCGACGACCTGCTCTTCGGCCTGCTCGCCCCGGAGTGGCTCGCCCGCGACCGCACCTGATCGATCGCCGCCGGCTCCGTCGGCAGCGAGACCTCGGGGCACCCGCTTGTCGCCGAGCCGCGAGGCCCCGGCTGGCACTGAGGGCTCTGGGGGAGCCGTGAGTGCCAGGCGTGGCGCCGGCTGGCACTGAGGGCTCGTTTTGGGCTTGTTGTGAGCCGTGAGTGCCAGCCGAGTGGCTTCGGCTGGCAACCGGGGTGAGCCACGCGTCGCGGGGCGGCCGGATGGCAGCCCCGCGATCGGGGTCTTACTTCTCGAGCTTGAGCCAGAGGGCGCCGAGCGGCGGGACGCGCAGGGCGGCCGAGTGGTCGAAGCCGTGCCACGGGATGTCGTCGGCCTGGACCGCGCCCATGTTGCCGACGCCCGAGCCGCCGTAGAGCTCGCTGTCCGTGTTGATCACCTCCGACCAGCGGCCGGCGCGGGGCAGGCCGATGCGGTAGTTCTCGTGCGGGACGGCGGCGAAGTTCACGATGCACGCCATCGGGTCGCCGTTCGGGGCGAAGCGCACGAACGAGAACGTGTTGTGCTGCGAGTCGTCGCTGGTGATCCAGCGGAAGCCGGACGCCGACGTGTCCTGCGTCCAGATCGCCGGGGTCTCCTTGTAGACCCGGTTCAGGTCGGTGACCAGGCCTTTGACGCCGCCGAACTGCGGGTCGTCGAGCAGCCCCCAGTCCAGCCCGCGCTCCTCGCTCCACTCCCGCAGGTCGCCCATCTCGGCGCCCATGAAGAGCAGCTGCTTGCCGGTGAACGCCCACATGAAGCCGAGCAGCGCCCGCGTGTTGGCCAGTTTCTGCCACAGGTCGCCGGGCATCTTGCCGGTCAGCGAGCCCTTGCCGTGCACGACCTCGTCGTGGCTGATCGGCAGGATGTAGTTCTCGCTCCAGGCGTACACGGTGGCGAAGGTCATCTGGTGGTGGTGCCACTGCCGGTAGATCGGCTCCTTCTCCATGTAGGAGAGGGTGTCGTTCATCCAGCCCATGTTCCACTTGAAGCCGAAGCCGAGGCCGCCCAGGTGGGTGGGGCGGGTGACACCGGGCCAGGCGGTGGACTCCTCGGCGATGGTGACGACGCCGGGGTGGTTCTTGTAGACGGTCGCGTTCATCTCCTGCAGGAAGCTGATCGCGTCGAGGTTCTCCCGGCCGCCGTACTGGTTCGGCGTCCACTCCCCGTCCTTGCGGGAGTAGTCGAGGTAGAGCATGGACGCGACGGCGTCGACGCGCAGGCCGTCGGCGTGGAACTCCTCGCACCAGTAGAGGGCGTTGGCGACGAGGAAGTTGCGCACCTCCTTGCGGCCGAAGTCGAAGACGTACGTACCCCAGTCGGGGTGTTCGCCGCGACGCCAGTCGCCGTGCTCGTAGAGCGGGGTGCCGTCGAAGCGGGCGAGGGCCCACTCGTCCTTGGGGAAGTGGGCCGGCACCCAGTCGAGGATCACGCCGATCCCGGCCTGGTGCAGCTTGTCGACCAGGTAGCGGAACTCGTCCGGGTTACCGAAACGGGAGGTCGGGGCGAAGTATCCGGTGACCTGGTAGCCCCACGAGCCGCCGAACGGGTGCTCCATGACGGGCATCAGCTCGACGTGCGTGAAGCCGGTCTCGACGACGTAGTCCACGAGCTGTTCGGCCAGCTCGACGTAGGACAGGCCGGGCCGCCACGAGCCGAGGTGCACCTCGTAGCAGCTGACCGGCTCCTGGTGCCAGGCCTTGGACGCCCGCGACCGCATCCACGGCTCGTCGTGCCACTCGTAGGAGGACTGGAAGACCACCGACGCGGTCGCCGGCGGGATCTCGGTGTGCTGCGCGAGCGGGTCGGCGTGCTCCCGCCACGTGCCGTCGCGTCCCAGGACCTTGAACTTGTACTTGCTGCCGACGTGTGCGGCCGGGACGTAGATCTCCCAGACGCCGCTGGAGCCGAGCGAGCGCATCGGCCACCCGTCGTACGGCCCCCAGCCGGAGAAGTCGCCGACCACCTGCACGCCGCGAGCGCTCGGCGCCCACACGGCGAACGCCACGCCGGCGCCGCGCGGCTGGGCGCCCAGCACCCGCCACAGCTTCTCGTGCCGGCCCTCGCCGATCAGGTGCAGGTCCAGCTCGCCGAGAGTCGGCAGGTGACGGTACGGGTCGTCGCACTGCGTCCCGTCCACGTCGAGCCGGTAGTCGAGGACCGTCCCGGGCAGCTCGGCCGCGAAGATCCCGTCCGGGTGGACCAGGGTCGTCTCGTACCGCTGCTCCTCGTGCAGCACGGTGACCTTCGAGGCGCCCTTGCGCAGCGTACGGATGACGGTGTGGCCCCCGCCGGGGTGCGCCCCGAGGACGGCGTGCGGATCGTGCGTGTCGCCGGCGATCACGGCGTTCATGGCCCGCTCGTCGGCGGCCAGGCGGGAGGTGGTGTGCCCGATCATCTTCGCTTCCTCTGACATCAGTGGGGTCAGCCGGCCAGCCGGGCGATGGAGCGGAGGGGGATCCGCAGCCACCCGGGCCGATGCCGGGCTTCGTAGGCGGCCTCGTAGACCGCCTTGTCCAGTTCGTACGCCGCCAGCAGCGCGCTCTCCGCCCGCGGGTCGATCCCGGCGGCGTGCGCGTACCCGTCGCAGAACGCGGCCCGGTTGCGGTCCACCCACTCGCGGGCCCGGGCCGCCAGGTGCTCGTCGTCGTCCTGGTCGACCAGGAGCTGGTAGGCCGCGTACTCGTACGAGCGCAGCACCCCGGCCACATCGCGCAGCGGGGAGTCCGGCAGCCGGCGCTCG
>KL571289.1:7363-9852 GCA_000715855.1 Actinoplanes liguriensis
GATGTGTATAAGAGACAGATCAGCAGCCAGGCCTCCGGGGTGCGCAGCACCTGCCCGAGGTGCAGGTCGCCGTGCACCCGCTGGACGGTCACCTGCTGCCCGGTCAGGGACTCGAACCGGGCGGTGATCGCCGGCACGTACTGCTGGAGCTCGGGCACCGCGTTCGCGGCCGTGCGCAGCCGGGCCAGCACGGCGTCGACCGGGAACGGCGACGGGCCGGCGCCCAGTTCCTCGGCGAGCGTCAGGTGCACCGACGCGACCGCCTCGCCGAGCCGGTACGACTCGCCCTGGAAGTCCCCGCCGGCCTGGTCGGCGCGGAACTCCGCGTCGGCGAACAGGTCGCGGGCCGACGCGGTGGCCATCGCCCAGCCCTCGGCCGAGTTCGCCGCATACTCGGTGACCATGCCGAGAGAACAATGACCCGTCGACTGTGCCAGATCAGAATCGGTCGTCTCGAACGAGCCGAGCAGCCGCGCCACGTGCGGATTCCCCGCCCGGCCGAGGACCCGGTTCAGCTCGATGTCCGGATTGATGCCGCAGGTGACCCGGCGGAACACCTTGAGGATCGCGTCCTGCTCGAAGATCACGCTGGTGTTGCTCTGCTCGGCGTCGAACACCCGCGGCCACCGGTCCAGCGGCAGCTCCGCGCCCGGCTCCTTCTCGAAGGTCAGGTCGCCGACCGGCTCACCGGCGTCGACCAGGCCCAGCAGGAACCTCGCCGCCTCGGGGGAGTAGAGGGCGTCGTACGCCACCCGGCCGTCCTCGTCGGTGCCGATGGTGGCCACCGTGCTGTACTCCGGCAGCAGCTCGGCGCCCCGGCCGACGATCAGCTGATATCGCTCGGAGCTGCCGTCGGTGTACGAGACGTCGATCAGCACCAGCTCCAGATCGTCCCCCAGTGGGGTGGCGGACGCCTGTTTGATGTCCGCCAGGACCCGGCTGCGTCCCGCGTACCAGCGTTGTTTCGGTAACCACTCGGCATAAGGCAGCGTCATTGCTTCTCCTCGGACCCGCACAACTGGAACCAATAGAAGCCGTGTCCCGGAAGGGTGAGCAGGTACGGAAGCTGGCCGATCCGCGGGAAGTTCACGTGGCCGGTCAGCTCCACCGGGGTGTACCCGTTCCAGTGCTGGAGGTTGAGCTCGATGGGCTGCGGGAAGCGCGACAGGTTGTTGACGCAGAGCACCACGTCGTCGCCGTACTCCCTGAGGTAGGCCAGCACCGAGGGGTTCGAGCCGCCCAGCTCGCGGAACGTGCCGACGGCGAACGCCTCGTGCCGGCGGCGCACCGCGAGCATCGTCCTGGTCCAGTTCAGCAGCGACGTCGCGCTGTCCCGCTGCGCCTCCACGTTGACCGCCTGGTACCCGTAGACCGGGTCCTGGTTGACCGGCAGGTACAGCCGGCCCGGGGTCGCGGTGGAGAAGCCGGCGTTGCGGTCCGGCGTCCACTGCATCGGGGTGCGCACACCGTCGCGGTCGCCGAGCCAGATGTTGTCGCCCATGCCGATCTCGTCGCCGTAGTACAGCACCGGCGAGCCGGGCAGGGACAGCAGCAGCGCGGTGAACAGCTCGATCTGGTTCCGGTCGTTCTCCAGCAGCGGGGCCAGCCGGCGGCGGATGCCGACGTTGGCCTTCATCCGCGGGTCCTTGGCGTACTCGGAGTACATGTAGTCGCGCTCTTCGTCGGTGACCATCTCGAGCGTGAGCTCGTCATGGTTACGCAGGAAGATGCCCCACTGGGTGTTCTCCGGGATCGCCGGCGTCTGTGCCAGGATCTCCGAGATCGGAAAACGAGACTCCCGCCGTACGGCCATGAAGATGCGCGGCATCAGCGGGAAGTGGAACGCCATGTGGCACTCGTCGCCGCCGGACTTCGCGTCGCCGAAGTACTCCACCACGTCCGCGGGCCACTGGTTCGCCTCGGCGAGCAGCACCCGGCCGGGGAACTCGTCGTCGATCACCTTGCGGCAGTGCTTGAGGAACGCGTGGGTCTGCGGCAGGTTCTCGCAGTTGGTGCCCTCCTCCTCGAAGAGGTAGGGGACCGCGTCGAGCCGGAAGCCGTCGATGCCCAGGTCCAGCCAGAACCGGAGCACGTCCAGCATGGCCTCCTGCACCTTGGGGTTCTCGTAGTTGAGATCCGGCTGGTGGGAGAAGAACCGGTGCCAGTAGAACTGCCGCCGCACCGGGTCGAACGTCCAGTTCGACTCCTCGGTATCGACGAAGATGATCCGCGCGTCCTGGTACTTCTCGCTGGTGTCGTTCCAGACGTAGAAGTCCCCGTACGGCCCGTCCGGCTCGTGCCGCGACGCCTGGAACCACGGGTGCGAGTCCGACGTGTGGTTCATGACCAGGTCGGTGATCACCCGGATGCCCCGCTTGTGCGCCGCGTCCAGCAGCGCCACGAAGTCGTCGACCGTGCCGAACTCCGGCAGCACCTTGTAGAAGTCGCGGATGTCGTAGCCGCCGTCCCGCAGCGGCGAGTCGTAGAAC
>KL571289.1:10121-11495 GCA_000715855.1 Actinoplanes liguriensis
CCCAGCCACTGCAGGTAGTCCAGACGCTCGATCAGGCCGCGCAGGTCGCCGCCGCCGTCCGACCCGGAGTCGTAGAACGCCCGGACCAGCACCTCGTAGAAGACCGCGCGCTGGAACCAGGTGCGGTCCGCCGGAAGTGCCCGGGCATGGCCGAAGTCACCCGAGGTCGGGTGCTCCACCACGCCGTCCTCGGTGTGACTGCCCTCTGCCGGGTCGTGCTCGCTCGTCAGCTCCATCAGGTGTTCCCCCTACCCCGCCTGCACGATGAAGATGTGCGCCGGCTCGACATAGGGATCGATCCGGACCGCGTTGTACTGCCCCCACTCGTACGTCGCCCCGGAGATCTGGTCGACCACGGTGAAGCGGTCGTGCCAGTCGAGTCCCAGGGCGGGCATGTCCAGAGTGGTGTTGCCCCACTGCACATTGGTGGAGTCGAACGAGACGATCACCAGCACGGTGTTGCCGGTGTCGGCGTCGCGCTTGGAGAAGCACAGCAGCGCGCCGTTGTCGATCTCGTGGAAGCGCAGGTTGCGGAGCCAGTGCAGGGCGGGGTTCTGCTCGCGGATCCGGTTCAGCTTGGTGAGGTACGGCGCGAGCGACCGGCCGGCCCGCTCGGCGGCCGCGTAGTCGCGCGGCTTCAGCTCGAACTTCTCGTTGTCGATGTACTCCTCGGAGCCCGGCCGCGGGACGTGCTCGAAGAGCTCGTAGCCGGAGTACAGCCCCCAGGACGGGGTGAGCATCGACGCCAGCACCGCGCGGATCTTGAACATCGCCGGGCCGCCGTGCTGCAGCGACTCGTGCAGGATGTCCGGGGTGTTGGGCCAGAAGTTCGGGCGCATCCAGTCGATCGTGGTGAGCAGCGTCTCCATGTACTCACGCATCTCGGCCGCGGTGGTGCGCCAGGTGAAGTACGTGTAGGACTGCGTGAAGCCGATCTTGCCGAGCCCGTTCATCATCGCCGGGCGGGTGAACGCCTCGGCCAGGAACAGCACGTCGGGGTGGGTCTCCTTGACCTTGGGGATCAGCCACTGCCAGAAGTTGACCGCCTTGGTGTGCGGGTTGTCGACGCGGAAGATCCGCACGCCCGCGTTCACCCAGTGCATGACCACGCGGTAGACCTCGTCGCGCAGCGTGCGGTAGTCGTTGTCCCAGTTGATCGGGTAGATGTCCTGGTACTTCTTGGGCGGGTTCTCGGCGTAGGCGATCGTGCCGTCCGCCTTCGTGGTGAAGAACTCCGGGTGCTCGGAGACCCACGGGTGGTCCGGAGCGGCCTGCAGCGCGAGGTCGAGCGCGACCTCCATGCCGAGCTCCTCGGTGCGCTCACGGAACGCGATGAAGTCCTCGAGCGTGCCGAGCTGCTGTCTCTTATACACA
>KL571289.1:11682-16043 GCA_000715855.1 Actinoplanes liguriensis
TCAGAGATGTGTATAAGAGACAGACGTCGACCGGCCGCGCGACGAGGGTGTTGTTGCGGCCCTTGCGGTTGATCTTGCCGATCGGGTGGATCGGCGGGAGGTACACGACGTTGAAGCCCATCTCGGCGATGGCCGGGAGACGCTCCATCGCCGTACGGAAATTGCCGTGCTTGATGGGTGTCGCGTCGGGACCGATCTCGGCGCCCTCGGAGCGCGGGAAGAACTCATACCACGACGAGTAGAGGGCGCGGGGCCGATCCGTCCACACGGCGAACGAACGCGTGGTGGTGACCAGCTGGCGCACCGGGTTGTGCCAGAGGAGCTCCTCGAGATCGAGCGCCGGCGTGACCCGGGAGAACAGCGACCGTTGCTGATCACGCAGCGCGGCGGCCGCGGCGCGGACCCGCTCCTCGTGCTCGGCCGGCACGATCTTCGTCGCCAGGTCCAGCACGTCGGCGCCCTCGGCGAGATCGTTCGCCAGGTCCTCGGCGCCCTGGCCGGCGCCGATCTTCTTCACCACGGCGTCCCGCCACGTCCGGTACGGATCGTCGAACGCCTCGACCGTGAACGTCCAGCGGCCCACCTGGTCCGGCCGGATCGTGGCGTGCCACTGATCCAGCCCCGGCGCGCCGGGGGTCATCCGGGTGAACGGCTTGGTCTCGCCGTCAGGGCCACGCCATACCACATTCACGCCCAGCGCGTGGTGACCTTCGCGATAGGACACCGCGGAGACCGGTACCAATTCGCCGACCACCGCCTTGGCGGGATAGCGGCCACCGGAAACGGCCGGCGTCACGTCTTCGATGGGGAAGCGACCGGTCATGATCTCCACCGTAGTCAGAGGGGCTCAGGAGGACCCGGCGACCGGAAAAACCACCGCCGTCGTCCTATGACTTCTCCGTAGTGGAGACTCTGAAACTTGGGAGGTCCGCGAAAACGGCCGATCGCCGATGCGTGTCCAACCTACCGGAGGTCCCCTACGGCTTCGCATCCGTACGGGGCCTCGCGCCGCCGGAAAACACGACAAGTTCACCTTCCCGCAACAGCCGCTCGCCGCGCCTCACCCTCAGCGAGGGAACCGCTCCGGCGAGCAAGATCAGATTGCCGGCCCGGCGTCCCTCCACGACAGCCGTCTCACCGAGCAGTCCGACCTCGCCGAACGCATCGGCCACGGTGGCCACCCGGACCCTCGTGAACGCCATCGGGGGCACGTCCGTCACGTTCATCACCACCAGCCCGCCCGGGCACAGCACCCGCCGCAGATGTCGCGAGAACTCCACCGTGCCGAGATGTGCGGGCATCCACGCCCCGTCGAACACGTCCACCACGATCACGTCGTACCGCCGATCGGGTGTCGTCTCCAGAGCCTGCCGCGCGTCGCCGATGATGATCTCCACGGGATCGGCCGGCGGGATCGTCCGCAGGACGAGGTCGATCAGCTCCCGGTCGATCTCCACCACGGTCTGCGCGACCCCCGGCCACCACCGGGCCGCCAGGCGCGGCACGGTCATCCCGCCCCCACCGAGATGCAGGATCCTCCGCGGTACGGCGTTCCGGGCGCGAAGACAGCGGGCGATCAGCCCCACATACGCCAGCTCCAGGTGCTCCGGGTCCGCCACGTCGACATATGACTGCGGGACCCCGTCCACGAACAGCGTCCACCCCGTCGGGCGAGCCGGGTCGGGGAGCAGCTCCAAGCCCACGGGTGTGCCTCGGTTGCCGTGCGTTGCCATCGAGGAACCTTACTCAAGGGCCCGCCCGCGCGACCGAGTTATCCCTTCGACGCCAGCCGAACACCGGCCGGCGCCTGAGGCAAGGAGAACGTCGTGGCCGGACCGTCGACCGCACTGTCCCCGGTGATCGCCGCCAGCACCCACTGGCTGGCCCGGGCGTACCCCGGTGGGGAGTCGAACACGGTCGCGCACACGCTCTCCGAGCTGCAGGCCCGGCAGGCGATCACGGTCGCCGCCTGGCTGCGCTACCCGACCGAGATCGACGCCGCGCTGGTCGCCATCGCCGGACCCGGCGGCTCCGCGCTGCTCGACTGGAAAGCCGGCAGCGAGCCCGAGGACGAGTTCGCCGAGGGCGAGGGCTGGCGCACCTGGGTCGACGAGGTCGTCGTGAGCTGGGCCGCGTGCCTGCTCGCCGACCCGATGCTGGCCCGCCGGGGTGTCGACGCCGTGATCGCCGCGGTGCCGGTGCCGGAGCCGCGCCCCCGCCCGCACGCCCGCCGCGCCGGTGGCCTGCCCAGCGAGTTCCGCCGCCTGCTGCAGCCCGACACCCGGGACCGCGAGGCCGCGACGCTGCTGCGCCACCCCGACCTGCTCGAGCCGATCGCCGCCATGCACCGCGACACGCTGCTCTACCTGCTGGACGCCGAGGTCGTGCCTGATGGCCTCGCTCCGCTCGGCGGGGATCGCGCCCTTTGAGTCGTTGTCGAGGGCACCGAAATCATGTGTATAAGAGACAGGATCCGTGATGGGCGCGGTTGAAACCGCCTGAAACTTTCCCCGCCCTCTTCGTTCCGGCTCGCTGGGGCGTCCCCCGACGCCCGCCGGACAGCGCGCCTGACCCCCTGCGAAGAGGGATGGAACCGCACGGCCGACACCCTTTTGTCCTCCTGGGGGTGTCGGCCGTGCGGCCCTTCTCGTGTCTCAGTCCTCCGCTAGGCCCTCTAGGCCCTTTGGGTGTCTCAGTCCTCCGCCAGGCGCGCGGGGAAGCCGCCGGTTGCGATCGGGCCCCACGAGTCGATCGTCACGCGGATCAGGCACTTGCCCTGGTCGATCATCGCCTGCCGGTACTCGTCCCAGTCCGAGTGCTCGCCCGAGATGACCCGGAAATACTCCACCAGGGGCTCCACCGCGTCCGGCAGGTCGATCACCTCGGCCGTGCCGTCGACCTGGACCCACGGGCCGTTCCACTCGTCGGAGAGCACGCACACCGTGACCCGCGGGTCACGCCGGACGTTCGCGACCTTCGCCCGCTCCGGATAGCTGGAGATCACGATCCGGCCCTCGGCGTCGACGCCGCACGTGTTCGGCGAGGACTGCGGCCGGCCGTCCCGGCGGACCGTCATCAGGATCGCGTGGTGCCGCGGCCGCAGGAACTCGACCAGCTCCTCGCGGCTCGCCCTCGTGTTCGTCGCGATCGTGCGGGCCATCAGTGCGCCTCCTCGGCATTCACGGAGTGCGCCTCGGCGGCCGCCGGATCGCCCGGACGGCTCGCGTCCACCGGGATCGACCCCGGATGCTGCCCGCCGTGCCCGGTCAGCGCCTGCTCGGCGGAGACCGCCGCGCCGATGATGCCCGCGTTGTTCAGCAGCGTGGCCGCGACCACCGGGGTGCCGATCTCCAGGAGCGGGAAGTACTTGTCGGCCTTCTTGCTGACCCCGCCACCGATGATGAACAGCCGCGGGGAGAGCAGCATCTCGACGTGACGCAGATACTTGCTCACGCGGTTCGCATACTTCTCCCAGCTCATGTCCTCGGCCTCGCGGACCCGGTCGGACGCGATCAGCTCCGCGTCCTTGCCGTCGATCTCCAGGTGGCCGAGCTCGGTGTTCGGCAGCAGCACGCCGTCCAGGAACAGCGCCGTGCCGATGCCCGTGCCCAGGGTCACCATCATGATCAAGCCGGACTGGTCGTGCCCGGCGCCGAACGCCACCTCGGTCTGTCTCTGTGTATAAGAGACAGATCCAGGACTTGTGCACATTCGCCGCGGTGCGGGTCACGCCGTCCACGACCACGCCGGGGAAGGTCACGCCGACGCTGTCGTAGCCCTCGAACTTGGCCGCCACCTCGGCGACCGCGTCCACCACGCTCTCCACGTCGGCCGGCTGCGGGGTGGGCACGCGGAAACGCTCGTCGAGCAGCTCGCCGCGCACCGTGTCGACCGGCGCTCCCTTGACGCCCGAGCCGCCGATGTCGATGCCGAGGATGGTCATCCGTGTCTTCCCGTCTTCCTGCTGGTCACTACTGCCGTGGTGTCTACCACGAGGGTCCGACACCGCAACCCGGCGTACACCCCCGAGTGAATTCGACAGGTAGTTCCCCCATTCACGTAGAGTCACTCATCCTTTCGGCTAGTCAGAGCTAGTCTTGTCGGCTAGCGTTGCATGTCAGGACGGCTTTACAGAGACAGCTTTACAGAACGGTCGCCGCGTGCGGGCACGGCTCTCTGCCCGCTGATGGAGGACCACCATGACAGTGATCGAGGTTCATAACAGGCAGGCGCTCACCAACCCCGAGACCACCGCGACCGACCTGCTGGACACGATGGCGGTGACCGCCCCGGGCCCCGAACGCTCCCGGCTGCGGGACCGGACGATCGAGGCCTGGCTGCCGCTCGCCCGCCACCTCGCC
>KL571289.1:16233-16659 GCA_000715855.1 Actinoplanes liguriensis
AAAGCGGTCGACAAGTTTGATCCCGAGCGCGGCGTCGACTTCGCCGGCTACGCGATCCCGACGATCATCGGCGAGATCAAAAGACACTTCCGCGACCGTACGTGGTCGGTGCGCGTGCCCCGTCGCCTGCAGGAGCTGCGGCTGGCGATCACGGAGGCCAACAGCACGCTGACGCACAAGCTCGGCCGTTCCCCGACCGTCCCGGACATCGCCCGGCACCTCGGCATCTCCGAGGAAGACGTGCTGGAAGGCCTGGAAGGCGCCCGCGCCTACAACGCGACGTCGCTGTCCACGCCGATCAGCGCCGACGGCTCCACGGAGCTGGGCGACACCCTCGGCGGCGAGGACCACGAATACGAGCTGGCCGAGACCCGCGTCGCCCTCGGGCCGGCGCTGGCGACGCTGAACGAGCGGGAGCAGCGGATC
>KL571289.1:16896-17633 GCA_000715855.1 Actinoplanes liguriensis
TCGGCATCTCCCAGATGCACGTCTCCCGGCTGCTGACGAAGGCCCTCGCCAAGCTCCGCAACCAGCTCGCCGCCGACCTGTAGCGGGGGCCTCTCACGGCGGGCCGCTCACTCCCGCTCCACCGTCACCCACCTGCAGCCCGCACCCACCGGCCCCGCGCGGTCCACGTCTGCCCAACCTGTGCGGTCCAGGTCCGCCGGGCCGGCCCGGTCCAGGTCTGCCGAGCCCGTGCGGTCCAGGTCTGCCGGGCCCGTGCGGTTCACGTCTGCCGGGCCCGTGCGGCTGAGGTCCGCCGGGCCCGCGCGGTCCATGCTTGTAGGGCATGCCGCGGTCCACGTCTGCCGGGCTTGCGGTTCTGCCGCGCTTGCGGTGCTGCCGGGCTTGCGGTGCGCGGTCCGCATCTGCCGGGCCCGCGCGGTCCATGCTTGTCGGGTGTGCCGCGATCCACGCTCGCCGGGTGTGCCCTGCCCGCTCGCGACGCCGCGGTCCCACCGGTAGCCCACGCCCGCCGGCCGAAGTCCCGCGTGGGTCACGGGTGCCGCAGGGCGCGGCCCTGGGCTGGTCCTTACGGTGGTTATGCCGGCCTGATTACCACGGTGAGGCCCAGCCGAGGTAAATGAGGTCGTCGATCTCCTTCTTCCTCCTTCCTGCGTGGTGGAAATATCCTTTTCGGTGCCGCTCGGAGGAGAATATTTTAGCGCTTCTTGGCGCTTACACTTTCCTTTCCGGCGGTGGGA
>KL571289.1:17911-22971 GCA_000715855.1 Actinoplanes liguriensis
CGATTGGGGTTTGCGACAGCGACATACGCGGAAGCTGGTCAGGTTGGGGTGGAGCGCATCGGAGGCCTGGGCGGCTGTCACCGCTGGAGATGATCGGCGACGGCAGGCGGCTTCTGCCCGGTCGCAGCCAGCGGATCCGGCCCCCGCCCGTGCCGTCGCCACTGCCCTCCGCTCAGCTCCGGCCCCTACGCCTGCTCCTGTGTCTTGCCCGAAGCCGGCCCCCGCACCCGCACCCGCACCCGCGCCTCGCCTCGCCCCGCCCTGCCCTTGCGCCTGGCTCGGTTCCGGCCTCTGGATCTGGCTCCTGTGCCTCGCTCGAAGCCAGCCCTCGCACCCACACGTGCGCTTCGCCCTGCCCTTGCGCCTCGCCTCGATCCGGCCCCTGCGCCTGTCTCAGCGCCTCGCCCGAAGCCAGCTCCTGTGCCCGCCTCCACACCTCGCCCGGCCCCTGCCCTCAACCCCGGCTTGGCCCCTGCCCTCAACCCCGGCTTGGCACCTGCCCTCGGCCCCGGCCTGGCCCCTGCCTCTGCGCCTTGCGCGCAGGCGGTCCCGGCGGCGATTGGAGAACCGGCCCGCTTGACGCGCCCGGGTCGGCTTGGNTGGGTCTGCGGATCCCGGCGGAGGAGACCGGCGCGACCTCGGTGCCCGGGGTGTGGGTGGCCGGCAACGTCACGAACCTGGGCGCGACCGTGGCGGTGGCCGCGGCGGCGGGACAGACCGCCGGCGCCATGATCAACATGGATCTGATCGCCGCGGAGACCCGGGACGCGGTCGCGGAGTACCGCCGGCAGCAGGAGACGCTGTTCGAGGCGGACGCCTGGGAGGAGCGCTACCGGTCCCGGGACGCGGTCTGGAGCGGCCGGCCGAACACGCAGCTGGTGGCGGAGGCCGCCGGGTTTGCTGTGGTCACTGGGCGATGGTTCGGCTTGAAGATGGCAATTATTTCGTTGGGTTTAGAACTGTTTTGGGGGGCGTTTGTGGTCCACCGGAAATATTGGTGGGTCATTTGTTTTGGAACGGCGTCTGGTGGCTTGCGTGGGCGGCGGGGGGGGCTTGGGCACGGCAATGCTCTGGCCGGGGCAGGTGTTGGGGGACCGCTGGAACCTGAGGACTGACGGGGCGAGCGCCTCTGCCTCGAGTGTGGCTCAGGTGGTCGTGATCGTGGGGGTGGGCTGTGGATGGGCGGCCAGTGTGGATAACCGGCGGCGGGTGGGGTTTGGGGTGAGCGGGACCACCCACGGAGGTCGCCCTGGAGGGNTTGCTACTCGGCGACGCTGACCTTGCTACTCGGCGTCGCTGAGGTTTTCCTACTCGGCGCCGCTGACCTTCCAGTTCAGGCGGACCAGCAACGCCTTCGCCTCGTCGGCGACCTCGGTGTCGGCCAGGATCTGTCTCTTATACACATCCAGAACCAGCACCGTCGTCAGGATGACCGCGAACCAGTTCGAGTCGCTGAACAGGCCGAACAGCACGCCGATGAACAGGCCGAACCAGGCGCCACTGGCGGCGCCGGCAGCGGCGGCGCGGGCGGTGGTGAGCCGGCCGAGGACGTTTTCGACCAGGCGCAGGTCGGTGCCGATGATCGAGGTGCGCTCGACCGGGAACTTGTTGTCGGAGAGGTGGTCGACGGCCTGCTGGGCCAGCGCGTACTCGGGGTAGGTGCCGACGACGACGGCGGGGCCGCCGGGCCGGGCGCCGCCGAGGGCCTGCGCGGGGAGCTGGGGGACGCCGGCCGGGCCGGGCGGGACGGCTCCGGTGGTCTGCGGCGCGGCGGCGGCCGGATCGTCCTGGGGGGTCGTGGGGTTCGTCATCGGGTCTTGCCTCCCTGCTCGGGCAACGGGTCACCGGCGGTGAGCCGCACCCAGAAATAGAACGTTCCGGCGACGGCGGCCATGATCCCCGCCACACCGGTCAAGAACGCGAAGCGGCTGGAAACCAGATCCGGCATGACACGTTCGGACACCGCGACCGAGGCGAGGCCGAACAGGCAAGCCGCGGCGGAGATCGCGCCGACCAGGCCGAGCGGCAGCGTGGCGACGCGGGCCGGGGTGATCGACGCGCGCGGGCCGGTGCGGCGCAGGCGGATGACCCACATGATCAGCGCGCCGAAGGCGAGCACGATCAGCAGCGCGGCGATGGTGTCGCTGGGGCGGTGCCACTCGGCCCAGACGGTGGCGACCGCGACGATCGCGACGTAGGCCGCGCCGAGCAGGCCCATCGCGCCGCGCAGCGCCCGCGGGAACGCCATGATCAGCACGAAGGCGACCGACGCGGCGGCCGCGGTGTGCCCGCTGGGGAACGAGTTCGGCATGCCGGTGCCGTCCAGGTCGGGCCGGTCCAGGTGGGCCTTGAGTTGCTGCACCGCGACGTTGGCGGCGACCACCAGCAGGGCCGCGCCGATCGACAGGTCGAAGCGCCGGCGCAGCACACCGACGACGACCGCGATCAGGCAGACGATGCCGAGAACGACCAGTTGGGTGGCGTTGAGTGTCCGGCTGAGGACCTCGTTGACCTGCGGGTGGTTTATATCACCGCCGCGCATCGAGGCGCTATCTATCGTCTGGCCGAGCCCCGTACGAATGAAGATTTGATAGACCAGCACCGCTGCCCCGGCTGCCAGCACCGCTATGACCAGCGGAGATATCGCGTGCCATCCGCCGGTCGCGGAGGACTCCCGGGTCCGTGTCCGACGTGTTGCGACGGCCGTCATCGCCTCTCCCTGATCTTGAGCGTTTCTCCAGATGTGGACACGCCCTTTCCCAGTCCCGCGAGTTTTGAAGCCTGGCAACCCGCTTGCTCCCGTTTGCGCTCTTCGGACGCAACGGCCGGAGCGGATCTTCGTACGGACGCCGACCGGAACGAAGGGGATGTTTACATGAGGCACAGCTCCCGACGACTGCTCACCGGCACGCTGCTGGTGCTTGCCGCCGGGGCCGGGCTGGGCGTTGCCCCGTCGGCCGCCCAGGCGGCCGGGGTCACCGCGACCGTCGATGTGAACAGCCAGCTCAAGGTGCGCGCCACGCCGTCGCTCGCGGCCTCGATCAAGGGGACCCTGCACGACGGGCAGAAGGTTACCGTGCTCTGCGCGGTGAACGGTCAGAACGTGCGTGGCAAGCTGCGCACGACGGCGAGCTGGGACCGGCTGACCAACGGTTACTACGTGTCCGACTCGTATCTGACCAGCGCCCGGAGGATCCCGTCGTGCGGGGCGGCGCCGGTCGCGCAGAAGGTCAAGGTCAAGGTCAAACCCAAGACCACGACGACCCCCGCGTACGTCGCCGGCCGGGTGCGGACAGCGGACGGCCCGGTGAACGTGCGGACCACGCCGTCCACGGCCGGGGTGCCGGTGCGCAAGGTCGTCAACGGGGGTGCGGTGCAGCTCGCCTGTTACGTGCCCGGCTCGAACGTGAAGGGCACGGTCCGGACGACGAGCCTGTGGGACCGGTTGAGCGACGGCCGTTACCTCTCGCACGCGTACGTCGTCTCCGCCGCCCTCAAGCCGTGCGCGCCCTCGTCCACGACCGCGCCGGCCACGCCCACGATGACCCAGGCCCAGTTCATCGCGGCCGCGGTCGCCGGCGCGCAGCTCGGCTGGCGGCAGTACGGCGTCCCGCCGTCGGTGACGATCGCCCAGGCCGTCCTGGAGTCGGGCTGGGGGCGGAGCGGGCTCGCGTCGGTGGACCGGAACTACTTCGGGATCAAGTGCCAGAACGGCGCGTACGGCACGCTCGCGAACGGCTGCCACGTGTACGCCACCACCGAGTGCGACAAGTCCGGTAAGTGCTTCCCGATGTCGGACGCGTTCCGGACGTACGCCACGATGGCGCACTCGTTCCGTGACCACGGCAACTTCCTGAGGGTCAACAAGCGGTACACCCCGGCGTTCGCGTACACGAAGGACGCGAACAACTTCATCTGGCAGGTGTGGAAGGCGGGGTACGCGACGGACCCCAACTACTACACCAAGGTCACCGGCATCATGACCGCCTACAACCTCTACAAGTACGACACCTGGAAGTAATACCTTGCCCCCGTTGGCCGAAGCCGGCCGGCGGGGGCGTTTTGCGGCTTACGCTCCTTGTGATGAAGAGGAGGGACGTCCGACACACCGGCCCGGCGCTGGCCGCTGCGGTCGTGCTCTGCGGTCTCCTGGCGACGCTGCTCACCGTGGCCGGGCTGCGCGCCGCTCAGCGGGAGAGTGCCCGCCGGGTGATGGACCAGCGCGCCCAGATGGCGCTCGCCGCCGTCCGCTCGGAGACCGACCGCTACCGCGACCTGCTCGAGACCGTCGCCGCCGGCCTCGCCACCGACGACCAGCTCACCTGGGACGACTTCGACCGGGCCAGCTCGCCGCTGGAGACGGCCGGCCTGCTCGGGGTGGTCGCGGTCGCCTACGTCGTCCCGGTCACGACCGCCGGGGTTCCGGCCGCCCAGGAGCACTGGCGTGCGGCCGGCGCGGAGGGGCTGACCCTGCATCCGGCCGCGGGCTCGGACGAGCACTACTTCCCGATCTTCACCCGGACGCTCGGCGACGAAAGCGCCCAGGGCCCGGCCGGCGTGGACCTGAGCGCGATGCCGCAGCCGGCGGACGCCCTGCGGACCGCGCGGCAGACCCTGAGCACCACGGTCTCCGACACGTACGTGCTGCTCCGCGACCGGGACCGGCCGTCCGCCGAGCGCCAGCAGTCGTTCGTCTTCGCCGCACCGGTCCGGGCGACCGCCGCCGCACCGGTGGTCGACGGCTGGGTGGTCCTCGGCCTGCGCGGCGGCGACTTCCTCACCGGCGTGCTCGAGACGGTCAGTCAGGGCCAGCTCGACGGCAGCCTGGTCGCGATCAACAGCGACGACAGCCGCGCCGAGATCGCCCGCCTGCGGGTGCCCGGCGATCCGGACCTGACCCGGACGGCGACGATCCAGGTCGCCGACCACGAATGGGAGCTCAGCGTCCAGGCCGACTCGGGCCGGCTCCCGGGCGCCGGCGGGCACATGCCGGCCACCGTGCTGGCCGGCGGCCTGATCCTCACCGGCGTGGTCGCCTGGCTGGTCTACGTGCTGGCCAC
>KL571289.1:23287-24583 GCA_000715855.1 Actinoplanes liguriensis
CCTGCTCGGCGCGATCATGACGACCATCGGGGACGGCGTCTACGTCGTCGACGAGACCGGCCGGGTGCTGCTGGAGAACCCGGCCGCGAAACGGCTGATGGGCGTCGCCGTGTCCAGCGACGACCCGGAGGCCTGGCAGGCGTACTACGGCGTGTTCCGGGCGGACGGCTCCGAGCCGCTGCCGCTCGACGAGATGCCCCTGATGCGGGCCATGCGCGGCGAGCACAGCGTCGGCGCCGAGGTGCTGCTCCGCAACGCCGAACGCCCGGACGGGGTGCTGCTCGGCGTCGACGCCCGCCCGCTGGACCCGAGTGCGGGGCGCGGCGGCGCGGTCGCGGTCTTCCGGGACATCACCGACCTCCGGCAGTACGAGTCGGACCTCGCGATCTTCGCCGGGGTGGTGGCGCACGACCTGAAGTCCCCGCTCGCGATCGTGCGCGGCCACTGCGAGCTGGCCCTCGACGATCCGGGCGACGAGATCGAGGTACGCGCCTCGCTGGTCCGGATCGTGCGCGCCGTCGACCGGATGGACACCCTGATCGAGACGCTGCTGGCGTACAGCACCGCCCGGGACGCCCCGCTCGCGCTGGCCGACCTGCCGCTGGAGCCGCTGGTCCGCGACGTGCTCCAGGAACGGGCGGCGAGCCTTCGCAGCTGCGGCGGTCCCGACCCCGAGTGGAGCGGCGGCCCCGACCCCGAGTGGACCGTCGGCCCGCTGCCCGCGGTCCGCGCCGACCCGGCCATGCTCCGGCACGTCCTGGACAACCTGATCGGCAACGCCTTCAAGTACGTACGCCCGGACGCCGTGCCCCGCGCCGACGTCACCGCCGCCGAGGCCGCGCCCGGCTGGGTGCGGATCCGGGTGGCCGACGCCGGCATCGGGATCCCGGAGCCGGACAAGGCGCGGATCTTCGACTCGTTCCACCGCGCGCCGGGCTCGGCCGGCTACGACGGCACCGGCCTGGGGCTGGCCATCTGCCGCCGCGTGGTGGAACGGCACGGTGGCGAGATCGGCGTCGAGGACAACCCCGGCGGGGGCACCTGTTTCCACTTCACCCTGCCGGCCGCAGTCAACGAGGAGGAACCCGGTATGAAGCACATCCCGACCGAACCCGCGGAGGAAGAGGACGCCCGGGTGCGCGCCGCGCTGGACCGGGCGCTGGCCGAACGGGCCGCGATCATGGACAGCCGGCTGCCCGGGCTGTCGGCGCTGCCGGCCGCCGAGCCGTCTGCCCACGACCCGTCTGCGGCACGCTTGCGTGCCCCGGTGCCGGACCACCAGCACGGGGTCTAATG
>KL571289.1:24836-28367 GCA_000715855.1 Actinoplanes liguriensis
GGTCGATGACGAGAGCACCGAAAAAACGCCGAAAAACTGCCGAAAAACGACCAGCGAAGCGCAGTTGTTTTTCGCAGCGAAGCGCGGTTGTTTTTCGGTGCTCTCGTCATCGAGTTCTCGTCATCGACGGGCGAAATGCGGCGGGGCCAGGTCAGGTCCGGTCGGCGGTGCTGTTCTCCGGGAGCAGTGCTGCGACGAGGTCCAGGAGTTGCGCCGGCGCGAACGGCTTGAGCAGGGTTGCCGAGGCGCCCGCGTCACTGGCCTGCCGGTCGCCGGGCATCAGGGACCCGCTGGCCACCACGATCGGGATGTGTCGCAGGTCGTCGTCGGCCCGGATCGCCCGGCACAGGTCCAGGCCGGTCATCTGAGGCATGTCGACGTCCGTGACGACCAGGTCCGGACGATGCTCGCGGATCGCGGCCAGGGCGCTCGCCCCGTCGGCTGCCACCACCACCCGGTGCCCGGCGCGTTCCAGGGAACGTTTCAGCACGTACCGGATGTCGTCGTGGTCCTCTGCGACAACGATCACCCTCGACCTCGATTCGGTTATGGTTATCCCGTCATCCGGGATATCGATTCAACCGTCCTGAGGACACGGGGTCGGTCCGTTCGGATGATCTGTCCATCTTGACCTTTCGGCACAGTGTGCCGGATGGATGAAGAGCACCAGGACGTCGCCGAGCCGAAGCGCCGTGGGTGGTTCAGGCGGCGGCCGGGCTGGCAGAAGGCCCTGATCGTGCTCGGGGCGCTGGTGCTGATCCTGTCGTCCGGTGTGGCCGGTGGCGGCTACTACCTGGTCAACCGGTACACGGACAAGGTGGACCGTGCCTCGCTGCTGCCGTCGGCCCCGGCCGAGGAGGCCGCGCAGTCCAAGGAGAACTGGGAGTCCGGCCCGCTGAACCTGCTGCTGCTCGGCTCCGACTCGCGGGCCACCGCGCCGGGGGAGTCCAGCCCGATCGGCGAGCGCTCGGACACCATCATGCTGGTGCACATCGCCCGTAGCCGGGACAAGGCGACGATCATCTCGATCCCGCGCGACAGCTACGTCGACGTTCCCGCCGGTGGATCCTGGAAAGGCGGAAAGAACAAGATCAACGCCGCTTTCGCGTACGGCGGAGCCGCGCTCACCGCCGTGACGGTGAAGAAGTTGACCGGGATCCCGCTGGACGGCGCCATGATCGCGAACTTCGCCAGCATCCGGGACCTGGTCGACGCCGTCGACGGGGTCAACGTCTGCATCCCGTACGACGTGAAGTCGACCTTCTCCGACCGGGAGTGGAAGCAGGGCTGCCACGACATGAACGGCGACATCGCCGAGGAGTTCATGCGGCAGCGCTACAACGTTCCCGGCGGCGACTTCGGCCGGATCAAGAACCAGCAGCTCGTGGTCCAGGCCGTGACCAAGAAGGTGGCCGAGAAGAACCTGCTGTACAAGCCGCTCGAACTGGACACGCTGCTCGGCATCGCGGCCGACTCGCTGACCGTCGACCAGAACCTGGACCTGCGTGACCTGGTCTTCGCCGTCCGCGACATCCGGCCGGGCAGCATCGGGTACGCGACCGTGCCGTACACCTCGGCGAGCCTGAAGACGCCGGCCGGCGCCGCGGTCCAGCTCGACACCGCGGCGGCCGCCGAGATGTTCGCCGCGGTCAAGAACGACACGATCGACCAGTACCTGGCGGACAACCCGCCGACCCCGTAGTACTCCAGCAGGAGATCCGCTTCACGGCTCGGTGAGGGCTCGCCCCATGAGCCGGCGTGGATGCCTGCCGATACCGCTCCCGGCATTCCGGTTTAGCCCTCGTTCCTCGTGGTATGGCCGCACCCGAGAGATGAGGAGACGGTTGTGAGCCGTACCAAAATAGCGTTTTTGATCGCGGTGCCACTCGCTGCCGGCGCCGCGGTCGCGGCCCGGCGGCGAAGCCGACCCGGCGCACCGGACAATCGAAGGCACGTGGTGACCGTATTCCGGCCGCTGGCCGAGGTGGAGTCGACGCAACTTCCGGGATCGCTGTCCGAGATCGCCGGCGACGTGCGCATCAGCCTGTCCGCCGCGCCCGGCGGCCGGGGCACCGAGATCGCCGTCCGGATCCCCGACGGATCCGCCGTGACCACCGGTGAGGTACGCCGCGCGCTGCGCGAGACACGCTCGTTGCTGGAAGCCGGCGACGTGTTGCTGCCCTCCGGGCCGGCGACGACGGTGCCGACCCTGTTCAACCGGCCGCTACAGGCCGCGACCAGCAACGGCCGAGAGGGAGGCCTGCTGTGAAGGCGCTGCAGTGGCAAGGTGTCAACAAGCTCGCCGTCGGCCAGGTCCCGGACCCGGAGCTGCGCAATCCCGGCGACATCATCGTCAAGGTCGGCCGGACCGTCACCTGCGGCTCCGACCTGCACCTGCTGGGCGGCTACATCCCGTTCATGGAGAAGGGTGACGTCCTCGGTCACGAGTTCCTCGGCGAGGTCGTCGAGGCCGGCCCGGACGTGCGCCGGCACCGCGTCGGTGACCGGGTCGTGGTGTCGTCGTTCATCTCCTGCGGCAACTGCTGGTACTGCGACCAGAAGCTGTTCTCCCTGTGCGACAACGGGAACACCAACCCGGCGATCACCGAAACCCTGTGGGGGCAGGCGCCGAGCGGCTGCTACGGGTACTCGCACGCGATGGGCGGCAACGCCGGAAGCCACGCCGAGTACATCCGGGTGCCGTTCGCCGACGTCGGCGCGTTCACCGTGCCCGACGCGGTCAGCGACGAACGTGCCCTGTTCGCGTCCGATTCGGCGTCGACCGGCTGGATGGGCGCCGACCTGGGCGGCGTCAAACCCGGCGACGTGGTCGCGGTGTGGGGAGCCGGCGCGGTCGGCCAGATGGCGGCCCGAGCCGCGGTGCTGCTCGGCGCGGACCGGGTGATCGTCATCGACCGGTTCGACAACCGGCTCCAGCAGGTGGAGAGGTTCGTCGGCGCGGAGACCCTGAACTACGAGCGAACCGACGTGGCCGGTGAACTGCGCGAACGCAGCGGTGGCCGAGGCCCGGACGTGTGCATCGAAGCGGTCGGCATGGAGGCTCACTCCTCCGGGCCGCAGTTCGGCTACGACCAGATCAAGCAGCAGCTACGGCTGCAGACCGACCGGCCCACCGCGGTACGCGAAGCGGTGCACGCCTGCCGCAAGGGCGGATCCGTCTTCGTCCTCGGCGTTTACGCCGGATTCGTCGACAAGTTCCCGCTGGGTGCCCTGATGAACAAGGGCCTGACCATGCGCGGAGCCCAGATGCACGGCCAGCGCTACATCCCGATGCTGCTGGAACGGATGGCCCGCGGCGAGTTGACCACCGAGCACCTGGCCACCCACGTGATGCCGCTCGACCAGGCGCCGGAAGGCTACCGCATGTTCAAGGAGAAGGAGGACGACTGCGTGCGCGCGGTCTTCATCCCCTGATCACCCGACGAGGCCGGCCGACAGCGAGAGGAGCCCTGTGCAAGCCACGGTCACGTTCATCGGCAACGCTACGACCTGTCTCTTATACACATCTCT
>KL571289.1:28520-31685 GCA_000715855.1 Actinoplanes liguriensis
ACTTCACCGTGCTGACCGACCCGGCGTTCGGTGCGGCCGGCAGCCGCGTCCACCTCGGCTACGGGGCCTGGACGAAACGACTCAAGGACCCGGAGCTAGCCGCCCTGACGGACGTCACACCGGACCTCGTCCTGCTGTCTCACCTGCACGGCGACCACTTCGACGCCGAGGCCCGCCGCCGGCTCTCCCGGGACCTGCCGATTCTCACGACGGTGCAGGCCGAGCGCCGCCTGCGCCGTCGCCGGTTCACGGCGGTCCAGGGACTGCCGACCTGGCAGTCCCACGAGCTCACCAGCGGTTCCCAGCGGCTACGGATCATCGCGGTTCCCGGCAAGCACGGGCCCGGCCTGGCCGACGCGCTGCTTCCCGACGTCATGGGCTCCGTGCTGGAGTTCGAGAGCGGTGGGCACCGTCTGCTGCGGCTCTACATCACCGGCGACACCCTGTTCGGCGGCCATCTGGCGCAGATCCCGCGGCGATGCGGCGAGATCGACGCCATGCTGATCCACCTGGGCGGCACCCGGCTGCTCGGCATGCTGCTGACCATGGACGACCGCCAGGGCGCCGAACTGACCCGGCTGATCCGGCCCGCCGTCACCGTGCCCGTCCACTTCGACGACTACCGCGTCTTCAAGTCGCCCCTGAGCGACTACCTCAGCCGGGCCCGTGAGCAGGGCCTGGGCGGTATCCGGACGATCGAGCGTGGCGGCACGATCGCGTTGCCGCTACGCAGCGATCTGCGCAACGAGGTCGGGTGAACACCCGGACCCTCTTCCGAGGCCGGCATCAAGCCACCGCCAGGACCGGCCACCACGTCCGGCAAGCCCTCACCGAGCCGTGAAACGGATCTCCTGCTGGAGTACCGGCCGAGGGCGGCGTTAATCACCAGGCGTTTCCGGCCGGATCCGCCTATCCTTGTCCGCGCCATGTCGACATCGCCTTCATCAGAGCTCCGCAGCCGGATCTCCCAGCTCCTTCCCCGTGACGAACACCGGCTCGGCCGCCGCCTCGAAGGCACCAGACGGATCCGGGACGACGACGCGAAGACCACCGCCCTCGCCGCGATCACCGCTGAGGTCGAGGCGGCCGAGTCGCGCCGGGAGAGCCGGGCGGCCGCCGTGCCCCCGATCACGTACCCGCAGGCCCTGCCGGTCAGCGCCCGCAAGGACGACATCGCCGCCGCGATCCGCGACCACCAGGTCGTGATCGTGGCCGGCGAGACCGGCTCCGGCAAGACCACCCAGATCCCGAAGATCTGCCTGGAGCTGGGCCGCGGCGTGCGCGCCCAGATCGGGCACACCCAGCCCCGCCGGATCGCCGCGCGCACGGTCGCCGAGCGCATCGCCGAGGAGCTGGACCGGCCGCTCGGCACCACGGTCGGCTACAAGGTCCGGTTCACCGACCAGTCCGGCGACGACACGCTGGTCAAGGTGATGACCGACGGCATCCTGCTGGCCGAGATCCAGACCGACCGGATGCTGCGGCGCTACGACACGCTGATCATCGACGAGGCGCACGAGCGCAGCCTCAACATCGACTTCATCCTCGGCTACCTGCGGGACCTGCTGCCCCGGCGGCCCGACCTCAAGCTGGTCATCACCTCGGCGACGATCGAGACGCAGCGCTTCGCCGAGCACTTCGCCGACGCGTCCGGCAAGCCGGCGCCGGTCATCGAGGTGTCCGGCCGGACGTTCCCGGTGGAGGTCCGCTACCGCCCCCTGGTCACCACCGCGATCATCGACGACGACGAGGTCCGGGAAGAGCCGATCGACCAGACCGAGGGCATCTCGGCCGCGGTCGACGAGCTGCCCACCGACGGCGACATCCTGGTCTTCCTCTCCGGCGAGCGGGACATCCGGGACACCGCGGACGCGCTGGAGAAGAAGAACCTGCGCAGCACCGAGATCGTCCCGCTCTACGGGCGGCTCTCCGCGGCGGAGCAGCACAAGGTCTTCGAACGTCACGCGGCCCGTCGCATCGTGCTGGCCACGAACGTCGCCGAGACGTCGCTGACCGTGCCCGGCATCCGCTACGTGATCGACCCCGGCACCGCCCGGATCAGCCGGTACTCGCACCGCCTCAAGGTGCAGCGACTTCCGATCGAGGCGGTCTCGCAGGCCAGCGCGAACCAGCGGAAGGGGCGCTGCGGGCGTACCTCCGACGGCATCTGCATCCGTCTCTACTCGGAGGAGGACTTCGAGGGCCGCCCGGAGTTCACCGAGCCGGAGATCCTGCGGACGAACCTCGCCTCGGTCATCCTGCAGATGACCAACCTGGGCCTCGGCGACCTGGCGAAGTTCCCGTTCATCGACCCACCGGACAAGCGCAACATCACCGACGGCATCAAGCTGCTCGAGGAGCTCGGCGCGCTCACCGCCGGCAAGCTCACCCCGATGGGCCGCCAGCTCGCCCAGCTCCCGGTCGACCCGCGCCTGGCCCGCATGGTCATCGAGGCGGACAAGCAGGAATGTGTCGCCGAGGTGATGGTGATCGCGGCCGCGCTGTCGATCCAGGACCCGCGCGAGCGCCCTGCCGAGAAACAGCAGCAGGCCGACGAGAAGCACTCCCGGTTCGTGGACAAGGAATCGGACTTCTTCACGTACCTGAACCTGTGGCGCTATCTGCGGGAGAAACAGCAGGAGCTGTCCGGGAACCAGTTCCGCCGGCTCTGCCGTTCCGAGTTCCTGAACTACCTGCGAGTCCGTGAATGGCAGGACATCTACACGCAGTTGCGGTCGGTCGTCCGTACCCTCAATCTGACTTTGAAAGAGGACTGGGAAGCCGGAGTCGCGCCGCAACCGGTGCACACCGCCCTGCTCGCGGGTCTTCTCAGCCACATCGGTTTCAAGGATCCGGAGAAGCGGGAGTATCTGGGCGCCCGCGGCGCGAAATTCGCGGTCTTCCCCGGGTCGGTGCTCTTCAAGCGGCAGCCGAAATGGATGATGTCCGCCGAGCTCGTCGAGACCAGCCGCCTCTGGGCCCGGGTGAACGCGCGGATCGAGCCGGAATGGGCCGAGAAGCTCGCGCCGCACCTGGTCAAGAGCTCCTACAGCGAGCCGCACTGGGATCGGAAGATGGGCGCGGTGATGGCCTTCGAGAAGGTCATGCTGTACGGCCTGCCGATCGTCCCGCGGCGGCGCGTCCAATACCTGTCTCTTATACACA
>KL571289.1:31893-36299 GCA_000715855.1 Actinoplanes liguriensis
GTCCAATACGGCCGGATCGACCCGGTCGTCGCCCGCGAACTGTTCATCCGGCACGCGCTCGTCGAGGGCGACTGGGAGACCCACCACAAGTTCTTCGACGCGAATCGGCGGCTGTTGCGGCAGATCACCGAGATCGAGAATCGCGCCCGGCGGCGGGACATCGCGGTCGACGACGAGACGGTCTATGCGCTCTACGACGCGCGCATTCCGGCCGATGTGGTGTCGTCGCGCCATTTCGACGGCTGGTGGAAGAAAGCCGGCCGGGAGAATCCGGAACTGTTGCATTTCACCCGCGAGGACCTGGTCAACGCGGGCCGGGACACGATCGACCCGAACGCGTTCCCGGACGCCTGGCTGGCCGCCGGCGTCAAACTCCCCCTGCTGTACGAGTTCGAGCCGAGCTCGCACGCCGACGGCGTCACCGTCCGCATCCCGCTCGACCTGATCAACAAGGTGTCCGCGGACGACTTCGGCTGGTCCGTGCCCGGCTTCCGCAAGGACGTGGTGATCGCGCTGATCCGGGCGCTGCCCAAGGCGCTGCGCACCAGCTTCGTCCCGGTGCCGGACTGGGCCGAGGCGGTCCTGGCCCGGGTGCCGGCCCGGCGCGGCGCGCTGCCCGACGCGATCGGCGACGAGTTGCGGCGGCTCACCGGCACGGTCGTGCCGCGCGACACCTGGCGGCCCGACCAGGTTCCTGAGCATCTGCGGATGAACTTCCGGATCGTGAACGAGGCCGGTGAGGTGGTCGGCGAGGGCCGCGACCTGGAGGTGCTGCGCCGCCAGCTCGCGCCGAAGGTGCAGGCCACCATCTCGCGGGCGGCCGGCGCCCTGGAGCGCACCGGCATCACCACCAACGACTTCGGCGCGATCCCGCACCGGGTCGTGCAGAACCGCGGGGGGTACGACGTCAACGTCTGGCCCGCGCTGGTCGACGAGGGCGCAAGCGTCGGCGTCAAGGTGTTCGAGACCGAGCTCGAGCAGCGGATCGCCATGCGGGCCGGCACCCGGCGGCTCCTGATGCTCACGTTGCCGCCGGCCGCCCGGTTCCTGCAGGGGCGCCTGGACAACCGCGCGAAACTGGAGCTGTCCCGGGCCAACCCGTACCGGTCGATCGCCGACCTGCTCGACGACTGCGCCGGCGCGGCCATCGACAAGCTGGTCGCGGACGCCGGCGGGCCGGTCTGGTCATCGGTCGAGTTCGCCTCGCTGCGCGACACCGTCCGGGAGGACCTGGTCGACGCGGTCGCCAACGTGGTGACCCAGGTGCAGGCGGTGCTGGCCACGACGTACGACGTGGACCAGCGCCTGCGCGCCTACAAGGACCCGATGCTGCTGGCGACGCTCAGCGACATCCGGGTGCAGCTCAAGGGCCTGGTCTACCCGGGGTTCGTGACCGAGACCGGGTGGAAGCAGCTGCACCACCTGCCCCGGTACCTGCGCGCCGTCGCCTACCGGCTGGACCGGCTCGGCGGCGGGGCGGGGCGCGACCGGCAGCTCACCAACCAGATCCACGAGATCGAGAAGGAGTACCGCGAGCTGAAGGCGGACGCGCCCCGGGGCGGGCCGGCCGAGGAGGGGTTGCGGGAGATCCGCTGGATGATCGAGGAGCTGCGGGTCAACTTCTTCGCGCAGACCCTCGGGACCGCTTACCCGGTCTCTGACAAGCGCATATTCAAGGCCATGGACGCGCTGCCGCTCTAGGCCGGGTTGCAGGTCGGTGCGCCTGCGGTGCCGTTGGGTCACACCCCTGTCGTGGCCCGGCGGCGCCGTTTAGGTTTCTCCGCATGACGAACGAGAGCATCGCCTTCGCCGCCGTGACCACCGCCGTTTCCGCCGACGTGTACCTCGACGAGATGATGGCCCGCGTGGGTGTCGACGGTCTCGCGGCCGCGTTCGCCGAGCCGGGTCTGCTCGCCGTGATCGACCAGCACGCGGCGGCCGTGCGGGAAGCACTGCTGGACGCCGGGCGGGAGGTCGACGCGGCCGGGCTGGCCGCGTACGCCCGCAGCATCGTCGCCGGGTCGGTCCGGATGCGCCGCCCGATCCCCGCGGCGGGCGCGGCTCCGACCACGGTCGCGGGCTGGGCCGGCGCCGGGTGGCCGCTGCTGCGCCTGGTCGCGGTGTGCCTGATCGCGGAGTCGGCGGAACTTCTCTGACCCGTACGATCTACTTGTCCGGGTTTAAACCACACCAAACCAGCATGATCGGGCATCTTTTGTGACATGAGGATGTTCAAAGTCTCTGCACTGGCTCTCCTGACGGTTCCGGCACTGGCCGCCCCCGCGGCCGCCGCCCCCGCCTCCACGGGAGAGGCCGCGCCCCCGGCACTGGTGGCGCGCTACAACTTCGACGGCGGCGCGACCGCCGGCAAGATCTCCGACCTCTCCGGCAAAGGCGCCAGCCTGACCGTCCGCGGCGCCGACAACGGCACCGTGGCGATCAACACCGAGGGCGCCGGCCGGTACGCCTCGTTCCCCGTCCCGTGCGCCAGCACGGCACCCTGCGCCCGGGCGATCCTCGAGGCGCCGAACAGCCCGGACCTCAACCCGGGCGTGCGTAACTTCCGCTGGGCGGCGACCGTGCGGGTCACCGCCGCCCAGTTGAAGGGCAAGGCGAACATCATGCAGAAGGGCCTGGCCGGCACCGAGAGCGTCTGGAAGCTCCAGCTCACCGGCAAGACGGGCCGCGCCCAGTGCGCGATGACGGGCAAGGGCGCCGCGCAGACGTACACCGCGACGTCCACCCGCCCGATCGCCGACGGCGCCTGGCACAAGATCGTCTGCGAGCGCACGGCCACGACGCTCGGCGTCTCGGTCGACGGCATCGCCGGCTCGAAGGCCACCGTCCCGGCCACCCTGTCCGTCGAGAACACGATGCCGCTGCGGATCGGCGGCCCGAACTTCGGCGCCTCCAGCGACATGTACCACGGCCAGCTCGACGACGTCTACATCCAGGTCGGCTGACCACCCGTACCCCCTAGCGGGCCGGCTGTCGATGGCCGGCCCGCTTCGCCATGCCCGTCCTCGCCGCTGTGCCGTTTATTCGATGGCGCACCCTGCCGGGCGGGCATAGGTTGGGCCCATGCTGTGATCCGCACCCGGGCATTCCCGCGTCCGCCCGCCCTGCCAACGCCGGGCCGCCGTTCCGCTGGGTCTGCCTTCCGCGCCGGTCTTCGGTCCGCCGAGCTCTCCGCTCCACCGATCGACGCCCGCGCCAGGTGGTGCGAACGCGCCCGCTCCCGCGGGTGGGCAGCGCCCCGGGCCTGGTCGTCGCTCTGTGGCACCGGATCTCCGCAGTGCCAGCCGTTCGCAGCCGGTAGTGCCAGCCCCATGCAGCGCCCGTCGCCCAGCCCGGTGACACCCGCGCCGGCCCCGCAGCCCAGCCCTGTCACTCGGACCGGCAACGCCGGCAGCGTCGTCCTGCCAGGTCTGTGGTGCCGTGGCGCTGACGCGTTCTCGCTGGTGCCGGCTCTTCTCGGCGTCGACCGATCACCGGCTGCCTCGCCCGGCCCCCGAACCGGGCACCGGAATCGACTCCCTTGGAGGTAGCGGTATGCCCGCGAAGCCTTTCTCGATCCACCCGAACCTCGACGACCTGGCCCGCCAGAACATCGCCGCCGCCCTGTCCCGTCCGTCCACGTCCGACGGCGACCCGGACCAGTCCGGCGCCACCGACCCGGCCCATCACGGCGCCCGGGACACCCGGCAGGCCGCCCGCCGGCACTCCGACCGGGCCCACGCGGGCCGGGCCGCGGGCGCCGCAGGCGGCCGGACCTACGCCTTCCGGCGCAGCTGACCCACCCCGGCGGCCACCGGCACACCCGTCCGGTGGCCGCCCACTCTTCCCAGCGGTCGTGCCCCCGGCCCCGCCGTGCTGGAGCTGGCTCTTTCGGGGAAGCAGTCGAGCGGTACCGCCAGGAAGAACGGGTCAGGACGACGGGAGATCTGACAACGACTGGCTGAGCGTCTCCATCGCCCTCGGGAAGTCGATCAGCTGGTCGCGGACCAGGCGGAGGCCGGCCCGCAGGGCTGACACCGGTACGTCCCGGGCAGCCAGCACCTCGGCGGTCCAGGTGATGAAGTCGCGGAAGATCTGGGGTTCACCGACGTACAGGGAGGCGGCCAGGAAGTCGGCTATGTGGCCGAAGTCCTCCATCGTCGCCTCTCGTTGGTGTTCGTCGTAGTGGTGGACCGCGGGGTAGGCGGCTGCCAGGCGCTGCATCGCCGTGTCGATCAACTGGGGGCGGGAGCGGACCAGGTGGGTGTACTCCTCGTCGCCCAGGAAGTCCGACGGGTGCGGGGGGAACTCCGGGGTCGGCGGCGGTGGCCAGTCCGCGGCCAGGCGGGTGACGGCTTCCTCGGCCGTCGAGGCCCAGGCGTCCGCGCCGAGGAGCTCCGCGTAGCGGC
>KL571289.1:36503-45329 GCA_000715855.1 Actinoplanes liguriensis
GCCGGCGATCACCGGGACACCGGCGGCCCGGCAGGCGGTGATGGCGGCGTGGGCCCGGGGGAGCCGGGTCGGGATCATGCAGCTCAGGGCGACCGCGTCCGGGCCGGTCTGGTGCAGGTGGGTGATCAGGTGCGGGCCGGGGACGCTGGCGCCGAGGAAATCGACCCGCCAGCCGTCCATCCGGAGGAGTTCGGCGAGGATGCGGGCGGGCAGGCCGTGCCATTCGCCGTCGACGCAGGCCAGGGCTACCCGGCCGCGGCGCGGGAGGGTACGGCGCTGGGTGGCGACCACGGCGAGGACGCGTTCGTTGACCGCGGTGGCGGCGTGCTCGCGGGCGACCGACCATTCGTTGGCGGCCCACAGCTCGCCGACCCGGCCCTGGGTGCCGCCGATCAGGTCGACCATGATCCGCTGCGCGGGGACGCCCTCGTCGAGCAGGCTCATCGCCAGCTCGGTGGCGCCGTGCTCGTCGCCGTCCCCGATCAGGTGGAGGTATTCCTCGATGAGATCGGGGTCGTGCAGGGATCGGGTAGGAGCCGACATGATCATGATGAAGATATACCCATCGTGCGTGCGGAGGGATCCTTCCGCCGCCGCGGGCAACCGGATCGGACGCGACGCCATGCGGTCATCCGGAAGATGGCGCCGGGGTGGCCGGGCCGGTCAGCGGCCGGCGTGATCGCGCGGGCGGGGCCGGGCCGGCTGGGAGGTGCCGTGGTCACGGCCGCGAAAGTTTCACGTGTGGGGGCGGACCCGGCGGTCGGTGCGGCGGGCGGCCGTCAGGTAGGGGGACTGATTCGGGGCGCCGCCGCCTCGCAGGGTCAGTGGGGGGCGGGTGTGGGCCCGGACCGCCAGCATGGCGATGTCGTCGGTGGTGCCGCCGTGGACCCAGTCGGAGACGAGTTGGCGCAGGCGTTCCAGGGTGACCGCGCCGGGCAGGCCCGCGCAGTCCGCCAGGGCGCGCCGCAGCCGGGCCTCGCCGAACTGCTCGGTGCCGGCCGGGCCGCCGCGGGCCTCGGTGAGGCCGTCGCTGAAGAGAAGGCAGAGCTCGCCGGGGGCGAGCTCGACGGTCGCGGGCCGGACGGAGGTTCGTGTCATCACCCCGATCAGCGTCCCGGTGGCCGGCACCTCCTCGACCGTGCCGTCGGTGCGCAGCACGAGGGGCGGCGGGTGGCCGCCGCTGGCCAGCTCCAGGCGGATCCGCCCGTGGTCGGCCCGGGTGACCGAGCCGATCACCAGAGTGACGAACCGCTGGCGCCGGCCGGTTTCGGTGAGCGCCTGGTTGAGCACCCGCAGCATGGTTTCCGGACCGGCCTTGACCAGGCGTAACGCGCGCAGCGTCTGGCGGACCTTGCCGGTCATCACGGCCGCTTCGGGGCCGGTGCCGCACACGTCGCCGAGCGCGACCACGGTGTCCGGGCTGGTCTCGGACGGGCCGAACACCTCGTAGAAGTCGCCGCCGATCAGCATCGTGTCGCGGGCCGCCTGGTAGGACCCGGCGAGCTCGAAGCCCTCGGTCTCCGGCAGCTCGGGCGGCAGCAGGTCGGCCTGCAGGACCGCGGCGGTGTCGACCTGCTCCTGGTAGAGGGTGGCGGCGGCGAGGGCGGCCCCGGCCCGGGCGGCGAAGACCCGGGCGAGCGCCTCGTCCTCCGGGCTGAAGACCGCGGGCGCGCCGGCCGGAGGGCTGTGGACAGCGGATGCGCCGCCCGCGGGGCTGAAGACGGCGGGGGCGCCGGCCGCGGGGCTGATGACTGCGGGCGCGCCGGCCGCGGGGCTGATGGCGGCGGGGGCGCCGGTGCGGGCCAGGATCAGGGCGCCGGCCGGCTCGGCGTTGCCCGGCAGCGGGATCACCAGCAGCGCCGTGACCGGGCCGAACCCGGCCGGGAAGAGCCAGTCGGGCGCCTGGGAAGCGTCCAGCCAGCGGCTCGGGATGGGCGGGAAGCCGTCGATCACCTCGCGCAGGCCGGGCACCTCGGCGAGCTGCGACTCGGGGAGCACACCCTCCTCGATCGCGTGGGCGGGCAGCGCTCTGGTCCAGGCGCTCTGCCGCTTGTCCGGCGGGAGGATGATCACCGCGGCGTCGGCCAGGTGCTCCGCGGCGAGTTGCACGGTCGTGCGCCGGACGCGGCGCAGGTGCAGCGACGCGGAGAGCCGGCGGCCGGCGTCGGCGAGGAAGGCGGCGCGGGCACGCTCGGCCTCCAGGGCGGCTGTCCGCTCGCGCTCGCCGGTGTGGTCGCGGAGGAACCACGCGTAGTGGTCGTCGTCCAGGTCGCGGCGCAGACCGTACACACATCGGTCTTGATGCTCGGAGCGGAAGGAGTCGCCGCCGCCGGTCGCGGCCGCGGCCAGTTCGAGCAGCGGGGCCGCGGTCAGTTGATCCCCTGGCCGCAGGCCGGGGACGAGGTCGAGAGCGGCCGGGTTCGCCAGCAGGATCGTGTGGTCCGCGGCGGAGCAGAGCAGCATGGGCTCGGTGGCCGCCGCGAAGGTCGCCTCCAGCAGGAGCGGCGTGATCACGGCGCCCGGCACACGCGTTGCCATGGTCCCTCCGTCTCCCCGCCGAGTCGTGCAGAACGTGCCCAGCCTACGGGGTCCATCGGTGAACCGGTCGGTACGGGCGTCCGGTGAGGGGCGTTCAGCGTTTCAGATCGACGATCACCGGGGCGTGGTCGGAGGGGCCTTTGCCCTTGCGTGCCTCGCGATCCACCACGGCATCCGTGACCGCGGCGGCCAGATCGGCGCTGGCGTAGACGTGATCGATCCGCATCCCTTTGTTCTGGTGGAACATGCCCGCGCGGTAATCCCAATAGGTGAACGGATGGTCGCCCTTCATGGCGCGCGCCGGCACGTCGGTGAGCCCGAGGTCGCGCAGCGCGGCGATCGCGGCCCGCTCCGGCGGTGTGACGTGCGTCGATCCGGCGAAGACCGCGGGGTCCCAGACGTCGGCGTCGGTGGGCGCCACGTTGAAGTCGCCCGCGACGACCAGGGGGCCGGCGGCCAGGTCCTCGGCGAGCGTCAGACCGAGGACGCGCAGCCACTCCAGCTTGTAGAGGTAGTGCGGGTCGTCCGGGGTCCGGCCGTTGGGGACGTACACCGAAATGAATGTGATCTTGTCGCAGACGGCGCTGATCGCGCGCGCCTCGGGATCGGGGAAGCCGGGCTCGCCGGGGAATCCGCGGCGGATGCCGTCGAGGCCGACGCGCGACAGGATCGCGACACCGTTCCAGCGGCCCTGCCCGTGTGCCGCGGTCTCGTAGCCCAGCTCGGCGACCTCGGCGGCGGGGAAGCCGTCCGCGGCGACCTTGGTCTCCTGCAGGCAGACCACGTCGGGGGCGGTCTTCTCCAGCCAGTCGAGCAGGCGGGGGAGCCGGGCCTTGACCGAGTTGACGTTCCAGGTGGCGAAGCGCATCAGCCCATTATCGGCGTGGTGGCAGCCCGCCGCGGGAGGCGGCGACCAGCGCCGCGCCGAGCCCGGCGACCAGCGCGAGGAGCGCGGCGGCGAGCCAGAGCGCGTGGCCCTCGGCGCCGAGAAGTTCCGACATGCCCACCTCCTCGGGGTGATCGGGATCACCCTTGACGGATCCGTGAGCGAATAATGCCGGATACTGCCCGCGCCGCGCCAGGGGAAGGCCGGGACTACTCCTCGCCGTCGCGCCGGCGGTGCCGGCCGCTGTCGGTGACCATCGCCACCGGCAGCGGGAGCGTGGGGAGCGCCGCGGTGAGGTGCCAGCGCTCGGCGAACTCGTGCGCCGGGACCGCCTTGCCCCACAGCCAGCCCTGCCCGTTGACCACCCCGACGTGGTAGAGCGCCTCGCGCTGCAGCGGGGTCTCGACGCCCTCGGCGATCACGCTCAGGCCGAGCGCGTGGCTCATCGCGACGACCGCCCGGACGATCTCGTCGTCCTGGTCGTTCTTGCCCAGGCCGGTCACGAACGAGCGGTCGATCTTGACGCCGGTGACCGGGAACTGGCGCAGGTAGCCGAGCGCCGAGAAGCCCGTGCCGAAGTCGTCCACCAGCAGCTTCGCGCCCAGCTGACGTAGCTCGTGCAGCACCCGGGCGGTGACGCTGGAGCCGTCCACCATCACCGACTCGGTCATCTCCAGGGCCACGCACTGCGCCGGGACGCCGAAGCGGAACAGCTCGCCGGAGAACACCAGCGGCAGCTCCGGCTCGCTGAGCTGGCGCGGCGACACGTTGATGGACAGGTAGAAGCTCTCCGACACGACCCCCTGCGAGCGCCAGACGCCGAGCTGGCGCAGCGCCTCGGTGCGGACGAACGTGCCGATCTCGGAGATCATCCCGGAGTCCTCGGCGATCGGGATGAACAGCATCGGCGGGATCGAGCCGCGCTCCGGGTGCTCCCAGCGGACGAGCGCCTCGGCGCCCACCGGCATCCCCGTCTCCAGGCGCACGATCGGCTGGTAGGCCACGTGCAACTGGTTGCCGGCGAGCGCCTGGCGCAGCGCCACCTCCAGCTCGATCCGCTCCCGTACCTGCTCGTGCATCGACGTGTCGAAGATGGTCGACCGGCCCGGGCCCTCGCTCTTGGCGCGGTACATCGCGGTGTCCGCGTCGCGCATCAGCGCCTCGGCGGTCACCGCGGAACGGACCGCGTCGCCGCCGGCGTGCGCGATGCCGATCGACGCGCTGATCACCACCTCGGTGTCGCGGACCGGCAGCGGCCGGGCGAAGCAGCCCCGGATGTCGTCGACCAGGTGCAGCGCGCCGGCCTTGTCGCCGACGAAGGCGAGCAGGAACTCGTCGCCACCGACCCGGGCCACCGGCACCTTCTCGGACATGGTGGCGCGCAGCCGCCGGCCGACCTCGATCACCAGCTGGTCCCCGGTGTCGTGCCCCCACGAGTCGTTGACCCACTTGAAGCCGTCGAGGTCGAGCATGTACACCCAGACGCGTTCCGGCCCGTGCGAGTCGACCGTGGTGACCAGCCGCTCGATCTCGTACGAGATGGACTGCCGATTCGGCAGCGAGGTGAGCGGGTCGTGGGTGGCCTGGTGCTCGGAGTGCAGCTGGGCGGCGACCTGGGCCTGCACCGCGGAGATCGCGCGGAACAGCAGCAGCGCCACCATCAGGGCGCCGGAGACCGCGATCAGCAGCCGGTACGAGACGGCGTCGCTCCCGGCGGAGAGCAGCAGGACGAACGGCAGGAACAGGGCCGGCACCAGCACCGCCAGGCGCTGCCAGGACCAGGCCTGCACCGGCAGCCGGTCGGCCCGGCTCATCTCCACCACGGACGGATGCAGCGCGGCGACGCCCAGCGCCGTGTAGGCCGGCACGTACGGGATGTTGAGCAGCGGGGACGCGTAGATCTGGCCGCTCACGCCGACGATCGCGTACGCGGTGTCGCCGATGAACAGGCTCACCATCATCACCAGCAGCCCGATCATGCTGACCGGCCAGGTCTTGGTGGTGAACGCCAGGTTGATCACGAGCAGGGCGAGCACCACGTCGAAGAGCGGGTACGTGCCCTGGATGATGGAGAGCAGCGCGGGCCGCCCGGCTATCGCGGCGGCCGGCGCGGCCAGCAGCAGCGTGCTGGCCACCCCGGCGGCGACGCAGACGATCAGCCCGTCCAGCACCGCGTGCCGTTCCAGGCTCTGCCGCGCCCGCAGGAGCATGAACAGGAAGGCGCCGAGCAGGATGTAACCGGTGAACGTCACGACGTCGGCGAGCAGCGGCAGCGGCATCGCCAGGTTGGTGACCGTCGGCCGGATCAGCAGGCCGATCAGGAAGAGCAGCGCGGCCAGAGCCATCATCAGCCAGGCGGCCGGTGGCTCGGCGCCCCAGCGACGGGGGCCGAGGAAGCACGCCAGCACGGTGAGCACACCGAGCACCACCAGGCTGACCGCCGCCAGGGTCGACGACGAATAGGCCGTGTAGATCGCGGTTGCGACGACCCCGATAGCGGCCATGATCTGCCATTGGCGGCGGGCGATGGCGGGCGGGAGCACGGAGCGCACCGGGCATTCCTCCCGTTTTGCCCTAAGACTTAGCTTTTGCTCACCGTAGCAATGCGCGGCTGGTTGAGTGGCCGGGTTTCGACTTTGCGGCCGGTTCCCGCCGTCCGTGAACAAAAACGGTCGGGCAGGCGCCGTGCCGGAGCAATTCGTGCGCCACCGAACCGAACCGTGCCGCGCCCCCGATTCCGCGCGGCCCGAGCGCGATCACGGAGGCCCGCCGGGACGCGCGCGCCAGGGTGGCCGCGGGGGTTCCGGTCAGCAGCCGGCGGCGCAGCGGCGGCAGGTCCGGAATCGCGGCGATCACCTGGTCCAGCACCCGGCGCCCGGCGGCCTCCGCGCCCTCGGGCGTCACATGGGCCACGTCGAGCGGGAGGCCCCGGCGGCGGGCCTCGCCGGCGGCGAACCGCAGGGCCAGCACGGACGGCCCGGAACCGTCCACGGCGGCCAGCACCCGGCCGGCCTGCGGGCGCGGGCCGCGGGCCACCACCACCGGGCACCAGGCCTGGGTCACCACCTCCAGCAGGGCGGATCCGGCCAGGTCGCGATCACCGACGACGACGATCGTGGCTGTCCGGCTGAACCGGCGCAGCACGGCCGCGGCCGGTCCATCCACGATTTGGCCCTGCACGCCGACGCCCGGTGTGGAACGCTGGGCGGTGCGCACCGCCTCGTCGACGAAGCGCGAGGCGGCCTGCCGGGCTTCCGCCGCGTCCCAGGTGAAAGCGTGTACGACCGACAGGCGAGTGCCGCGGGAGACCGCCTCCCGCGCGGCCAGGCGCACGGCGGCCAGGCCGGCCGGGGTCCCGTTGACCCCGACCACCACGGGCGGCCGATTCGGGATCTGCATCGGTCCGACCTCCGCTCCCCGTAACGTTCTCGCAATATACCGATCAATATCTATGGCGCAACGGTCCATAGGCACTGGTGACCAATGCCTCAACGGGTGGCCACCTGATGACCCATTCAGGTTGAGGGTTTACGGTGAACGGCAAAATCTTTGGGACATCTGCCGGTGAAGTGAGGGAAATACATGACGGATGTCAAGCTCGACCACCCTGGTGGCCAATTGTCGATGGGTGTACGCGAGGCCGTCGACGGGCCGGGCGGCATCGACGTCAGTGCTCTGCTGAAGGAGACCGGTTTCGTCACTCTCGACGTCGGTTTCGTCAACACCGCGTCGACGACGTCGGCGATCACCTACATCGACGGTGACGCCGGCATTCTCCGCTACCGCGGATATCCGATCGAGCAGCTGGCCGAGAAGTCGACGTTCCTGGAGGTCTCGTACCTCCTGATGAACGGCGAGCTCCCGACCGAGACCCAGCTGCGCGACTTCGGCGACAAGCTCCGCGTGCACACCCTCCTGCAGGAGGAGATGCGGACGTTCTTCTCGAGCTTCCCGCGGGACGCACACCCGATGGCGGTGCTCTCCTCGGCGGTCACCGCGCTGTCCACCTTCTACCAGGACGCGCTCGACCCGCTCGACGACGAGCAGGTGGACATCTCCGCGATCCGGCTGATGGCGAAACTTCCGACGATCGCGGCGTACGCGTACAAGAAGTCGATCGGTCACCCGCTGCCGTACCCGGACAACTCGCTCGACTACGTCGAGAACTTCCTGCGTCTGACGTTCGGCCTGCCGACCGTCAACTACGACGTCGACCCCAAGGTCGCGAAGATCCTCGACATGCTCTTCATCCTGCACGCCGATCACGAGCAGAACTGCTCCACGTCCAGCGTCCGGCTGGTCGGCTCGGCGCAGGCCAACCTGTTCGCGTCGGTCTCGGCCGGCATCAACGCCCTCTCCGGCCCGCTGCACGGCGGCGCCAACGCGGCGGTGCTCGAGATGCTCGAGCAGATCCGCAAGGACGGCGGCGACGTCAACTCCTTCGTCACGCGAGTGAAGAACAAGGAGAAGGGCGTCAAGCTGATGGGCTTCGGCCACCGGGTCTACAAGAACTACGACCCGCGCGCCGCCATCGTCAAGAAGGCCGCCCAGGAGATGCTGGCGACCCTCGACAACCCGGACCCGCTGCTCGAGATCGCGTTCCAGCTCGAGGAGATCGCGCTCCACGACGACTACTTCGTCTCCCGCAAGCTGTACCCGAACGTCGACTTCTACACCGGCCTGATCTACAAGGCCATGGGCTTCCCGACGAAGATGTTCACGGTGCTGTTCGCGATCGGGCGCCTTCCCGGCTGGATCGCTCAGTACCGGGAGATGATGCACGACCCGGCCAACAAGATCGGTCGCCCGCGGCAGATCTACACCGGCTCGGCGGTGCGCGACTTCGTTCCGAAGTCCGAGCGCTGAGAATTCCGGGAATCATCTGAAAGGCCCGGCACGAACTCGGAGGCGGAGTTCGACGCCGGTACTGAATGTCGCGCCCCACCGGTTCTCCCGGTGGGGCGTTTTTCGGTCCGTAACATGCCTTGACGGGTATATAACCAGGGTGGCATGTTCGTCACATGGACGTCCTGGAGGTGCTCGCTGAACCGGCCCGCCGCCGCATCGTCGACGCGCTCCTGACCCGCGAGGCGAGCGTCGGCGACCTGGTCAGCGCACTCGGCATGAGTCAGCCGGCGGTCTCCAAACACCTGCGGGTGCTGCGCGAGGCCGGCCTCGTCTCCGCGCGCGCCCACGCCCAGCAGCGGATCTACCGGCTCGAGCCCGGTCCGTTCCGCGAGCTCGACGCGTGGCTGACCCCGTTCCGCAGCCTCTGGACCCGTCATCTGGACGCCCTCGAAAGACACCTCCTGGAAGGGGAAACACCATGACCGGACCGCTCGCCGACGCCACCGTGATCGCCGACGGTGACCGCTGGACCCTGATCCTCATCCGCGAGCTGC
>KL571290.1:0-1136 GCA_000715855.1 Actinoplanes liguriensis
GGACCGTTCCGGTCGGTTCCCTAGCAAGATCCCTATCGTTTGCCCGGTGCCCGGTGCCCGGTGCCCGGTGCCCGGTGCCCGGTGCCCGGTGCCCGGTGCCCGGACTAGCGCAGGGCAGATCGCCAACAGGGCATAGCCTCGACGCATTCTCATGCCGATGTGAGTGCACTCGAAAGCTCGAAGGTCCGCAATCTACGCTGCCTGGAATCGAACTCGTGTAGCGTCATCTGAAGCAAGATATCTTTTGAACGATAGTAAAGCCTGCCGAATTTCACTGACCACATCATGAAAGGTCAAATCTAGAAGTTGAAATTCTGACGGAGGGCAGCAAGGTTGGTACGACCGTTTGCAGCATGCCCCGGAGCCATGTCGGCTGGAACGGTCCTATCCAAATCGTGTTCACTAGATTATTCATGAGTGCTGGAATCGAGATTCCATCTGGAGCTGCACCCGGAGGCGCAGCACTTGAACCCCGCCGCCAGATGAGTAGGCGAATCTCCCGCTCAGATGCGAAGCCGTCCTGTTTATAGAAGGCCGGGGCAAGCATATTTGCCGACATCGCCGCAGTCCTAAAGTCGACGTACACGACACGGCCTGGGATGATCTCATCTCCCTCGTCGCCATCCTCGCTACTGGCGCTTGATATGGCGTCCTTGAGCTGGCCATACGTCGTCTCCACAGCCACCCCCTGGTTCTTCAAGCAGTACAAACGCCACATGTCTAGAGATTCGTCATCGTTCGCGTGCCAGCACGAGGCGTACATCTGTTCCCGGAGCCGCAAAGATTCCTCAGCCACCTGCAAGAAATGGTGCTCTCCGATAGTAGGGTTATGCCTCGTCCAGGCTTCTAACGTCCCTCTTGCCCACGAGCCTTCGGTGGGGTCGTCGAACTTATCAAGGCGTGAAAACCAGAGACTATTAGATGTTAGTAGAGCGAGAAGTTGTGGAAGGCTCATGTAGCGCCATAGCTTAAGGTCGGACGGCAATACATCTCTTTCGACTTCATTGCTCATGGTGCTCCTTCCGTGGTAACGGCTTTCCCCATGGTCGCCCAAGTGGGATCGGCATCACCTCCAAATACGAAACCTCAGGATTCGCTCCTACTTCGTTTCTAACCATCAGACTCGGGGATCACTC
>KL571290.1:1398-1584 GCA_000715855.1 Actinoplanes liguriensis
TCATGGCACCCCTCTGTGTCAAGAGGCGGCCAGAAGTGGTGTTCTAGGCTGGGGTTCGGCGGGTGCGGGAAGTGACTTGTCCGAAGTGTCGATCATGGGGATCAGATCGGCCGCGCTGGATTGCAGAGTCGCCTTCGCGTGTCCTCCCAGGCCCGTCTCGACGACTTTGGCGTCGTTGACCATCTG
>KL571290.1:1833-3705 GCA_000715855.1 Actinoplanes liguriensis
GTCGTTGACCATCTGCCGGTAGACGACGTCGGACAGTCGTCGTTTGAGCGCGCGCATGGCTTCCATCGGGGTTTTGCCGGCGGCGAGTTTGCGTCGGTAGTAGGCGCAGGGTCATTGCGTGTTGATGTAACTGCTGGTCACGGCGTCGATGAGGTCGCGTGATCGGCGGTCGGCGCGGCGGTTGGCTCGGGCGATGTTGGTGGCGCCGTTGATGCGGTGCCAGCCGATCGCGGTGTTACGCAGGGTGGCCATGACGGCGGGTCCGGTGCCGGTCCGGGCTTGATGTAGATCTTCACGGAAGGTGACATCTCTGACGTTGTGGACCTGGTTCTCGATCAGCCACTCTGCCTTCGCCCATTTCTGCAGGTCAGCGGGTTGAGCGTCGGCTGCGCTCAGGGACGTGACCAGGTAGGCGGTCTCGCGGCTGGTCTTGCCGTCCACCGTGCGGGTCCTGGTGACTCGGGCGGCCTGCTGGGCGTGCGGGAAGGCGTCCCGCCCGGGGTGTGCAGGGTGACGGCCTTGACCGTGCGGGTCTCCTTGCGGCCGTGCCCGTGGTCGCGGGTGCGGTCACCGACCGGGATCTGCGCCCATGGCAGGGTCTTGAGCTGGGCGTGGAGAGTGGGCTGGGTCCCCTTTGCCTGGAGCAGGAGGTGTGCTCCGCGGCTGGTGATCTGCTCGGCGTGGCCGGTCTGGGTATGCATCGCGTCGGCGACGAACAGGACTCCGGTCAGGTTGCCGAGGACTTTCTCGACGGCGGTGAGCAGGGGCGTGAAGGCTGGAATCTCGTTGCTTTTGGTGTCGACGGTGACTTGGGCCAGGACGATGCCGGTGGTGTCCAGCGCGGACAGCAGATGCACCTGGCGGCCCTCGGGCAGGCGGGCGCCTCGCAAGGTTTTTCCATCGACGGCGATAACCATCCGGTAGCGGCGTGGCCGGGTGGGTGCTGGGGGTGTCCGCGACCGCAGCCAGCCGGCCAGCACAGCGTTGATCAGGGCAGCGTCGAGGCGGGTCAGCAGACGCCACATCGTCGTGCCGGCTGGCACACCGCGGGTGAACCCGAGCCGGACCTGGTCGGGCTCGTCGAGGTCGTACAGCCAGTCGATGATCGCAGCGAACGAGGTGGCGCCGGCCAGGACCGCGCAGACCGCGACGGTCAGTAACGCCACCAGGGGATATCGGGTTCCGTGGGGGTTTCGTGGGTCCGGAATCTGGCCCAGGGCTTCGAGGAGCCCGGCGTGTTCACGATCGGTGACCGGTGGTGAGAGCGTGTCGGACCCGGGGGTTGTCACGGTCAGTGCGGAGATCAGAGATGATGCCATCGGCGGGTGGAGTTCCTCGGTGGTCGTGCAGCGTCAAGAACTCCATGATCACCTTGAGGGCTTCACCCGCTTCATCCGCCTCCACAGAGGCCACTCGCCCCACGAAATCCCTGGTCCAGTGGCTGTGACGCGAGAACGCAAGAGCCCTGGTAGTAGGCGCGGCCTTCGGTGTCGTTGCGTAGTTGGACGACGGCCATGATGTGCAGGGTGCGGTTGATGCGCCGGTTCCCGGCCCGTGACAGCCGGTGCCGAGTCTGGTCGCCGGAAGACGCGTCGATCGGTGCGGTGCCGTTCCAGGACGCGAAGTGCCCGCGGCTGGCGAAGCGGTTGATGTCGGCGACGTTGCCGATCAGCCGGGCTGCGCCGGACGGCCCGATGCCGTGCAGGTCTTGCAGGCTGCTGCCGGTCGCTTCGACGAGCTCGCGCAGCTCCTTGTCGGCGGCTTTGGTCTTCTTGGCGACCTGGACGAGTTCGCTGATCAGCTCGCAGGCGAGCCGGCGCCGGGTCCGGCCGACCAGGTCACGCGGGCGGGTCGTGGCGAGCAGTTCACGGG
>KL571290.1:3806-14115 GCA_000715855.1 Actinoplanes liguriensis
TGGCCTTCTTGTCGACCTGCATGAGTTCGCCGATCAGCTCGGAGGCGAGCCGGCGCCGGGTCCGGCCGACCAGGTCACGCGGGCGGTCGTGGCGAGCAGTTCACGAGCCTGGGCGGCGGACAGGTACTTCTTGGCGCCGCCGGGCAGCAGTTCGAGCAGCAGCTTGTGGATCCGGTTGAGCAGGTCGGTGTGGGCGCGGCCCAGTTCGTCGCGGCGGTCGACCAGCAGCCGCAGCGCCACCGTCGCGTCGTCGGCGACGACCTGCCGCAAGCCCTTGCTGCGCAAGGCGGCGACGGCGATGTGGTGGGCGTCGGCCGGGTCGGTCTTGCGGCCTTGGCCGGTGTCGAACACTCGGGCGCGGGCGGATAGTTTCGCCGGCACGTCCAGGACGGTTTCGCCGTCGGCGATCAAACGCTGGGCGAGGTGTTTGCCGATGCCGTTGCAGCCCTCGACCGCCCAGACCCGGTCTTTGTGCTGCCGGCCGAGGTTGAGCATCGTCTGGTAGCCGTCGCGGTCGGTGCCGAACCGGGCCTGCGCGAGAATCTTCTCGCGGTCGTTGATGATCTCGATGGTCGCGGACCGTTTATGGGGATCCATGCCGATGATGACCTGTCCCATGCCTGCTCTCCTCGATCGAACCCGGGGTTGAATCCGGCGAGGAGGGCAGCGCTACTTTGAGCTGGGCAGTCCCCTCTTGAGCCTCTCCGCGCCACGGTGACCGGCAGGACGCATGCCAGATCTGAGCCACACCGACAAGCGGCGGACAGCCGATGAGAGAGCTNCGCCACCGTTGCATCATCCTCGACAACTTGCCGTAAGCCCTTGCTGCGCAGGGCGGCGACGGCGATGTGGTGGGCACCCCGAGTGTGTTCCAGGCCCTCGTCGGCTGTCAGCTTGCTTCCGTGGCCGTTCGGCGGACACGGACTTGGCGCGACTGCGTGCCAGAGTCCCGACAACCGAGCGACAGAGGAACCAACCTGCAACGGCTGGGGTTGCTAAAACCACAGGTCATCCGAGATAGAGGTGCAGCTCAGAGAAGTCGCGGCGCGCTCCAGCCGGTGCAGGTTTGTCTCTAGCCGGGGGCACAACACAGAACTGTAAGCACAACCAGTAGGCGTAACGTCACTTACTGTCATGGCAGTGTTCCGCTTGCCCACTTAGGGATAGCTTGCCGGGTCTCCGTACTTTAGAGGCCCGGCGTTCGTCATGCTCAGCGGTCGACGCATAGGGAGAGCAGCATGGAACCGGGTTTGATGCTGGCTCAATCTCCGGACGAAACGATCCATGGGCAGTCGTCTGCGCCGCCCGTCCAACTCGCGACCAGCGATGGTGTTTCAAATCACAGTTCCGTCAATGACTCGGAACCAATGCCTGGCCCACCTCGAGGTTGCCGGCCGCAAGGCGGGACGGCGGGACGACCGGTAGGCCTGTGACCTACGCATAGATCAAATGGCCAGGATGCAACCGCGGACAGCGGCAGCCCGACTGAAGATAGCCGTGCCACGACTCGATTCTCGCCGCTGGACTGCGGGACCCACGCTGCGCATCATATGCGAGCCTCGTGGTGTTTGGCGACGATCCCCACTGCAACAGGCCCAGAGCAACGCTCCAGACCCCTGCCAGTACGCTGTTTGCCGTGGTTACCGGTGATCTGAAGAGCAAAATTGACAGACTGTGGGACTCGTTCTGGTCTGGAGGTATGTCCAACCCGCTGCAGATCATCGAGCAGATCACCTACCTGATGTTCCTGATCCGACTCGACGAGCGACAGGCGCTGAAGGAAAAGGCTGCTAACCGGTCAGGCAGGCCGATCAGCGACCCGATCTACAGTGCCGATACTAACCACCTTCGATGGCGTCGCTTCACGGAGCTAGATTCAGAGACCATGTATGAGCTAGTGCGGGACAAGGTGTTCCCGTGGCTGCGTAACCTCGGTGGCGACGACTCTACATACGCCCACCATATGCGCGACGCCAGGTTTGACATCCCGAGCAGCGCCCTGCTCACAAAGGTCGTCGACCAACTCAAGACGATGGACCTTGGGATCGGCGACACCAAGGGCGACTTATACGAGTACATGCTCAGCAAGATTGCCACCGCTGGCCAGAACGGCCAGTTCCGTACGCCACGGCACATCATCGAATTGATGGTGCGAATGATGGCTCCTAAACCCAACGACGAAATCTGCGATCCGGCGTGCGGCACGGCCGGTTTTCTGGTGGCCAGTGCGGAATATGTAGCAAATACCCATTCGGCAGCGATGCTCGATAAAACGAGCCGGGATCACTACCACAACAGCATGTTCCATGGGTTCGACTTCGACTCGACCATGTTACGCATCGCCAGCATGAACATGATGATGCACCAGGTCGAGGCACCCGACATTCGCTACCGGGACTCGCTCAGCCAGGACGCAGCCACGGACGCCGGACGTTACTCACTAATTCTGGCGAATCCGCCTTTCGCTGGTAGCCTCGACTACGAGCGCACAGCGAAAGACCTGCTAACAACGGTTCGGACCAAGAAAACCGAGCTACTATTTCTCGCCTTGTTCTTGAAACTGCTCAAGCCGGGTGGCCGAGCGGCCGTGATCGTGCCGGACGGGGTGCTTTTAAACTCGATGAAGGCGTACAAGGAGCTGCGCCGCCTTCTCGTCGAGGACCATAAACTCGACGCCGTGGTGAAGCTTCCCGCCAACGTCTTCAAGCCGTACGCGGGCGTGTCGACGGCGATCCTATTCTTCACCCGCACCGACAGCGGCGGCACCGACGATGTTTGGTTTTACGATGTTACCGCCGACGGCTATAGCCTCGACGACAAGCGAACACCGCTGTTAGACAGGGCCAAACTCGGCCCTCTGCCCGACCTGGCACTCGAAGGCGACGACCATGCTAAGAACAACCTCCCGGATGTAATGGGCCGCTGGAACAAGCGCCTCGGTAGCGAACGCCAGCGCACCCGCGACCAACAAAGTTTTTGTGTTACTAAAGCAGAAATTGCTGCCCAGAACTACGACCTCAGCTTTACCCGCTACAAGGAAGTTGTTAACGAGGAGGTTGAACACCGCCCACCGGCGGAAATTCTCGCAGATTTAGAAAAACTTGAAACGGAAATTAACCTCCGCCTGCAGCAACTGAAGGAAAAAATCCGTTGAGTGCGTCGCAATGGCAAACCACAACGGTGGGCAAAATTTGCACTTTCAGTTACGGCAAGAGCCTCCCTGCCAGTAGCCGAACGGACGGACCGGTCGACGTTTTCGGATCGAATGGAGCCGTTGGACGTCATAATCATCCGCTGACGTCGGGTCCGACCATCATCATTGGGCGAAAGGGTTCAGTTGGTGAGGTCCACTACTCTGCGGCGGCATGCTGGCCGATCGATACGACGTACTTTGTTGAGGCAAAGTCGACGGAATGTGACCTTAGGTGGCTCTACTGGCTCCTAGCGTCGCTAGGGTTAACTGATATGAATCGCGCTGCTGCGGTCCCTGGGCTTAATCGGGATGATGCGTATCGCCTTCCAGTCCTACTCCCTCCGCTTGATGAGCAGCGGCGGATCGCGGACGTGCTGGACCGAGCAGATAACCTTGTCGCGCATTGCACCCAAGGTCCTTCAGTATCGGAGCTAAAGGATTCCCTGATGCGGCGAACTCTCGGCCCATTTCACTCCATTGAAATGGTCGAGCTTGGTTCAAGGTTATCGTTCGTGACTAGTGGCGGTCGCGGATGGGCGCGCTATTACTCAGCGACCGGGAAGCCCTTCGTTCGATCCTATGACGTAAAGATGAACAAAGTCGATCAGGAATCGATGGTATTAGTCGATCCACCGAATAATGCCGAGGCTCGCCGGACGGAGGTGCGCACGGGCGACGTTCTGCTTACGATCACAGGTTCAAAAATCGGACGAGTCGCACCGGTGCCGGAAAGCCTTTCCGGCGGATTCGTGAGCCAACATGTGGCCATCCTCCGGCCGAACGATGCACTGAATGCGGTATTTCTTTCGCATTACTTGAGCCTTAGCGATGGCGGGCAGCGACAAATTTCACGACTTCAGTATGGACAAACAAAGCCAGGTCTTAATTTTGATCAGATTCGCGGTATGCGCATCCCGCAGGTGAGCATTCAAGCCCAGAATTCGTTCGCCGCGGCGGCCGGCCAGCTTGACACCGTTGAAAGAACATACTCAACGCGCTTGGCTTGTGCGATTGAACTTTTTTCTTCGTTGCAGTATCGGGCGTTCCGGGGAGAGCTGTAACCTGGCAGCGGTCTGTCTGGGGAGGAGACACGCAGGGTGAGCAACTTTCGGTTTCTAGAAGCGCAGTGGCCCGACCTCCTCGCCGAGGCAGGTCGGGCTGAGCACTTCGCAGTCGGCGACCCCCGTACCTCGTGTTTCTATGCCCGTCGCTGCGCGGAGCTGACTGTCTCATGGCTTTACGACGCTGACGACACGCTTACTTTGCCGTACCGCGACGATCTAGCGGCGCTGCTCAACGAGGGCACCTTCGTCCGCCTGGTCGGGCCGGTGATTCGGACGAAATTGGACTTCATCCGGCGGCAGGGCAACATCGCCGTGCACCGGGCGGCTCCGGTTTCGGCCGCGGATGCGGTCCGGTGCGTCACCGAGTTGTTCCACGTCATGTACTGGCTAGCCAGTCGCTACTCGACCGATCCGACCAAGGCGCCGGCATCAGGAGTCGCGTTCGACCGAGAGCTGATTCCGCGACCACTACCGGCGGAGGTGCGGCAGCGGCGGCAGGCGGAGCTGCGGGACCAGGCGGAGGAGTTCGAGCGGCAGCGGGCAGAGCTGGCGACGCAGCGGCGCCGCAACGAGGATCTCGACGCAGAATTGGCTGAGCTGCGCGCCCAAATCAAGGCGGCGAAGGCCGCTAACGCCGCCCGCCCCGACACTCATAACTACGACGAGGCCGACACCCGTACCCACATCATTGACCTGCTGCTACGAGAGGCCGGCTGGCCACTGGACAAGCAGGAGGACCGGGAGTTTCCGGTAACCGGGATGCCGTCGCCTCCGTCGAAGACCGGCGCTGGCAAGGTCGACTATGTGCTGTGGGACGACGACGGCCTTCCGCTAGCCGTGGTAGAGGCCAAGCGCACTACCCACGATCCGAAGCGCGGCCAGGAGCAGGCCAAGGCGTACGCGGACTGTCTGGAGGCCAAGTACGGCCAGCGACCGGTCATTTTCTACACCAACGGCTACCAAACTCACCTTTGGGACGACCTGCGATACCCCCCACGCCCAGTGCAGGGCTTCTACACCAAAGACGAGCTGCGGCTGGTAATTCAGCGGCGGGCCGGTCAGTTGGCGCTGTCGGCGATGGCAATCAATCCAGAGATTGCTGGCCGGCACTACCAGAGTCGGGCCATCGCACGGATCGCCGAGACGTTCGAACGAGATAACCGCCGCAGCGCACTGCTAGTGCTGTCTCTTATACACATCTCTNGACTCGGGTGTCCGTAGCCTTGGTCGACGTACTTGCCCGAGCTAACTGGGTGAAGCGGGTGCTTTTCCTGGCTGACCGTAAGGCCCTGGTTACCCAGGCCGCCAACGTCTTCAAGGACCTGTTGCCGGGCATGCCGACCGTCAACATGCTTTCCGAGCCGACTCTTAACGGCCGGGTGATGGTGTGCACTTACCCGACCATGATGGGATTGATCAACGAAGTAGACGGCGATCTACGCCGCTTCGGTCCTGGCTACTTCGACCTGATCATCATCGATGAGGCGCACCGGTCTATCTATCAAAAGTACGGGGCGATCTTCGACTACTTCGACGCGTTGATTGTCGGTCTAACCGCCACTCCGAAGGACGAGATCGACCGCAACACGTACCGCCGCTTCGAGTTGGAGGACGGCGTTCCCACTGACGCGTACAGCCTTGACGAGGCCGTCGCTGAGGGATACCTAGTGCCGCCGCGTACCGTAGATGTACCGCTGAAGTTCCAGCGGCAAGGTATTCGCTACGACCAGCTAAGTGAAGAAGAACGCGAGCGATGGGATGCCCTCGACTGGGAGGAGGACGACGGCGCTGCTCCCACCGAGGTAAGCGCGGAGGAACTCAACCGGTTTCTGTTCAATGCCGACACCGTCGATAAGGCCCTTAAGGCGCTAATGATCAACGGACTGCGGGTAGCTGGTGGCGACCGTCTCGGCAAGACCATCATCTTCGCGAAGAACCAGCGACACGCCGATTTCATCGCCGAACGGTTCGACGCCAACTATCCCGAGTTTCGGGGCGACTTCGCCCGGGTGATCACCCACGCTAATCCAATGGCGCAGAAGCTCATCGAGGACTTCGCCACCGCCGGCAAGAGCCCCCACATCGCTGTCTCCGTCGACATGCTCGACACCGGCATCGACGTGCCCGAGGTCGTGAACCTAGTGTTTTTCAAACTGGTCCGGTCGAAGACGAAGTTCTGGCAGATGATCGGCCGTGGTACCCGACTTCGGCCTGACCTGTTCGGGCCGAATCTCGACAAGACCGGCTTCCTAGTCTTCGACCTGTGTCAGAACGTCGAGTACTTCAATCAGGATCTGGCCCGGGCAGAGGGCAGTCTCGCACCATCGCTCAGCCAACGACTGTTTGAACGGCGTACGTCGCTGCTGCTCGCGCTCGATCGGCAGGGTCACGAACCGGCAGAGGCTGAGGCCGACGGCACCCAGAGCGACGCTGGCCTGCGGCGCGACACCGCCAGCCGGCTACACGCTGAGGTCGCCGCCATGAACCCGCAGAACGTCATCGTCCGCCCCCACCGTGAACTCGTGGATCGATACTCCGACATCGACAACTGGCACCTAATCAACCCGGAGCGCTACGACGAGATCGCCCAGAGCCTCGCCCCGCTGCCGACGGCGTACCGCGACGATGAGACCAGCGAAGAAGCCAAGCGTTTCGACCTACTCATCCTCCGGTTGCAGCTAGCCTGCCTAGGCGAAGAGACCAACTTCGGGCAGCTACGCTCCCAGGTTCAGGAGATCGCGCAGGCGCTACTCAACCAGACCAGCATTCCGGCCATTGCCGCCCAGCAGGAGCTCCTCGCCGAGCTCGCCGGCGAGGAATGGTGGGCTGACGTGACACTGCCCATGCTGGAAACAGCCCGGCGGCGGGTCCGAGGGCTGGTCAAACTCATCGAGAACGTGCGCAGAGGCGTCATCTACAGCGATTTCGCCGACGAGCTCGGAGACCTAGAGTTCACCGAACTCAAAGGCGTCATACACGGTACCGACCGTACCCGGTTCGAGGCGAAGGTCCGCACCTATCTGCGTAGCCATGAGGACCATCTCGCTGTTCAGAAGCTGCGCCGCAACCGACAAATCACCGCGACCGATCTCGCCGAACTACAGGAAATCTTTATCCAGTCGGGATTCGGTAAAGAAGATGACATTGCCCAGGTCGCCGCTGAACATGACGGGCTGGGCCCGTTCCTGCGCTCCCTGACAGGGCTCGACCGCGAAGCGGCCAGCAAGGCATTCGACGGCTTTCAGGCTGGGCGGACGCTAAGTGCCGACCAGTTGCACTTCCTTAACCTCGTCATCGACTACCTTGCCCGTAACGGCACCATCGATGTCGCCAGCCTCTACGAGCCTCCATTCACCAACCGAGCGCCCCAAGGCCCTGAAGGAATTTTCGCCGACCATGATGTCGACGAAATTGTCACGATCTTGCGATCAGTGCAGGAGACAGCTAGCCCGCGGTCAGCCGCCAGTTAGGTTATGCCGGCCCAGCGAGAAGGTACCGGGCTACCCGCGCGGCTGGGCAGGGAGGGCACTGCGCGGTACAGAGCGCCGTTGTCTGAGCATCCGTTTTCATGAGATCCGTACGTCGCAACTTTCACCGGTCGTGATATCCCTGTACCGTGCTGTGACCTCAATCGACCCCGGGAGTCGCGTCAATGGCCACGAAGTACGGCTACATGATCTACGTCTTTCGAGCGCATCCCTACCGCTCGCCGGACGAATCCGCAGTTCTCGGGCAACTTGGGGGCAGGGGAGTACAAGACGCCCTGACCGTCCTGTACGGAGTTCTGCAGGCGATGACCGAGCGCCGGATTTCCGAGAAAAGCAAGCACATCCAGGCTCGCACGGTCGAGGGAGTCGGCCGGACCATCAGGTTCAGCGTCAGCGTAGGTCAAAGCGGGCAATCTTCGGAATTTTTCGGCCCGACTGACTCTGTACCGGTGTTCACCCGCCTGGATGAGCATATCGAAACCAACGTCCGCCGAGGGCTCATCGTCGCACCGTCCCGGGCTAAGGTCGGCCTACTGGTCCTAGAGGTTCATGGCCGGTCGGGGGCGAAGGCTTTGCTCGTTCCTATCCTCACGCGGCTTTTTCGTAGGCACACCGGTCTCGTGCTGGATGTGGACGCGGTCGCTGACGAGGCTGCTCTGCAGAAGTTCATCGCCGAAGCGCAGGCACACGAGATCACACTGCGACGCACCGGCCTACCACGCGACATCGCAGATGCTGTGGAGATGAACGCAGAGCAAGCGCCGGCCGGCAGGCTGGAGCTGAGGATCACTCCAGGGCGCTTGAAACATTTCCAGCAGGCACTGATCGGCAGGCTCCGCGGCGATAACCCCACCCGCTCCGCCCTTCTGCAGATGCACGGGCTCCAGTTCGATGAACTCAGCGTAGGGATGGAAGTGGGGGAGCGCCGTACCACCCTGACCGTCACCGCCGACTCGGCGCCGACGTTCATCTACGACATCCGGACCAAGGAGATCCCTGACGAACAGCGCTTCTACGACGAGGTGGTCAGCAGCGTGCGTGAGATGGCCCCCGCCGTCGGCGTAAATGTCACACCCGGCTGGGACAATGAGAAGTGGTCAGACGACGCGCAACAGTTCAGGCTGGACCTGCCGGCGGAGGAGTCCGACGATGACGCAGAACCGGACACAACACAGTAAATTCTCGGCACTCGCACTTGCCAGCGATCACTACGACACTCTCAAGAACTTCCAGACCGGCCGATACAGCCCGGTAGACATCGCCATTCACTTCGGGCTCCCCGCAGCGCTGGCTGCCCTCGCATCGGTCTTGGGTGCGACCGCACGCAACATCCCCGACGTGCTGGCCGCTGTTGCAATCTTCACCGGACTGATCTTCAACGTCTTCGTCTTGATCTTCGATCTGACCGCGCGTGCCACCGACAACCTGAAGGCTGAGAGCCGCGCGCTGGTCGACCGGCTGGCCGACGAGCTACGCGCCAACGTCAGCTACGCCGTCCTGGTGGGCATCGTGTTCACCGCCGTCCTAGGCGGGGTGACCATGTTCATCGACACTGACAAGCCGCTCGGCGTTGCCATGACCGCCTTAGTAATCTTCGTCGGCGTGCACATGCTCTTGACCGTCTTCATGATCCTCAAGCGAGTACGCGCCATGTTCCGCTCCTTCCGGCTTCGGCAAGCAGAGATCATCCCGTAGCGTCAAGGGCGAGTTCTTCTGTGTCAATCACCGGCCGAGTAAATCTCGCCGAGGAACCTGAGCAACACCGCAGCGGATCATCTGGAGACGATGGCTGCCAGAATGCGTGGCGGGCTTTGTAGCCGTCCGGTGCCTCGGGGGCAGCCACAACGACCGTTCGAACCTAAGCAATCTCAACTGGCCCCGATAGAGATCACTGAGCACGTCAAGCAATCCAGGTCCCGTGAACCTGAGCGCGACTCACGGCGTAGAGGTAGGCAGATGTATATCGCCGACCTCGCAACGAGGGGCCGACAAATATCGACGGACGTGGTCATAATCGCTGCGATGGTCAGGACAGGAGGGGTCGATGGGGGAGTTTGCTGACCGGTTGTCGGTATTGTCCGTCAGCGCGGATTCGCCAGACGGTCGGATCACCGGCTCGGTCGAGAGCCCGCCAAGGGCAGCCGTCCAGTTCCGTGACCGTGCCTACCGTCAGTATTCCGACAGCGAGCTCGGGCATCAGCTCGGGCAGCTCGCTGCGGTGCTGTTCGCTCGCTACCGACGTGAGTACGACGAGATCCTAGCCGCCTACCGCGACCTGCCGCCCGGAGCTGATGACATGCGGTACGGGTCGCCGCAAGAGGTCACGTTCCGTGAGCGTCAGGCGGCGCTGACGGCACGTGGGCGGTCGGCTCGGGGCCGGTTGACGGTCAGTACACGCGCGATGGTGCGCTGGGAGGTGACCGTCACCGCCGGTACGGTCGCCTCACTGTCCGAATCGGAGTTCCTGGCCGAGACGGACAGCGCGGTCGCCGCGGTCCTCCGCGACTGGCAAAATCAGACCGCCCTGCTGACCGGAGAGATCTACGACTGTCTCTTATACACAT
>KL571290.1:14256-23026 GCA_000715855.1 Actinoplanes liguriensis
TGTGTATAAGAGACAGGCCGATGACGATGCGCGACCTGGACACCAGTGGGGATCGACGAGGAGTGCGTGTGACCGACTCGGAGCCGAAAAAGATGCAACCAGGGCATTGGTTGCTCATCGGTATCATCGCTCTGCTGGTCGTGGGTGTCGCCGCGGTCGTGGTGTCTCGCCGCGACCAGGACCCCGACGACAGGGCTGGCGGGGTCACCACTCCTCCCGTGGCAAGCAGCTCGGCGGGTCCGGCCTGTGCCCCCAAGGTGGCCGAGACTGGTCTGACCAACCGGCGGGGTCTGGTCAACTTCGGCATCGTCGTCACCAGCGACTGCCCCCAGGCCGCGGTCGCCAGCCGGCTAGACGTCGTCGCGATCGGCGCTGGCGGGACCGAGCTGAAAGGTGACCAGGCGAAGGCCGGCATCCTGCTCCCGGCCGTGCTGCCCGGTCAGCGTGTCGGACTGGGCGGCATGCTGCTCGTCGACATCGACGCATCGGTCAAGAGCATCCGGGTCAGCGTCGCGGACACCCAGAGCGCGCCATTGTCTGCGTTCTCGGCGTGGCCGGCCGTGCACGTCACCGACATCAAGCACCAGGGTCCCGATTCATCCGGTCATACCCAGGTCACCGGCACCCTGATCACCGAGCCGAGCACCGCGAAGCCGTGCAATCCGCGGTACTTCCTGCTGCTGCGCGACACCGCGGGCACCCTGATCTACGGCGTGGAGGGACTGGAGAAGAAGCCGTCCTTCGACGAACGACTGCCGACCGGTATCGACTGGTCCAAGACGGAGATCTCGGTCACGATGGGCGCGCTGACGCTCGGCCCGGTCAACCCGGCGCGACTGACCTGCCAGTGATTGGCTGAGGGAGACAACATGTCTGAGACCGGATGGCGTCTCGCCGCCGAACTGTCGGATCTCCGGATGATCGGTCAGGTCGACCTGCCTGCCATCTCCTATACGTATTCCGCACTGAACAACATGGTCGACGACACCGCGGGCAACGACGCGGCCGCGTTCTCGTGGTCCGCCGGCGGGTGGAGCCAGGCATACGGCCCCTGGGCCGAACTGCGGAACGCGTACCAGGAGATCCTCGGCAAGATGTCCGAAAACATGGACCTGGCTGGCGGCGCCGTCCTCCGCATCGTGGACCGCTACGCGGCCACCGACGACGAGGCCGCCGCTTCGCTGCGGTCCGCTTGGGCGAACACCACACCGCCGCTGCTGGACGGGGAGTACATCGTTCCGGGCCCGCATCCGGAGCCTCGGTACCGGGACTGATCTGACGGCGACCACGGGGAGGCGCTATGACCACGGCGGGCTATCAGTACCACAGCATGGACGACCTGCAAAGGCTCGGCGAGAAGATCCGGGCCAAGGCCATCAAGGTGACAATGGCCCAGCAGGAGTCCTACGAGCAGGCGCAGCGGGAGGCCAACAACGACCAGACCCGCTACGAGACCGGGCAGCAGACCCGATCAGTGAACTACAACCCGCCCGACGGCGGCAGGGCCGACGACCACGGCAACCTGAGCGCGTACGTCCATGACGCCTACTCGCAACTCCCGCAGATGTTCACGCAGTTCGCCGTACCGGATCCCGCCACGATGCAGCCGGCCATCGACACGTTTTACCAGACCGTCGTGACCCTGCAGCCCTCGTTGGAGATCAAGGCTGACGGCGCGAAACTCACCACGCCGATGCTTGTTAGCGGAGCGCCCGCGGTCGCGCCGGTGGAGAAGAGCATCGCCATCATGCACACCCACCTCAAAAACTGGGACGGGCATGCCGCCGACGCCTTTGAGGTCTACATCGCCGGACTCAACACCGCCTCCGGACTTCAGCAGCAGCTCGCGATCGATCTGGCCAACGGTCTGGAAGCGATGGCCGCCATCCGTGAGGCGATGCTGACCGACGTCTGGACAATCGGCAACCTGACCTACAAGGCCCTTGACCAGCTCGACGACTGTGTGTATAAGAGACAGGAGGTGGCGCGGCTGACTATCGTCGGCGCGCTCACCGCCGTTGCCTACGCCGCTACCGACGGAGTTGCCGCCGTCCTCGTGGAGTCGGTGCAGAGCGCGGCGACGATCATGAGTTCGATGGCAACGGTCAACCAGCCGGCGGAGCAGGACATCGAGGGTGCCACGGTGCCCCCAATCCTCGACAGCATGGCGACCGCCCTGAACCGGGTTCGCGCGGCCGTCGAGGAACAAGAACGGGTCGTGGCTCAGGCAATGACCAAGGTGTCGGAATCCCTGGAGCACAACCGGGAGCACGCCGTGCTGCGTGCTCCGTACGAGGTCACGACCGCAGCAAGCCTGCCCGTGGCCGCCATCCGAGATCCAGGCAGCCGCTTCGGCTTCTATCCCGATTAGTTAGCTACCCGAACCACTCGTCGCAAGTGCGAATCAGTGCGCGGCGACCGAGTCCGGGCCGGTCCAATCTGGATCGTGCACGGAGATACTGGCTGCCTGGAAGAAGGTCCGCAATGTCGCAGCTAGCGCGTCTAGCTTGTCATCCTCGACAAAAGCGACGCCATAGTCGGCGATGCAGGCGGCCACGCCCTGCGCGACATTCCGGATCGAGTAGTCCGCTCTTAGGGGCATTGCGGTCCTCTCCTTTGAGTTGATCAAAAGTTTGAGTGGCCAGGTAGGTACACCCAGCCGGCGAGTTGGATGTACAGGCAAATTGCCGTTTTACTTACGTTTCGTAAGCGCGATCTTTGACCGTGTCATGCAAGTAGCTATCGAGGCGGATCGTGAGCGCAGCTCTCAGGGACGGTGCTGCGTTACGTCGTGGCGTTGATTGGCGCAACGGAGCCGGGATGCCTCCTTAGCGAACAGGCGACGTAGTTTGGTTCGGCCACAGGCGCAGGCGGCCTGTGGCCGGCCACTCGAAGGATTGCGGACCGGGGAGTGGCGAACACAACCTAACCCAACCTTATGCATATGGCAACCGCTAGATGTACCAGCAGGCATCCTTGTGCTTGCGGCAGGAGTTCGTCACATGGTCCACTGAAGGTGCGGACCAGGGAGAAGACGTGGCGAAATCCAAGACGCAGTGGATCATCGACGACATCGGTGGTCAGATCGAATCAGGGCGACTCAAACCAGGCGATCAACTGCCGAGCACGGCCGAGCTTCGAGCGCAGTACGGCGTATCGATCACTGTTGTACGCAATGCCGTCCAGTGGCTCAAGGCGAAGGGGCTCGTCGAGGGCTTGTCTGGCGTCGGCGTCTTCGTAGTCGAGCATGGTGAACGGCCGAAAGGCTAGGTCAACCTAGTACCGGCCCTCGCCAGGAGATGGACGGCCGATGCAATTGGTCCTGCCGATGTCGATAAGGGCGAGCGACGGACTGTCCGGGCACTCGCCCAGTGCCGCGGCGCGGCTTCGCTCTGGTCGTCAACTCGCACTACAGCGGAAGCCGCCTCCACCGGAACGCTGGTCCCCCTACAAGGCGCAGGTTAGATGTCCGGTGCTTGCGGAAGTGCCCGCCTGGATGCGCCCGGCGGGCATGGGGTTGATCAGGGATGCTTCGATCGCTGCTTCTCGGGCGAGGAAGCCTGCGTCGGTCAGCCCGGCTCTTCGCATCGACTGGCTGGTGCTCTGTGGAGCTGCGGCGGTTGGATCGAAGGGTTGATTATCCTTGGAACCAGATAGCAACAAACCACCCTGCGAGTAGTGCTGGCCCGAAGGGCAATTTCAGCTGGCGATTACCGGTTCGGACCATAGCGACAATCGCAATGAAAGCTTGGATGAAAACTCCGGCTGCAAGGCCCACGCCGGCGGCCTCCACCTTTAGCCATCCGAGGGTAAAAGCAATCACCCCCATGAGGCTCACATCACCGAGCCCCATTTGTCCCGGCAGAACGAGCGCCAGGGCGAGCGCGAGAACGCTGACCGCGATCCCTAGCACGCTGGCCGCGAGTAACGAGTGAGTATGGCCACCAATCAGGCTTTCGGCCGTCAGCCCTATCGACGAGGACGCCCAGAGGCCAGCAGTCATCGCGGAAGGTAAGCGCTGGCACCTGACATCCACGAATGCGAGGGGTACGGCAACTACTGCAAAGACCCAAAATATGGGGAGCGCGTATGTCGCTGGCAGAAGAGCACATACGGCTCCTCCGGCGATTCCCGTCAGCGCGGATGTGCCCGCAACTGCCCAAATTGGCGCCGGCTGCCCTATCCACCATCGTGCCTCTAGCTTTGTAGGGCCGTGTAGAGGGGGCGGAGATACGAAGGCTGGCAGGAGGCCTGTGGATCTATCTGGGTAATTCGAGTACACGAGGCCTGTCATGGGAGGACCCCCGGCGGCACCGAGTAACCCGCCCGCAACGGCGGCAACAATCTCCACCCTGGCGACCTATTGTTCGAGTCCGTCGGCGCTCGGACAGGCCACTACAAAAATCACAGGGTCGAGAAGTGACCTCGTCACGAGTTCATCACTCGTCCAACCGCTCCGTAGATGGCGACGTCTTCGCTGGCCGGCCGCGGCTGAGGTGCTTGCTCTGCCCACCACTGCGCGACTGACTGGATTCCGGGTGCGACGAGGTCCAGGCCCTGAAGGAGGCCCGCCAGTTCATCGCGTGATCGGGCGCGGAAACGGCCATCTCGGTTGGGCGCCTCTACCTTGGAAAGCATGTCGGATGGCAGGTGGTCGAAGGTGGCGTGCGAAACCACGACCCAGCTGTCGGGTGGCAAGGCGTCGATGAGTGCGGTGGCAATACTCGTCGGGTCTTCGTCGTCGCGAATGAAGTGAAGGACTGCGACGAGGAGTAGACCCACAGGCTGGGACAAGTCCAGCGTGCTGCGCAACTGAGGGCTGTTGAGGATGCTGCCAGGATCCCGTAGGTCAGCATCGATGTAGGCGGTCTTCCCGCCGGGTGCACTCATGAGCAGTGCACGGGCGTGGGAGAGGACGATCGGGTCGTTGTCCACATAGACGACTCGCGAGGCGGGGTTAATCGCCTGGGCGACTTCGTGGGTGTTTGGCGACGTAGGGATACCGGTGCCGACGTCCAGAAACTGGGTGACGCCCTGAGTGGCCAGGAACTTCACGGCGCGCTGGAGGAAGCCCCGGTTTTCCAGCGCGGCGAGCCGGACGGTTGGCATCACGGCTTCGATCTCGTGTGCTGACTCCCGATCCGCAGCGAAGTTGTCCTTGCCGCCGAGCAGATAGTCGTACCGCCGTGCGGGGTGCGGCACGGTTGGATCTATCGCAGCAGCACGTGCCTGCAGCTCGTCCATCGACATTCCGAACCGCCGTTCTTCGGCTTGAACTTTGTCGGGGTTGGTAAGGCCTTCAAACTGGTCGACCAGCCGCAGGGTCGTCCGCCCCAGGTCGGTGAGGGCCCACGCTTTCCTGCGGGTGTTCGGTTGGGGCTGTTGCTCGATCAAATTCTTCAAGCGGAGTGTGCGCAGCTCCGTGCTAATGGTGCCGTCGCCGGGCGGGAAGCCTTTCAGCTTTGTCAATCTATCGCGGATATCGGCATATCGAGCGGGGCTGACGCTGAGAACACGCAGGATCGGCACGTGCCAGACGCGGGTGAGAGTCTCTTTGATCAGTTCTTGAAGAGCGATCATCACGAATATCCCAATCTCGCACGAGGCCCGCGTCGCTCACTAGCTTGCACCTGACGCCCGCAGCGTTTCTCTGTCACCTGGTGATCATGATACATAGTGCAGCGTAGATGCCGTGCCCCTTTTGGGAAGCTTCGGCTGAGCCTTCGCACGTCCTGGGCTTGCTCTACATAGTTGAGTCGTCGCGGCTTGTCCTATGAGACACGCCACCTCCGACCATGCCTCCAAGTCCTGGCGAGCGGCACGGGCGACCCGTTCGACGACGGTTCGAGACTGCGACAACGCCAGCGGCGCAGACCACTCCAGCCCGATCACGTGCTCTACCTGCAATGACTTGCCCACAGGTGGACGATGCGGGCCGTGACTTCCGTATCGGCCAATACATCGGTCAAGATGCGCATTGCCGGAGACGCATTGGATCATGCGCATTTTGAACGCCGTAGCGCCGCCCAGGTATATGCGATAGACCGGACGATGCACATGAACCTGAAGATCGACGGAGACGAGTTGATGGCGACTCAGCAGGGCGTTCGTCAGCTGTGGCGGCGATCCGCGCACCAGCCGCCAACGTCGGTGGCAAGTTGGGAAGGAACGGCTTTGTTCAACCGATCGGTTGCGCTCGGCGCGATAACGGTGCTCGCACTGCTCCCGAGCGCATGCGGCTCCGGAAAGGCCCCCGGCATTCACGGTGGCTTACCGTCGCCATCCTCTCCGGCAGCTTCGGTCCTGGGGACGGCCGCCAGTGCCGAGCGCGATGCACTGAGCGCTTACCGCGGCCTGTGGGATGCCTTTGTCAATGCGGCAGCAACATCCAACGCCGAAACGCCGGAACTACGGAAATATGCCTCTGACCAGGCGCTTAAGCTGATCGCCAGCTCGCTCTACATGGATCAGCAGGAGCAGCGGATCACCAAGGGGCAGGTGCAACTCAATCCCAAAGTTTCCGCGGCTGCGCCCATCGCCGCTCCAACCAAGATCACCATCACCGACTGTGTCAGCGATGAAAAGTGGCTGAAGTACAAGGCGGACGGGGAGCTGGTAAACGACGTTGCCGGCGGGAAGCATGCGACAACCGCCACGGTCACAAGTACTCCGGACGGCTGGAGGGTCCAGACGCTCATGTTGAGGGAGTCCGGAACATGCTGATGACTCTCCGGGCCCTTGTCCTCGTGGCCGTCCTTACCGTCGCGACGTTACTCAACCCGATGGCTGCTCTCGCTGACGGCGGGACAGGCGGAATCACTTGCCCCAGCGGTAGCACGCGGCCTGAATGCAACGTCCATGCCGGAACTCCGCCGAAGCCGGGCAACGACAACGGCGGATCCGGCGGGGGCCAAGACGATGGCAAGTGCCGAAACCCGAGTGGCAAGGTAATCCCCTGTGAGCGTGATGGCGGCGCAGCAGGAGCTGACGGCTGTTACTACAGGCCTGTCGACCTATCACCGGAGATGATCGCGAACCTTGGTGGCCAGCCTGAGGGAGATGGGGGCTGGTATAGGAAGGTCTGCTACGGCGAGGACGGCCAGCCCAACATGGCATTCGGCACTCCGGTGTGGATCGCCGGTGCGCCACCGGTGGTGTCGCCGGAGGTGCTGGCTCGTCAGGCTCGGTCGAAGCTGCGGTTGCCTGAGGTGGTGATCGAGTTGAATCCGCCGGGCGATCAGCTTCGTTACCTGCCGGTGTGGATGGCGCTGGATCGCAATTCGTGGACCACAAAGTCGGCGACTGCGTCCGTTCCCGGGGTCAGTGTGACCGCAACCGCGCGGCCAGTGAAGGTGACCTGGTCGATGGGTGACGGCTCGGGCGTGACGTGTGCCGGGCCCGGAACGCCGTGGACGCCCGGAATCAATCCGGAAAAGCCCTCGCCTGACTGCGGGCATACCTATCAAGCGCCTGGCGTCTTCACCGTGACCGCGACGGTGGAGTGGGAAGTGACGTGGGCCGGAGCAGGGCAGACCGGAACCGTGCCTGGGCTCACCACGACCGGCCAGGTTCAGGCTCGCGTGCAGGAGTCGAAGACCCTCATCAACCGCTAACCAGCGAGTTCATTCAGTCGTAGCAGCGCCGCATCGGGGAGGACGTTGGTCATGGCGCTAGGTTCCGTGCGCCCAAAAACAGGTTCGGACGAGCGTCCGTCTGCCGCACCGCGTGTTGGGCGCGGCCCGTGGCGGGCGGCCCGGCGTCGCCGGAGGCTGCCGTTCGTGGCGTTGGGTTCGTTGCTGGTCATCGTGTGCGTTCTGGCCTACGCCTGGGGCGCGGTCCGGCTTGGCGACCGGATTCAGGTTCTCGCCGTGGCCCGACCCGTTGCGGCGGGGCAGAGCATCACCGCCGCGGACCTGACCCAGGTTTCGGCCGCCGAGGACCCCGGAGTGTTCATCCCGGTCGCCCAGGCCGACGAGGTGATCGGCCGTACCGCGGTGGTGCCTTTGGTGGCCGGCACGCTGCTGACTCCCTCGCTGATCGGAGACGCTGCGTTTCCGCCCGCCGGGAAGGTCACCGCGTCGCTGGCGCTCAAACCCGGCCAGTACCCGCAGGGCCTGACCAACGGCGCGAAGGTGGCCGTGTTCGTCTCGGCCACCGGCAGCGGCGCTGAAGGCCAGGCGGCTCCGGCGGCCAAGGCCACAGCGGCGCCGACCCGGCTGCAGGCCGTGGTCCTCGGCGTGGACCTCGCTGGCGACGGCCAAGGTTCCACAGTCATCACCCTTTTGCTCGACGCCTCGGACGGGCCGCGGCTGGCCGCTGCTCCGGACGGCGCGGTCGTACTGATGCAGACCGCACCGGGAGGTAGCTGACATGCCGTTGCTGGCTGTGACTTACCTCAAGGGCCGTCCCGGAACGACTACGACCGCGCTCGGGCTGGCGGCTGCGGCCCCGGCCGGCGCCCGAGCCACCGTGCTGGAGTGTGATCCGGCTGGCGGCGATCTGATGCGCCGCCTGGAGCTGGCCGCTACCCCGAGCCTGGTGGATGTCGCCGCCGCCGCACGCGGTGCCACCGACGCGGATACCGCCTTCGCTGCCGGGACGCAGCAGGTGACCGTGGGCGATGTCGTGGTGCCGGTCGTGGCGGCTCCGGCCGGTGGCGCCCAGACCCGGGCTGCGTTGCCGGAGTTGACCGGGACTGGCCGGGCGGTGCTGATGGCCCCGGATCGGCTCGTGGTGGCCGACTGCGGGCGGCTGTCTACCGGGTCGGCTG
>KL571291.1:0-974 GCA_000715855.1 Actinoplanes liguriensis
GTGGCCCCGCACCCCGTGGCCCCGCATCCCGCGGCCCCGCACCCGCGGCCAGCGCCCCCGGGTCCAACCCAGCGGCCCAGCGGCTTAGAGCCAGCACCCACGCACGCAACGCCCAACAGCCCAGGGGACAGCGCCCCGCATCCCGACAGCCCGCGGCCAACCAATGACGGCGACGGCGCTGGGACCATGCCGGCCGGCGATGGCGGCTGCGTCTGGTGGCTGAAGGCGTGAGCTTTGGGTCGGGGGTAACAGTGGCTGCTGAGGTTTGGAGAATCCGTATTCAGGGAGCAATAGCGACACCCCACCCCGCCCCACTCAGGTTTCGCCGGATCATGCCGATTGTCTGAGATTGTGGAGGAGGAGCTCACCCCAGAACGTCGCCAGGCCCGCATCGGAACGGTCAGCGGCCTAGCGCTGATGACCGGCGCCACCGCCATGGCCGCGGTAGGCGGCGGCCATCATTCCGTCTTCGCGACGATCCTCCTGGCCTTGCTGGCGCTCGGCATGGCTCACGCCTTCACCGTGGAGATCCAGCGCCAGGCCCACCGCCGTACCGGCCGCTGGGGCCGCAACGACCTGATCAACACCGTGTTGCTGGCCAGCTGGGCGGTCGCCTCGCTGACGATCGCGGCGCTGCCCTACCTGCCGACCCCGGTGCGCATCCTGGGCCTTCTGCTGACCTTCAGCTACACCGCCGCCGCTGCCTACTTCGTGGCGGAACGCCACCGCGCCATCGTCACCCCGCCGCGCGCCCCGTCCACCCAGACCACTCAACCCTCGGTCTCCGAATCGGCCTCGGTCTAGCCACGCCCCCGCGAAATACGACGCCACCCGCGGACCCCCGCCGAACCCCGCTGCCCGGCCGCCTACCGATCAGCCGCCGCGGCTCGTTCCACCGATGACCCCATCGTCGGCAGCACCACCATCAACGGCGGCACCGCCACCCCGCTCGTCTCGATCGGCAGCTCCGGCAC
>KL571291.1:1168-9353 GCA_000715855.1 Actinoplanes liguriensis
TCCAACCCGAGCGGCTCTGGCCCTTTCCCGTCGTCCCGCCCGGCCCGCGGCTCCCCGTCCGCCACCGTGACCGCGAAGACCGACGTCATCCCCGACGGATACGGCATCTCCAACACATATCGCAGGTCGCTGACCACCAGCCCGGTCTCCTCGAAGACCTCACGGCGCACAGCTTCCTCGGCGGTCTCGCCGGGCTCGAGCCCACCACCGGGCAGGGTCCACCACTCGCCGCCTCCGGATCGCCGGCTGCGCTCGTGGACCATCAGCACGCGCCCGTCTCGCACGATCACGGCTGCGGCCCGTCTTCGTTCGCTCACGAATCGCAGGCTAACTGCCGGAATGGCCGCGTGCAGGATTCCTTCATTCCTCTGTGGATAACTGGCAGGCCCAGAACGGGCAAATGCGTAGCTACACCTTCGGAACGGTGACCAGGAGATATTCCTTGCGGGCGAGGAGTGCCCCGGTCAGCTGGATCCCCGTCTGCCCCTCGATGTACGTGATAGCAGTCTCGGTGTGATCGGTCACGTCCACCTCGATCCGGCCGTCCCGGTAGCCCCGTCGGCTCCCGTTCCCCGTGGCATCCCCGCGGTAGGCCACCACCGTGGTCCCCTCGGACAACGGCCCAGCGATGGCCGCATCCATCCCGAGCCCGCCCGATCCGTCCTCCATGAGCAGCGTCCAGCGACCGAAGCCCGCTATCCCGAGGAGGTACCGCCCGGTGTCCTGTTCGCCGTCCCCGGGTCCGACCACCTGCGCCCAGCGGACCCTCTGCTCGTTCTTCCCGCCGATTGCCCGCACCACCACGTCGGGGCGCCGGCCGCGCACCATCGTGAGGCAGAAGCCCCGTCCCAGCGGTCCGTCCGCACCGGCCCACAGGTGTCGTTCATCACTGCCGCCGACCTCAAGAACGGTTTGTGACTCACCGCAGCCGGCCAGCGACATCAGGGTCACCGCCGCTAGAAGATTCCGCCGTTTCACCGCGTCAGTAGACCAAATATTTCAGCGTCCGGTAGCACAAAGAAATCAAATGCTCGACGCTCTGTCCCCATTGGACCGGAGAGAAGCGAATGTCCGGAAAACGCTGAAGCCCCCACCTATTGGTGAGGGCTTGAGAAGTCTGTGGAGCCCAGGGGACTTGAACCCCTAACCCCCGCCTTGCAAAGGCGGTGCTCTGCCAGTTGAGCTAGGGCCCCGAACAGCGCCTCAGCGCAGATCAGGAGCGGTGGTCGCCTCGTGCCAGAGGGCCCGCTCGTCGCTGGAGGCCTTGACCTTCTTGACCACCAACGCGGCAACGCCGACAACGGCCGCCACGACCAGAAGCTTCTTCAGCATCAACTACCCCCACTCTGGGACGGGAGACGCAACTGTGAGAGCAAAACAATGGGCGACCCAAGTCCGCGCTATCCGTGCGGACAGGATCGCCCGATCGCTCGTGGGGCTAGATGGAATCGAACCATCGACCTCAGAGTTATCAGCTCTGCGCTCTAACCGACTGAGCTATAGCCCCTCACCTGCGGACAGAACATTACCGCATCGGGTTGCGAGCCACCAAAACGGGGGTGGCTCACAACCCGATCAGGGATGTCAGTCTCGCTCCGCGAGCGTCAGCTCGATGCCACCGACCAGGTCGGCGCAGACGTTGTAGATGAACGCCCCGAGCGTCGCCAGCGCCGTGAAGAGCACGACGTTGACCGCGCCGATCAGCATCGACGTGCCGATGACGCCCCACGCGGTGATCCGGAAGCCACCGCCGGACGCCTCCGCGCCGCCGCTGGCGCTGACCAGCTCCTTGAGGCTGTCGTTGACCGACGTCCACACGCCCATCGTGTCCAGCGCCAGGTAGAGCACCGAGGTCGCGACGACCACCACGATGAAGAGCACGATCGAGACCGCGAACGCGAACTTCATCACGGACCAGGGGTCGATCCGCTTGAGGTTCAGCCGGGCCCGTCGCGGGCCACGCGCCGCGGCCGAGGAGACCGTGGAACGGGCCGAGCGAACCGCTTCGGAGACCCGGGCGGCCCCCACCGCCGATGTCCCACCGGGGCCGGCCGGCGTGGCCGTCCCGCTGATCGGCGCCGTGCGCTGTTTCGCGGCGCCGGGTGGGGTCACCGTGGGCGTGCTGCCCATCGGGCGCGCAGCGGCGCCCGAGACGGTTCCGGGAGTGGTCCCGGGACGCGTCTGAGCGGCCCCTGGCGCGGCGCCCTTGCCCTTGGTCACGACCGGCACCGCCGCCGAGGCCTTGGCCACAGCGGGACCGCCGGGCTGCTGGCGTTTGGCATCGGCATCCGGCCCGGCAGCGGGCGGCTCACCGGGCGGCGGGGCCATGCCCGGCGCCCTGGTGAACTTCGGCGGGGACGGGGCATCGGCGGGGACAGCGGCGCGCCCAGCGGACTCGCGTCCGGGCGTTGCGGCGCTGTCGTTCTTCGCCGCATCGCCCGGAGCCGCTGAGCTCCCGGGGCCCCCCGACTTCGCCTGTGTCTCCGGCATCAACTAGTCCTGTTCGTCAGGCTCGTCGGCATTGCGAGCAAGCGCCACGATGGTTACACCTTCAGGGAGGTCCATCAGCTTGACCCCCATTGTGTTCCGATCCCGTGTGCGCCGTACAGGCTTCACGGGAGTCCGGATGACACCACCATTGCTGGTGATGGCAAACAGTTCATCCTCCGGGCTGATCACCAGAGCGCCGACAAGTCCACCACGACGTTCAGTGATCTTCGCGGTGAGCACCCCCTTGCCGCCGCGCCCCTGCACCGGATATTCCTCGATCGGCGTGCGCTTCGCATACCCACCGTTGGTGGCGACCAACACATCCATGTCGTCGCGGACCACTTCCATGGCGAGAAGCTCGTCGTTGTCGCCGAAGCGCATGCCGATCACACCGGACGTCGCCCGTCCCATCGGCCGCAGCGCATCGTCGGTCGCGTTGAACCGGATGGCCTGGGCATGCTTGGACACGAGCAGGAGGTCGTCCTCCGGTGCCACCAGAGCCGCGCCCACCAATTCGTCATCCTCCCGCAGGTTGATGGCGATGATGCCACCGCTGCGGTTGGAGTCAAATTCGTCGAGGCGGGTCTTCTTCACGAGACCATTCTTAGTGGCGAGCACAAGGTAGGGCGCGACCTGGTAATTCGAGATCTGGATGACCTGCGCGATCTGCTCGTCAGGCTGGAACGCCAGCAGGTTCGCGACGTGCTGTCCCTTGGCGGTGCGGTTCGCTTCGGGCAGTTCGTAGGCCTTCGCCCGATAGACCCGGCCCTTGTTCGTGAAGAACAGCATCCAGTCGTGCGTGGAGATCACGTAGAAGTGCGAGACGATGTCGTCCTGCCGCAGGGTTGCGCCGCTCACGCCCTTGCCGCCGCGCTTCTGCGATCGATACATGTCGACCTTGGTGCGTTTGGCGTAACCGGTACGTGTGATCGTCACCACAACGTCCTCGCGCGCGATGAGGTCCTCCATGGAGACCTCGCCGTCGAACGGGATGATCTGGGTACGCCGGTCGTCCCCGAACTTCTGCACGATCTCGCCGAGCTCGTCGGAGATGATCGCCCGCTGGCGCTCCGGCTTCGCGAGGATGTCCTTGAAGTCGGCGATCTCGATCTCGATCTTCGCCAGCTCGTCGACGATCCGCTGCCGCTCCAGGGCGGCCAGCCGGCGGAGCTGCATGTCGAGGATCGCGGTGGCCTGGATCTCGTCGACGTCGAGCAGCGTCATCAGGCCCTGGCGGGAGTCCTCCACCGTGGGCGAGCGCCGGATCAGGGCGATGACCTCGTCGAGCATGTCGAGGGCCTTGGCCAGACCGCGCAGGATGTGCGCGCGCTCCTCGGCCTTGCGCAGGCGGTACGCCGTCCGCCGACGGATGACCTCGATCTGGTGCTCGACGTAGTACCGGATGAACTGCGCCAGGTTCAGCGTGCGCGGCACCCCGTCGACCAGGGCCAGCATGTTGGCGCCGAAGGTCTCCTGGAGCTGGGTGTGCTTGTAGAGGTTGTTCAGCACCACCTTGGCGACCGCATCGCGCTTGAGCACGAGGATCAACCGCATGCCGGTACGGCCGGACGACTCGTCCCGGATGTCGGCGATCCCGGTGAGCTTGCCCTCCTTGACCAGCTCCGCGACCCGCTCCGCGAGGTTGTCCGGGTTCACCTGGTACGGCAGCTCGGTGACCACGAGACAGGGCCGGCCGCGGGTGTCCTCTTCCACCTCGACCACGGCGCGCATCCGGATCGAGCCACGACCCGTCCGGTACGCGTCCTGGATCGCCTGTTGTCCCACGATCAGGCCGTACGTCGGGAAGTCGGGTCCCTTGACGATCTCGAGCAGTGCCTCGAGGGTGGTCGCCTCGTCCGCGTCGATGTTGTCCAGGCACCACTGAACGGCGGCCGCGATCTCCCGCAGGTTGTGCGGCGGGATCTTGGTGGCCATGCCGACCGCGATGCCCTCGGAGCCGTTGACCAGCAGGTTCGGGAAGCGCGCCGGCAGGATCGTCGGCTCTTTGGTACGCCCGTCGTAGTTGTCCTGCATGTCGACGGTGTCCTCGTCGATGTCCCGCAGCATCTCCATCGCCAGCGGGGACAGCTTCGACTCGGTGTACCGCCTGTCTCTTATACTGTGTATAAGAGACAGATCCGGACCAGGGCGTCGTAGATCGACGAGTCACCGTGCGGGTGGTAGTTGCCCATCACGTCGCCGACGACGCGCGCGCACTTCACGTACCCACGATCGGGCCGGAAGCCCGCGTCGTACATCGCATAAAGGATCTTGCGGTGCACGGGCTTCAGACCGTCGCGGACATCCGGCAGGGCACGGCCCACGATGACGCTCATCGCGTAGTCGAGGTACGAGCGCTGCATCTCGACCTCGAGACCCACCGGCTCGACGCGCTGGCTCACGCCGCCGCCGGTCTCTTCCGGGATCGCGTCGCCGCCAGGGGGTTCGGGAATGTCAGTCACTGTTAACCCTTACTCAAGGTGAAGCCAGACAAATTCGGCCAAAGACCCGCGAACTGCTGTGGATAACACTGTGGAAAGGTGCCCATCGCTGTGGACACGTGACCACCAGTCGTTAGCCGGAAGATCAGATGTCGAGGAACCTGACGTCCTTCGCGTTGCGCTGGATGAACGACCGCCGGGCCTCGACGTCCTCACCCATCAGCACGCTGAACAGCTCGTCGGCCACCGCGGCGTCGTCCAGGGTCACCTGGCGCAGCGTCCGCGTCTCGGGGTCCATCGTGGTGTCCCACAGCTCGTGGAAGTTCATCTCGCCGAGACCCTTGAACCGCTGGATGTCGTCCGGCTTGGCGTTCGGCTTCTTCTGCTGACGCAGCGCGATCAGCCCGTCACGCTCGCGGTCGGAGTACGCGTACTGCGCGTCGTCGCCCCGCTTGTTCCACTTGATCTTGTAGAGCGGCGGCGCGGCCAGGTAGACGTGGCCCTGCTCGACCAGCGGCCGCATGAAGCGGAACAGCAGCGTGAGCAGCAGCGTCTGGATGTGCTGGCCGTCGACGTCGGCGTCGGCCATCAGGATGATCTTGTGGTAGCGCAGCTTGCCGATGTCGAACTCGTCGTGGATGCCGGTGCCCATCGCGGTGATCAGCGACTGGACCTCGTTGTTCTTCAGCACCCGGTCGATCCGGGCCTTCTCCACGTTCAGGATCTTGCCGCGGATCGGGAGGATCGCCTGGTACTTGCTGGACCGGCCCTGCTTCGCCGAGCCGCCGGCCGAGTCGCCCTCGACGATGAACAGCTCGGTCTCACGCGGGTCGGTGGACTGGCAGTCGGCCAGCTTGCCCGGCATCGAGCCGGACTCCAGCAGCGACTTGCGGCGGGCCAGCTTGCGCGCCTGCTGCGCGGCGATGCGCGCGCGGGCGGCCTGGTCGGCCTTGGTGATGATCATCTTGGCGTCCGCCGGGTTGCGGTCGAACCAGTCGGCGATCTGCTCGTTGGCGACCCGCTGCACGAAGCTCTTCATGTCGGTGTTGCCGAGCTTCGTCTTGGTCTGACCCTCGAACTGCGGCTCGCGCAGGGTCACCGAGATGATCGCGGCGAGACCCTCACGGATGTCCTCGCCGGACAGCTTCTGGTCGCCCTTGAGGAACTTCTTCTCGATGCCGTACTTGTTGACGATGGTCGTCAACGCGGACCGGAAGCCCTCTTCGTGGGTGCCACCCTCGTGGGTGTTGATGCGGTTCGCGAAGGTGTAGACCGACTCGCCGTAGGACTCGTTCCACTGCATGGCGATCTCGACGCCCATGCCGGCCTCGTCGTCCTCGGTGCTGAACTGGATCACCGTTTTGTGGATCGCGCTCTTGGTCGCGTTGAGGTGCCGGACGAAGTCCGCGATGCCGTCCTCGTACATGAACGTGACCTTGCGGGCCTCGCCGTTCTCGTCCAGCGAGTCGGTGCGCTCGTCGGTGAAGTTGATGGTGAGAGCGCGGTTCAGGAAGGCCATCTCCTGCAGCCGGCGGTAGATCGTCTGGTAGTCGAACTCCACCGTCTCGAAGATATTCGGATCCGGCCAGAACTGGACGGTCGAACCGGTCGTGTCGGTGGTCTCACCCTTGATCAGCTCGGTCGGGATCGACAGGTTGTACTTCTGCCGCCAGACGAAGCCCTTTTTGTGGATCTCCACCGCCATCCGGGTGGAGAGCGCGTTCACCACGGACACGCCGACGCCGTGCAGACCACCGGAGACCTTGTAGGCCTGGTTGTCGAACTTGCCACCGGCGTGCAGGACGGTCAGCGCCACCTCGACACCCGGCTTCTTCAGCTTGGGGTGCAGGTCCACCGGGAAGCCGCGGCCGTTGTCGGTGACCGAGACGCCGCCGTCGGCCAGCAGGACCACGTCGATGGTGTCGCAGTATCCCGCGAGCGCCTCGTCGACCGCGTTGTCCACGACCTCCCAGATCAGGTGGTGCAGACCCCGCTCGCCGGTCGAGCCGATGTACATGCCGGGACGCTTGCGAACCGCTTCAAGGCCTTCGAGCACGGTGATGGAATCGGCACCGTACTCCTGATTGTTCTCTGCCACCCTCGGCCGCTTTCTCGCACCGGACCCAACGGGCCCCGCACGGGGTTGGCAGGCGCCCAGCAACGATCGGCGCGCACGAAGCACCAGCTGATGACGCCGCGGGATGTGCGGACCACCGGTGGAGCCGTGCACGCCGGTCGCCGCGGACTGCCCGCGGATAGTGATCGGCTGGAAAAACCGCGTAGCGTGACGAAGGTGGCTGCGTGTAGCAGTCCGAACACCGTCAAGCACAGTTTTCCCGGTCGCCGTCGATTCTACTCCGCCGAAGCGAGTTGGCGAGGGCGCGCACCCCTTCCGGGCGTCTGAGAGTCCCGTAGCGGGATTCAGCCTGCCTCCCACGTCTCCCCCTACACGGAACGCCCGGGCGCGCAATCGCAAACGCTGCCAGCCGGGCGCGCCTTCCGGACCCGGCCGGAACTCGCTGCCACACTGCCTGTCAACGGCAGGCGCTGGTGTCGTAACCTCGCCCGCGCGGGCCATGCATGGCGCAAGGCCGCAAGGTCATGTCGAGGAAGGGTTGCCCGATGGCGCACGACAAGGGCCTGGACAACGTCGCGGTGCACTGGCCGCGGACGAACCAGTACTACGACCCGGTGGCTCCCGCCGAGTTCGTCGACTTCGGCGCGATCGCCGACGCCCCGGAGATCGCCGCGCCGACCGGCGCGCTCGCGCTGCACATCGCCAAGACCGGCACAGTGCGCGCCACCGCGTACACCGAGCTCGTCGACCTGCTGCTCGGCCTGGAGGGCGTGCTCTACGCGACCGACGCCGCCGCCGAGGACGAGGACCCGGTGATCGACCCGGACGGTTGCGCCTGGATCGCGGGCGGTCTGGAGCGCTTCGTCGAGGGCCACGAGAAGTTCGGTGACCTGGTCACCTTCGACACGGTGGCCGAGGTGATGAAGACGGCGATCGCCGGCGGCCGCCTCGCCGAGCAGCAGCTGCGCTGGCTCGACCACCGGCTCGCCGCGCTGCGCGACGATGCCGGCAACGCGCCGCACTGGAGCTTCGCCCGCACCGAGCTCGCGGTCCTGGCCGGGTTCTACCGCCGCTGCGCGGAGCGGGGCTTCGCGGTCTTCGCGGACTACTGACAGATCACTTCCGGTCAGCACGTCAACACCGAAGATCAAATTCTTCATGTCCTATCTGGGCGGTG
>KL571291.1:9607-11565 GCA_000715855.1 Actinoplanes liguriensis
AACGCTCAGCCCGAAAGGGCGATCTCCGTGGCTGGTTGCGCTCACCCCACCAACCCCGCAGCCCCGTCTCCGCAACCGCTTGCGCTCGCCCGTCAACGCGCCGGCCTCGTCTCCACGGTTGGTTGCGCTCGCCCACCAAGGGACGTCCCCGGCCTCCGCGGCTCGTCCGCTCACCCGATCAAGCAGCGGCACAGTCTCCGCGGCCAGTTGCGCTCCCCGGTGGAACCCGAGGCACCATCATCAGCTGTCTCCTCACCGGCTACCAGGCGTTTTGCCGCGGAGCGCAGCGGAGCCATCAGGTACCCCGTCCTGACGACCGAGCCACCACATCTCGCCGAGGATCACCAGGAGCAGCACTCCGATCCCGGTGCCCAGGAACAGCGACCAGCGCATGCCGTCCCGGACCGAGCCGCCGTAATACGCCGCCGCCCAGGCGGGACTCGCCGCGGCCGCGATCACGCCGGGGACGATCAGGAGCAGAGCCAGCAATCGCCGAAGGACCATGCCGCCTAAGACGCTCGCCAACGCGTCCAGGTTGCAAAAGCAACAAACTTTCACTCAATGTCATTCGCCCGTGACAGCCGGACAGATCCGAGCCGCATTTCAGCCCGCCCGGACACGGTGCGTGACCGCTCTCCGTGCGCAGCTCAAAACATTCGCCGCACGTCCCGTAACCCTGGTCCTACCCGTAGGTGTCGCGCGGACCGCGGCCCTGCACCCGGCGCGGTCCCCGGTTCCACGACGGCGCCGCCGGGCCGTGGATGTTCATCCTGGTGACGACGTTGTGCCCGACCTCGCCGGCGATCTGCTGGAGCAGCCGCCCGGTCAGCATCCGCAGCTGGGTGGCCCACGCGGTCGACTCCGCCTCGACGGTCAGCACCCCGCCGTCCAGCTTCATCGGGCGGCTGTGCGCGGCGATGTCCGGCCCGACCACCTTCTCCCACGCCCCGAAAACGGTCGCCTCCGCTTTCGGACGCTCCCAGCCGCGGGCCTTCATCAACCGTTCGAGCACGGCGCCGAAAAGCTGTGGATCCCGCGGGTCCGGCCCAGGCCCGGAATAACCGCGCAGCCTCTTCTCGCCCCGGCCCGCGGTGCGTCGCCGCGGCTGTCTCTTAGTGTATAAGAGACAGCGCCAGCTCCGGCCCGGACTTCCCGGCATCCGCCCCACCAGCGGCGGCGTCCCCGCCACCCGGGCCACCCGCCTTCGCCACGTCGCTGCCGCCCGCGGCACCCACTTTCGCCGCCTTACCGCCGCCCGAAGTGCCTGCCTTCGCCGCGCCTCCGCGACCCGGAGTACCTGCACTCGTAGCGTCACTGCCACCAAAGGCGCCGGCGCCACCAGATGCACCCGCGCCACCAGATGCACCCGCGCCAGCAGAAGCACCGGCCGCGTCACCGGCAGCGCGCAATCCGGCACCGGGCGCGGATCGTGCGCCTCGCCGTCCGTCGCCCGTCCCGCTCATGTCACGCGGCATACCGCACCCCCTGTGGACAACCCACGCCCGCATCGTCGGCTGACGATCCGTCAACAAGCGCATCAGCCCCGCTGAGCCGGCCCGGCCACACCCGACCCACCGCCGAGCCCTCGCGCAAGCTCTGCAACGCACTCAGGCCCGCGCGGCACCGATCTGTTCCCGGACCGGCCCCCTGACCCGGGCGCGTCGCTCGCCGGACTACGGCCGAAGGCCGCGATTCCGCGCAAAACACCACAGCCCTTGTCCACAGGGTGTGGGTAGCGCCGCCGGCATCAGGGCTCACGGGTCACCGACCCGGTGGTCACACCGAAACGGGCGCCCCGCAACGCCGCCGGCACGTCCTCCGGCACCGCGCACGTCACCAGGAGCTGGGCGGCATCGGACACCAGCGCTGCCAGCCGGTCGCGCCGACCACCGTCCAGCTCGGCGAAGACGTCGTCCAGCACCAGCACCGGCTCGATCCCGTCCGACCGCAACAGGTCA
>KL571291.1:11818-20514 GCA_000715855.1 Actinoplanes liguriensis
TGTGTATAAGAGACAGAGCCGCAACGCCAGCGCGAACGACCACGACTCGCCGTGGCTCGCATACCCCTTGGCGGGCAACTCGCCGAGCGCCAGCACCAGGTCGTCACGATGCGGGCCGACCAGTGTCGTGCCCCGCTCGATCTCGGCCGGCCGCCGCTCCTGCATCTTCGCCAGCAGCGCCGTCTCCAGGGCAGCGCGGTCCGGTGTCACGTCGTCGCCGAGCCGCGACGCGTACGTGATCGACGCCGCCGACTTCCCGGCCGCCACCGCGTCGTACGCCTTGATCAGATGTGGCCCCAGAGCCGCCGCCAGCTCGAGCCGGCCGACCAGCAACTCCGCCCCGTGATGGGCCAGGTGCTGATCCCAGACGGCCAGCGTCGACAGGTCCTGGCCGCGGGTCCCGCCCACCTTGCGGGTCAGATATGCCGTCCGCAGCAACGCGTTGCGCTGCTTGACGACCCGGTCGTAGTCGGCCCGCACCCCGGCATACCGCGGCTGCCGGGCGACCAGCAGATCGTCGAGATAGCGACGGCGCTCGGACGGGTCGCCGCGGACCAGCTCCAGGTCCTCCGGTGCGAACAGCACCATCCGCAGGGCGCCGAGCACCTCCCGCGGCCGGCGCACCGGTGACCGGTTGAGCCGGGCCCGATTCGCCCGGCCGGGCACGATCTCCAGCTCGACCAGCAGCTCACGACCATCGTGGACGATCGCGCAGCGGATCACCGCGGAGGTGGCGCCGAACCGCACCAGTGGCGCATCGGTGGCCACCCGGTGACTGTCCAGAGTGGCCACATATCCGAGCGCCTCGATGAGGTTCGTCTTGCCCATGCCGTTCTGCCCGACCAGCACGGAAACGCCGGGTTCGAGATCGACGGCAACCCGCTCGTAGGAACGGAAGTCGACGAGCTCGACCCGGCGTACGTGCATGGATCAGCGCTTGACGGCGTGGCCGCCGAACTGGTTACGCAGCGCGGCGACGGCCTTCATGGCCGGCGAGTCCTCCTGGCGCGACGCGAAACGGGCGAACAGCGATGCCGAGATGACGTGAGCCGGCACGGCGAGACGAACCGCCTCGTCGACGGTCCAGCGGCCCTCACCGGTGTCGTCCGCGTAGCCCTTGAGAGCGGACAGCTTCGGGTCCTCGTCGAGGGCCCGGTCCAGCAGGTCGAGCAGCCACGACTTGACGACGCTGCCCTCCCGCCAGCTCTTGATGATCGCGGGCACGTTGTCGACGTGCTCGGACGCCTCGAGGATCTCGTACCCCTCGGCGTAGGCGTGCATCAGGCCGTACTCGATGCCGTTGTGCACCATCTTGGCGTAGTGACCGGCGCCGGGGCCGCCCGCGTGCGCGAACCCGAACTCACCGGCCGGCTTGAGCGCCTCGAAGATCGGCATGCAGTGCGCCACCGTCTCCTTGTCGCCACCGACCATCAGCGCGTAGCCGTTGGTCTTGCCCCAGACGCCGCCGGAGACACCGACGTCCATGTACTTGATGCCCTTCTTCGCGAGGCGCTCGGCCCGCGGGGCGTCGTCGGTGAACTTCGAGTTGCCACCGTCGATGATCACATCGCCGGGCGACAGAACCTCGGCGAGCGCGTCGATGGTGTCCTCGGTGATCTTGCCGGACGGCACCATCGTCCACACCACTCGCGGCGTGGCCAGCTTCTCGGCCAGGTCGGCCAGGCTCTTGGCGTCGCTTACATCCAGGTTCTGGTCGAATCCGACGACTTCGTGCCCGGCAGCACGGAGTCGTTCCCGCATGTTGCCACCCATACGGCCGAGACCGATCAGGCCGAGTTGCATGGTCTTCCCCCTAGAAGTGCGAATGTTCCTCGCTCAGTATCAGCGCGTTACCCGGATCGGCATGATCAGATAGCGGTATCCCGGGGTGATTTCGCCACTTTCGGCAGCGGGGGAGATCACAGCCGGCTTGAACGCGTCGACGAAGGAGAACACCGCGGTCGGGGCACCGAGGTTCTGCAGACCGTCGATCAGGTACTGCGGGTTGAAGCCGATCGTCAGCGCCTCACCGGTGAACGCGGCCTCCATCGCCTCGCTGGCCCGGGCCTCCTCGGTGGTGCCGGCCTCGACGACCAGACCGTCCTCGCTGAAGCTCAGCAGCACGGGAGTGGTGCGCTCGGCGACCAGCGCGACCCGGCGGACCACCTCGACCAGCGCGGAGACGCTGATCCGGGCCTCGGCGTTGTGCGAGGTCGGGAAGAGCGAGCGGACCGGCGGGTAGTTCGCCCCGTCGAGCAGGCGGCTGGTCGTGCGCTTCTGGCCACCGGCAAAACCGATCATGCCCTCGCCGGCGTTGCCCTGTGCCAGGGCCAGCGTCGCCGAGCCACCGCCCGGGCCGAGCGCCTTGGCGGTGTCGTTCAGCGTCTTCGCCGGGACCAGCGCGTTGAGGCTGATCTCCGGGTCATCCGGGTTCCACTCGATCTCGCGCATCGCCAGCCGGTAGCGGTCGGTGGCCAGCATCGCCATGGTCGTGCCGTTCAGCTCGATGCGCACACCGGTCATCATCGGCAGCGTCTCGTCCCGGCCGGCCGCGATGGCCACCTGGGAAACCGCTGAGGCGAACGTAGCGGCGTCGACGGTGCCCGCGCTGGACGGCATGTCCGGCAGGGTCGGATAGTCCTCCACCGGCATCGTGGGCAGGGTGAAACGCGCACTGCCACAGACCAGCTCGAGGTGGGCGCCGACCGCGGCGATGTCGACCGGCTTGCCGGGGAGCGCCTTGGTGATCTCGGCGAGCAGGCGGCCGGAGACCAGGGCGGCGCCGTCGGCATCTGCCTGGACCTCGACGGAGACCTGGCTGGAGACCTCGTAGTCGAACCCGGAGACCTGCAGTCGTCCGTCGGTCACTCGCAGCAGGACACCGGCAAGCACCGGCACTGACGGCCGGCTCGGCAGGCTCTTGGCCGTCCAGGCGACGGCCTCGGCGAGCGAGTCTCGCTCCACCCGGAACTTCATGCTGTCCTCCGCGATGCTTCCTCTACGGGGCGTGGAGCCCACTGAAACTCTATGGCGCTGACCGTGTTGACGTGTGCCCGACCCCGGGTGCGGCAGGCGAGGCTTGCCCGGCCTTGCGGCACGGACACCTACCTTGCCTTGCTCCGACCTGAGAAGCGAAATGCCGGGGCCTTCCGTTGCTGACGCTCTTCCGACTGAACGCGAGCCGTCCGGCAGCGCTGCGACGGGAGCGCCGGCTCCGGATGGTGCTGGAGCTCGGTGCAAGCGTGCGGCCCCGTCGGCTCGGGCTCCTACTGCGGCGAGGCAGCGACGCTCATGGGTGCTAACTCTCCACCGACCCGGAAGGGCGCGTCTACACCCTCTTGATGCCCCGGACAGACGTCAGAACATCAGCAGGGTGGGGATCGGTGGCCCCGATGGGCTGAGGGGCATACAGGGCCGGAGGGTCTCCGTGGTGCGCAGCGAGTCCAGCGGTTCCGGTTCTGCAGAGGCCGTTGGTCGGGAGACCCGGCTCGGCTGTGGTCCTGAGGCTTTGAACAGACGAGGGCTCCGGAGGCAGCAGACCTGGGCACCTGCCTCCCTGTCGGTGCTGGGTTTTCAGGGCCTGTCCTCAGCGGCTCGCAAGCCGACCGAACAACTTTCCACACGCTGATGATTTCTTGTTTTCCCTATTAGAGAAATAACTAGTCGTCTTCATAGGTCCTGTGCATTCTGTGGAAAACCCGTGTTTTCGCTGGTGAGAGGGTTATCCACCGGTGATTCACATGTGGGAAACCGGGGTACAAACATGGCCCTGTGTCCACAGCGCCTGTCTTCGACCAGGGTTGTCCACCGTTATCCACCGGCTATCCACCGGTAATCCACCGGGTTTGTCCCCTGCCCTGTGGACAGCGCCGGAACGCAACCGCCTCGTCGTCCCCAGAACCTTCAACAGGTAATCCACACCCGTCCACAGGCAGTGGACTAGCGAATAACTCTCCGTGTCTGTCCACATCGATTTCCCCAGGAGTTGTCCACATCTGTGGTTAACGCGTGAAAAGTTATCCACTGTCTGGGGAGGGGGCCTGTGGACGCCTGTGGATGACTGTGGACAACGTTGGCACGAAACTGACCCGTTCCGACGTTGACAACTTCGCCTCAACCGCACAAAAAAGTTGACATGCAAGTACGTCAATATCCCCAGCTCAGGCGCAGATCTGGGGATAAAGGTGTGGGCAACTCCGTGAAACCCGTGGATAAAGGTGTGGACCCCCGCGTTGTCCCAGTTCAGCCCTGTTGTCAGGTGCCTGTGGGAAACCCTGCTCCCGCCGGGAGGCCCGATCGGCCGTGCGAAACCCCGATGCCGTCCGTCGACCCGGTTGTCCACACCCGCCCCTCGCGTCGCACAGGGACCGTCTTCTCCAGCGGCCCGCGCCCTTCTTCCCTGCGGCGCACGCCCTGCCTCGCTTTGGTCGAGGCGACCAAACAGGGCGTCAGCAGGCCGCAGTCGCCCCCGACCACGTGGCCGAGCCCTGCACCGTCCCTCGTCCCGGGTGCGCGGCAACGAGGCGTCCGGGCTGGTGGACGGCCTGTGGACAAACAGAAGCGCTGCCGGCCGTGGTGGCTCGGCAGCGCTCGGGCGGTGCTACGGGACGGTGCTCACGCCGTACCCAATCAGGTGTTTTGTTTGATTCTGTTGGTGAGCTCGGCGATCTGGTTGTAAAGAGAGCGGCGCTCCGCCATGTGTTGGCGGATCTTGCGGTCGGCGTGCATGACCGTGGTGTGGTCACGTCCGCCGAACGCCTGGCCGATCCGGGGCAGTGAGAGATCGGTGAGCTCGCGGCAGAGGTACATGGCGACCTGACGCGCGTTGACCAGCACCCGGCTACGGGAGTGCCCGCGCAGATCCTCCAGCGAGACGCCGAAGTAGTCCGCGGTGGAGACCATGATCTGGTCCGCGGTGATCTCCGGGCCGGCGCCGTCGGGCATGAAGTCGCGCAGGACCTCCTCGGCCAGCGAGAGCTGCACCGGCGAGCGGGTCAGGCTGGCGAACGCGGTCACCCGGATGAGGGCGCCCTCGAGCTCGCGGATCGAGTTGGAGACCCGGGACGCGATGAACTCCAGCACGTCGTCCGGCGCATACATGCGCTCCTGGGCGGCCTTCTTCTGCAGGATCGCGATGCGTGTCTCGAGGTCGGGCGGCTGGATGTCGGCGAGCAGGCCCCACTCGAAGCGGGTGCGCATCCGGTCCTCCAGCGTCGCGAGCTGGCGCGGCGAGCGGTCGGAGCTGATGACGATCTGCTTGTTCGCGTTGTGGAGCGTGTTGAACGTGTGGAAGAACTCCTCCTGCGTCCGCTCGCGGTTCTCCAGGAACTGGATGTCGTCGATCAGCAGGATGTCGACGTCCCGATAGCGGCGCTGGAACGCCTGCGTCTTGTCGTCCCGCAGGCTGTTGATGAAATCGTTGGTGAACTCCTCGGTCGAGACGTAGCGCACGGAGCGTGCGTGCCCGAGGGTGGTTGCGTAATGGCCGATGGCGTGCAGGAGGTGGGTCTTGCCCAGCCCGGAGCTGCCGTAGATGAACAGCGGGTTGTACGCCTTCGCAGGTGACTCGGCCACCGCGACCGACGCCGCGTGCGCGAATCGGTTGGACGAGCCGATGACGAACGTCTCGAACATGTACTTCGGGTTGAGCCGGTTCCCGTCGTTGCCGCCCGGGCGTGGGGACGAGCCGGGGCCACGCAGGTCGACCTGCGGCCGGCCGGGGCCGTTGTCGCCGCGCATCGGCATCGGGTCGTCGCGGCGGTCGTCCTGGTGCGGGTGGCGCTGGTTCTCCCGGAGCTGTGCCGGGTCGGCCGGCATCCGCAGCGCGGCCGCCTCGTTGGGTGCCGGGGGCATCTCGCGCTCGGGGTTCTTCTCCTGCGCGCGAGCCTGCGCCGGCCGATTGACCTGCGGTGCGGGCGGCATCGGGTCGGCGAAGAGCGCTTCCTGGCCGTCGCGAGCGCCGGAGGCGTTACGAACGTACGGCGACGAGGGCGAGGAATGCTGCGCGGAACCCGTCGGATAGGGCTCGGGCGCGCGGTCCGGCGGACCGAAGGACTGCTGCTGGTACGCCGGGGCCTCGGGCGGATAGGCCGGAAGCTCGGGCTGGTAGGCGCGCGGGTCCGGGTTGCGCGGCGGGTCGGCGTAGTGCAGCGGCTGCGCTTCGCGGGGCGGCGGCTCGGACTCGTTTTCCACCGGGGTGCCGTAGACGGTGCCGGGCATGCCGGTGCCGTCCTCCGGCGGGCGGACCGTGACGGCGACCTGGATCGGCCGGTTCAGCCGCCGGGTGAGCGCCTCGGTGATCGCGGGTCGCAGCCGGAGCTCGATCACGTCGCGGGTGTAGGCGTCCGGAACCGACAGCAGCGCGGTGTCCTCCACGATCGCCCGTAGTCGGGTGAACCGGAGATAGGCACGCTGCTGCCGTGAAGCGATCTCCTCGGACAACTCGCTGAGCGTGTCCTGCCACAGCAAGCCCAGGTCGACCTGATCGGCCACCGCCGCGCCACCCCCATCGCCACCGACCCCCGGTGGACCTTGTGTCCGGCCTTCCTCTGCCTGTCGGCGCCCGTGCGGGCGACCGATCGGCTCCCCCGACCCAGCACAGTCAACGCGCTGAACACGCACGGCGCCACCGGCTATCCACAGGTTATCCACAACTCGTGACGGTGCCGATGGCGCTCCCGGCCGGATGGTCGGCAGATTCACCGGAGCCTGTAGCGGCGCGGGCTTGAAACAGGCTCACCGTGGCGAACGATCCACCTGCTTGTCCGGTTTTGGCCGCCGCTTCGCGGTATGCGAACGGCCGGGTAAGACCAGCAACCGCGCACGCTAACAGCGCCTGCCGGGGGACTACAACCGCTGTCCCAGCCCGTCGCTGCCCGTACGCAGGAAAAGATTCACTTTGTGCGTGGAAAGACCTGCTGGTCGTTCCGGGGTTCCTGCATGTCGGCGTGCCGACCCAGGATATGGTTGACCGCTGCAACCGCCCTGCGTAGGGTTGAGCGGTTGCTCCGCCGCGCTCTGATAAAGTGGCGTCTTGCAGCGGATGCCCCCTGACGTAGTTGAAGACGGAGTTCTGACGTGAGCAAGCGCACCTATCAGCCGAACAATCGCCGGCGCGCCAAGACCCACGGCTTCCGGCTGCGCATGCGCACCCGTGCCGGCCGCGCGATCCTTTCCGCTCGTCGTGGCAAGGGCCGCGGCACGCTGTCGGCCTGAGCCGACACTTAGCCGGGTCGGAATGTCCAGGTAGCCGTGCTGGCCGCGACGCAGCGAGTGCGGCGTAGCACGGACTTCGCCGCAGCGATCCGCGGTGGCCGGCGAGCCGGCCGCGGAACTCTGGTCGTTCACCTGCTTATCGAGGAGCCGGCGCACGCCTCCATGGCGCGCGCCGGCTTCGTCGTGTCCAAAGCCGTGGGCAACGCGGTGGTGCGCAACAAGGTCCGCCGCCGACTGCGACATCTGGTCCGGCCGCTGCTTGCGGAGCTCCCACCAGGCACTTTGCTGGTGGTGCGGGCACTGCCGCCGGCCGCTCAGGCGGATTACGCCGAGCTCGACACCGATCTGACCGGCGCGCTGGCGTCCGCCCGTCGTCCCCGGCGGCCGCGATGAGCCTGGCTGCCCGGCTCCTGACCGCCGTGGTCGTCGCGTACCGTCGATACTTGAGTCCGGCGTTGCCGGCTCGCTGTCGGTTCTACCCCTCGTGCAGCGCGTACGCCCAGGAGGCCCTGGCGCGGCACGGCGCCTTTCGAGGAACAGGCCTGGCGATCTGGCGGCTCCTGCGTTGTCACCCCTTCCACCCTGGCGGGTACGACCCGGTGCCTGACCCGATCCGTCACCGTCCTGCCGATGTGACTGGAGATTAGATTGAGTCTCGACTGGATCTACTACGCCATTTCGTGGATCCTCCTTCGCTGGCATGCCCTGTGGGACGCGATCGGGATCCCTGACGACCGCGTGCTCGGCACGAACTGGTCTTGGGTCCTCTCCATCTTCTTCCTGGTGGTGACGCTGCGCGTCATCCTGTTCCCGGTCTTCGTCAAGCAGATCAAGAGCCAGCGTGCGATGCAGGCGCTGCAGCCGAAGGTCAAGGCTCTGCAGGAGAAGCACAAGGGCGACCGGGAGACGCTCCAGAAGGAGATGATGGAGCTCTACAAGACCGAGAAGGCCAACCCGCTGATGGGCTGCCTTCCGATGGTCCTGCAGATCCCCGTCTTCCTCGGCCTGTTCCACGTTCTGCGCCACCTGAACCCGAACCTGCCGGACCGGCTGAAGACGATCTACGGCTGGTCGCTCGACCAGTTCACCAGCGCGTCCGGCGCGCACCTGTTCAACGCCCCGATCAGTGCCAAGTTCGGCTCGACCCCCGCCGAGCTCGCCGCCCTGGGCGCGAACGGCACCACGGTCAAGATCCTGGCCGCGATCCTGATCCTGCTGATGATGACCACCACGTTCCTCACCAGCCGGCAGATGATCCTGAAGACCGGGTGGGCCGAGGACCCGCAGCAGAAGATGGTTCAGCGGCTGATGCTCTACGGCATCCCGTTCTCGCTGCTCATCTCCGGCTCGCTGTTCCCGATCGGTGTGGTCATCTACTGGGTGACGAACAACCTGTTCACCCTGGGCCAGCAGCAGTGGGTGCTGCGGAAGTTCCCGCCGCCGCAGATGGCCGGCGCCAAGACCCTGTCTCTTATACACAT
>KL571291.1:20789-25069 GCA_000715855.1 Actinoplanes liguriensis
GGCGCGAAGAACCCGGTTCAGCCCGGCCGCAGCGGTGGACTGTTCGGCCGGAAGAACGCTGTCGAGGAGCCCGCCCCGGTCGTTGACACCAAGGCGCTCGCTCCGAAGCCCGGCGCCAAACCGGTGAATCCGAAGAAGGGCGCCCGGCCGGCGAACAAACCCAAGGGATGATCGCGGCGCGGGGCCCGGTGCTGGGCCTCGCGCGCTCCCCTTGCTACAGACCTCCCCGCGACACGTGTGCATGTCGGTGGCGCGGGAAACAGCGGACCGACTTCGGTCCGGCCCGAGTGACAACGGAGATGAACCGTGACCGACACCAGTACTCCCCCTGCTTCCGACTCCTCCGCTCCGGTCTCGGAGTCGGACGTCCCGGCAGCGACGCCATCGGAGGAGGCCTCCACGGAGGTGAAGAAGTCGGAGAGCGTCGCCTCGGACAGCGACCTGTTCCGGCAGAGCGAGATCGCCGCGGACTACATCGAGGGTCTGCTGGACATCCTCGACTACGACGGTGACATCGACGAGCTGGTCTCGGCCGGCCGGCCCATGGTCGAGGTGGTCGGCGGGCGGCTGCAGCCGCTGGTCGGCCAGCGCGGCGCCACGCTGGAGGCGCTGCAGGAGCTGACCCGTCTGGCGATCTTCCGTGCCACCGGTTCACCGAGCCGGCTGCTGCTGGACATCGGTGGATACCGCGCGGCGCGGCGCAAGGAGCTTGCCGCGGTGGCCCGTAATGCCGTTGAGAAGGTCAAGGAGCACGGCGACGCGGTTCGCCTTGAGCCGATGTCGGCCTTCGAGCGCAAGTGCGTGCACGACGTGGTGAACGCGATCCCGGGCGTGCAGAGCGAGTCCGAGGGCGTGGAGCCGAACCGGCGCATCGTGGTTCGCGCGGCGGATTGAGATGACCGATCCCCGCTTCGGCGCGGGTGACGACGGCCCGGGCGTGTCGACGCCCGGGCCGTCGTCTGTCCCGGCCCCTTCTTCCGGCCCCTCGGAGACTTCGCACATGTCATCTTCTGGGCCCTCGGGCTCGTATGCGTCGCGTCCCGGGCTGACCCCCGGTGCGGCTGATTCGCCCCTTCCGCTTGATCTCTCGTCAGTGGATGTCCGCCGGCCCCCGGCCGAGATCGCGGCCGTGGCAGCCGAGGTGTTCGGTGAGCGGCTGGAGCTGGCGGGGCGCTTTACCCAGCTGCTCGCGACCGAGGGTGTGGTCCGGGGCCTGATCGGTCCCCGGGAGACGCCACGACTCTGGGAAAGACACCTGGTCAACTGTGGCGTTATGTCCCAATTATTCCCTTTCGGGGCTTCAGTAGTGGACGTGGGTTCTGGTGCTGGTTTGCCCGGTATCGTGCTGGCTGTGGCGCGACCTGATCTTCAGATCACGCTGGTCGAGCCGCTGGCCCGGCGCACCGCCTTCCTGACCGAGGCGGTCGACGAGCTCGGCCTGGACAACGTCGTGGTCGTGCGCGGACGGGCCGAGGAAGTCCTCGGTGAGGTCGGCGGGGCGGACATCGTCACGGCGCGGGCGGTGGCGGCTCTGGACCGGCTGGCGGGGTGGTGCCTGCCGTTGGCTCGGGTCGGAGGCAAGCTGCTGGCGCTCAAAGGGGCGTCGGCGGAAGAGGAGATCGGGGAGCACGGGGCGGCGATCGCGCGGATCGGCGGTGGGGAGCCGGAGATTCGGCTCTGCGGGGTCGGTCTGATCGACCCGCCGGCGACGGTGGTGGAGATCGTCAAGGAACGGGAGGTTGCCGCGCCCGGTCGCGGTGCTGGATCGAAGCGTCGATCCGGTGGCTCCTCCAGGGACCGGGGCCGCGGCCGCCCGGGACATGGTGGCGGGGCAGGGCAGGGCGGTGCAGGGCAGGGCGGGGCAGGTCGGTTCGGTCAAGGTGGCCGGGCTGGAGGGTCCGGTGGCCGGGCGGCTGGTGACGGTCGCGGCGACGGACGGGGGAACCCACGGAGGGGATAGATGGGCCGGCGGGGTGCGAGGAAGCGGAATGCGCGCAATGCGCGCCCTAACCCATCAAATGCTTTGGACGTACGGCCGGAGCAGTCCCCTGATCGGGACGGCGCCGGCGGGCACAACGCGGTTTCGGACCGCCTCGATGGTGGGTTGCAGCCGCCCGTGGCGCGTTCGGACCAGGGTGACGTTCGCTCGCAGCCGCCCGTGGGCCGCTCGGACCAGCGCGGCGATCGCTCGCAGCCGCCCGTGGGCCCCTCCGATCAGCACGACGATCACTTACAGCCGCGGTCGCAGCAGCGCATCGAGCGCTCTCGGCCGGGCGATGGCGGCTTGCAGCACATTCAGGCGCCGGTTGGCGGGGTGCCTGAGTGTGCCAACACGGAACCTCCAAGCACCAATGCTCGTGTCGTGGGGCGCTCTGCCGATGAGGGTGGCATCCGGTTTTCGGGTCTGAGGTCTGCGGCGTCTGGCAAGCGTTCCGGTGCTTCGGCGGAACGCGATGTTTCCCGTGAAACATCGGCGTCTCGGACAGCGGTGGATCGAGGCGGGCGTGCTCGCAAGAGATCGGCTGCGGAGGTGGATGCCGCACCGGCTTCGGCTGGGGCATCCGGTGGGGACATTGCGACGGGTCCCGCGGCCGGATCGGCTACTGCTGCGACGGATGGTGTTGAGTCACGAGGTCGTGCGGTTAATGGACAGGGGCGTGTGTCAGGTGAGTCGCGTGATGGGCGCTCGTTGAGCGTCACTGAAGCCGGCAATGGCCGTACGGCAAATGGTGTGTCTTTGTCTGAAGCGGACCAGGGCCGACCGAATGACTTGGACCCGGCAGCGGCTGCGGGCTACGGGGGCGATTTGCGGCTTGTGTCGGGCGTGATGATGTTTGTCGACGTACCTGTGGACAACAATGCGACGTTGCGCTCGACTCATCCTGTGCACGAACATGGCGACGTTCGCCCGGCGGCCGTAGGCTGGCCAAGCGTCGATAGTGTGGACCGGATCTCTCCCGCCGGGACGCATGATTCGCCGGCCGACCCATTCCTAGCCAACAGGGATAAAGCGGTGCATGAGTACGGTGTTTCACGTGAAACCGAGTCGCCTCTCGACCGGTCGTCGGGAGTGAGTGCGGGCGGTCTGCACGCTGGTGAACAGGGCGTTCCTCAGCCCCGGCCCGGCGGCTACCACCCGACGGCTTCCGGTACGACCTATGGATACGGCACGCCTCCGCCAAACCAGCCGGACGACTTCCGTGGGCCCGCGCCATCGCCACGTTCGGGTGTTCCGGTGACCGGCCAGGCTTCCGTCGCCCCTGCTTCGGCTACGCCAGGGTCCGCGATCTCCACTTCTGGTGCCTCTGTTCAGCCCGACGAGCATGTTTCACGTGAAACGCCGGGCGGGGATGAGGACGATCCGCCCCTGGCCATGGAAGCGTTGCGAGCTGTGCAGATCCTCAACCCGAGCGGCGAGATCATCATGCCGCGCCCGGACCACCCTCGGGTGATTTGCGTCGCCAACCAGAAGGGCGGCGTCGGGAAGACGACCACCACGGTGAACCTGGCGGTGGCGCTCGCGCTCCACGGCAACCGGGTTCTGGTGGTCGACCTGGACCCGCAGGGCAACGCGTCCACCGGCCTCAACGTGCCACACCACGCCGGGGTGCCGGACGTCTACGACTGCTTGATCGACAATGTGCCGCTGGCGGAGGTGGCCCAGGCCGTCGAGGGCATTCCGAACCTCTACTGCGTGCCTGCCACGATCGACCTCGCCGGCGCCGAGATCGAGCTGGTATCGGTGGTGGCACGTGAGTCCCGCTTGGCGCGCGCGATCGCTGGTCACCCGGAGAAGTTCGACTACGTTTTCATCGACTGCCCGCCGTCGCTGGGCCTGCTGACGGTCAACGCGCTCTGCGCGGCGCAGGAAGTGCTCATCCCGATCCAGTGCGAGTACTACGCGCTGGAAGGCCTGAACCAGCTGATCAACAACATCAACCTGGTACGGCAGCACCTGAACCCGACCCTGGACGTCTCCACCATCCTGCTGACCATGTACGACCGGCGGACCCGCCTGGCCGACGCCGTCGAGCAGGACGTCCGTAACCACTTCGGAGCCAAGGTTCTGAACGCGGTCATTCCCCGGAACGTGCGGGTGTCGGAGGCTCCGAGCTACGGCCAGTCGGTGATGACCTACGATCCGGGATCAAGAGGCGCGACGAGTTACTTCGAAGCGGCTCTGGAGATCGCGATGCGTGGGGTCAACACGGGAGGCACGGCATGAAGAACCGTCCGCGGGGAGGCCTGGGCCGAGGCCTGGGAGCACTGATCCCCACGGC
>KL571291.1:25279-28646 GCA_000715855.1 Actinoplanes liguriensis
GCCGAGCCGATCGAAAACGGCTCGGAGATCGCTCCGGTGTCAGCAGTCCCGAGCGCGGCGGTTGCCGTCGCGCCCGACGGCCTGCCGTCCAGCTCGATGGGCGTGCCGGCCCCAGCGCCGGCCCTTCCGCCCCTCATCGAGAACGAGCTCGCGCCCGTGCCGGGTGCCCGGTTTGCCGAGCTGCCCGTCGGGTCCATTGAGCCGAACGCGAAGCAGCCGCGGCATGTCTTCGACGAGGAAGCGCTCGAAGAACTCAAGATCTCGATCCAGGAGATCGGCTTCCTGCAGCCGATCGTGGTCCGCGAACTGGGCGACGGCCGGTATGAGTTGGTCATGGGTGAGCGCCGGTGGCGTGCGGCCCAGGCCGTGGGCAAGGAGACGATCCCGGCGATCGTCCGGGACACTCCCGACGACGCCATGCTGCGGGACGCGCTGCTGGAGAACATCCATCGGGCGAATCTGAATCCGCTCGAAGAGGCGGCGGCCTACTCCCAGCTGCTCGAAGAATTCGGGGTTTCACACGAGGAGCTGGCTCGGCGGATCGGCCGCAGCCGGCCGCAGATCTCCAACACCATCCGGTTGATGAACCTGCCAGCGCCGGTGCAGCGCCGCGTCGCGGCTGGAGTTCTCTCGGCGGGACACGCTCGTGCGCTGCTCGGGTTGAACGGTTCGGAGGCTCAGGAAGAGCTCGCCAAGAAGATCGTGGCCGAAGGGCTCTCGGTCCGCGCGACCGAAGAGATCGTCAAGCTGGCCGAGCTTGATGGGACGGCGGGGAAGAAGGCTGCTCCGGCTCGGCGGGCCAAGGTGCACGCGCCGGCGCTGAACGATCTGGCCGACCGGCTGTCGGATCGGTTCGACACTCGGGTGAAGGTCGACATCGGCCGGAACAAAGGCAAGATCACGATCGAGTTCGCGACCGTGGACGACCTCGAACGGATAGTGAGCATGATCGGGGTCGAGGAAGAAGGGGCTCGCACCGACACCGAGGAGTGAGCCGAGTCTTCGAGAGGCGCGCGTTTTCGAACGTGCGCCTTTTTCGTTTTTCACGCCTGTTTTCGGTTCTGTCAGAGCCATTCTCCTGGGGTTTTGAATCCTCGCTGTCGTCGCCTCGGGACACTTCCAAATGGCCGTTTTGATCCTTTTGGGCGCTGGCTGTCCACCGAGTGGTTGACAGCCGCTCTCGGTGGCTCGGTCGTCCCGCTCGGGGTGCCCTCACGGCGAAGATTTACCTATCGCCGCTAAGGCCCAAGCCTCGCTCGAAGGAGAACTGAGATGCGACTCGACTCCGGTGTGACCGCCATGATCCGGTCGATGGCGGCGGACCTCGGTCTGCCCGTGATCACGTACTACGGACTGCACGCGCTGGGCGCCGGTGACACCACCGCCCTTCTAGCCGGAACGTTGGCGGCCGGCGCTCGGCTGGTCTGGGTCGCAATCCGGAGCCGCACCGTCAGCTACTTCTCGATGGTGATGGGCGCGGTCTTCGGGGTGGGACTGCTCTTCACTCTGTTGACCGGAGACGCGCGCTTTCTGCTGATCAAGCACTCGGTGATGTCCGCCGTGATCGGGGTGCTGTTCCTCGTCACCGCCTACCGGGGAAGCAAGCCGTTGACGCTGTCGGCGCAGCAGAGCTTCATGCCGGCGAAGGCGTCGGAGCTCGCGGCCGAGTACGCGACCAATCCGGCGGTGCGGCGCGGGCACCGGGTGGCCTCGCTCGTGTGGGGTGGCGGGTTGCTGGTCGAGGCCGCGGTCCGGGTTGTTCTGGTCTACCTGCTTCCGGTCGACGTCATGGTGGGCCTGTCCACGGTTCTGACCGTCATCACCTTCACGCTGTTGATCGGGTGGAACGCGCGGTACATCGCCACCCGCCAGGCCGCGGCGGCGGGCAAGTTGGTCGTCGCCTGAACAGGTTGGGGACGCCGGAATCGTTGGGCCAGGCTCTCGGGAGCCTGGCCCAATCGCGTCTCTACAGGTTGCGAATACGTCCAGGCCCCGGCACCGATAGCCGAAATCGTGTCGCCCATGCTCAGAATCCGAATCGAACCGTCATTCATCCCGGATGGCGGCCCGCGGAGCTGAAGCTGGAGATGGTGCTCTGGGCGGTCAGACGAACTGCTCCCGGCCTTCACTTCAGCCGGCTTGGGTGACTCCCAAGGCTCGGTGCAAGCCCGGTGGATCCGTCCGGTCGCCAGCGCGCCATCTTTCCAATCGGGTTTAATCGCGTCCCGGCGCCCGAGGAGCTTGCACCGTCCGTCAGTCGAGCGGGCGTCCCGGCTCGAAGTCAGCTGTTCGATCGTCGAGGACCGTTCGGCCTGATTGGGGGTCTGGCTTACACGCCCTGCGCGGTTGACGGCGGTAGCCGCTGCGTTGAGAAGTGCGCGAGCTCGTGGAGTTGCCATCGGCTGTGCCGACTCGATGGTCGGCGACTGCCTCGGCGTGGTTGCTTCGTTGGCTGGCCAGTCCTATTTGGGTCTGTGAGTCAGTAAGCGGGGTTCGTGCATAGCTCGGGAGCGGTGCCGATTCGACGGGGTGTTTCACGTGAAACGGTCCGCGTGTGGTGTTCTCCGGAATGGCGGCGGCTCCGCGCATCGCTGAGCAAGCCGGCCCGGCCTACACGCGATATCAAGTGCCGCGGGGCCTGGTCGGCTCGTTCCGTTGCCGGGTTCGGTAGGGCGATGGCTGCGAGGCGATCGGTGCCACCGGTGACTCGTTTGTACCAGCGGCCCGAATGCCGACGCGTCGGTCCTCCGGGCATGCGGTCTGCCGATGATCCATGCCCCACCCTGCTGCTGCGTATGCATGTTCGGTACCGCGGTTGGGTCCTGGCTGCCGGATGCGGATGCGATGGTCGTCTAACGGCACAAAGGCGTCGACTGTTGCGGACAGAGCCGGCTGCGGCCACCCTCGGCCGAAGTCTCAGAGTTTTACAGGCGACCGGTTGTGCGCTGCCGGACGGACTGCGACAACGACCGGGAATCGGCTTCGCTCCCCTGGTTTGCGTCACTTGGCAAGCGCTGGCCGAGTCGTCCCCAACGCACGTTTCACGTGAAACGTGGCCCCGTAGCGGTCCAGCGATACCGCCGAGGTGCAGTCACGGCTCAGCTGGCAGAACGGTGGCGCAACACGAGCCGAATAGCGCAGTCGATGCTGGGGCTGTCCAGACCTACTCACATGGACAAGGCGAGCGCCGCCGGGGACGGTCTGGTTTGCGAAGCAGCGCAACCGCGGCATCGAGTCACGGTGGTGCGCTCGTGCCGTGCCGTCGTGCCGCCGTGCCGCCGTGCTGCCTTGCCGGGGTGCCGGGGTGATGCGGTGCCGCGCTGTCACAGTGCCGGGGTACCCGACGTGCCGCACTGCTGGGGTGGGG
>KL571292.1:0-613 GCA_000715855.1 Actinoplanes liguriensis
CCTCATAACCACGGTCAGAACCAGCCGGCAAGCCCGCGCCCGCCCGCATGCCCGCGCCCGCCGTCAACTCGCGTTCGCCAGCTCCTTGGCGGGGGTGCGGGCGGGCCGGGTCGAGAGCCAGCACCCGGCCACGATGAACAGGAAGCCGGCCACCGTGCCCACGCCCACCGGCTCGTGCAGCAGGGTCACCCCGAGCAGCGCCGCGACCACCGGGTTCGCGTAGGTGACCAGCCCCGCCTTGTTCGACCCGGCCAGCGCGATCAGCCGGTAGAACGCGAGCATCGCCAGCGCCGTGCAGAGCAGCCCGAGCCCGGCCAGCGCCAGCCACGAGTCCGCCCCGGCCGCACCCGGCGACGGCAGCCGGAACAGCGCGAACGGGACCAGCACCACCGTGCTGATGCCGGTGGTGGCCGCGGTCAGCGCGTCCGGCGGCACGTCCGAGAGCCGCTGCTGCACCAGCTTCGTCGCGTAGGCGTAGCTGAGCGCGGCCAGCAGCACCATCCCGGCCCCGATCAGCCCCCAGCGGTCGCCGGAGACGTCCAGCCCGACCAGCACGACCACCCCGAGGAAGCCGGTGGCCAGGCCGGCCAGCCGAATCCCGGTGATCGGCTCC
>KL571292.1:837-2487 GCA_000715855.1 Actinoplanes liguriensis
ATCCCGGTGATCGGCTCGGCGCCGGCCATCAGCAGCGCGATGACGACCGGCTCGATCGCGATCAGGATGCCGGTCAGCGACGAGCTGATGTGCGTCTCGCCGTACGTGATCAGCAGGAACGGCCCGACCATGTGCACCATCGCGAGCCCGGCGACCACCCCGAGACGTCCGCGGAGCGCCCCGAGGCTTCCGCGCAGCGCGGCGATCGGCAGCAGGGTCGCGGCGCCGATGGCACACCGGCCGGCGACGACGAGCATCGGCGAGAGGTCGTCGATGGCGATCTTGATGAGGAAGTACGGGATGCCCCACAGCACGGACACCAGGACGAAGAGGAGCCAGGCACGACGATTCACACCACCAGGCTTCTCCCGTACGGTAGTTAGCGGTAGTGCTGACTTGGTGAAGACGTACTAAGGAAAGCTAATGATCGACTCACGGCGGTTGCAGGTCCTCTCGCAGGTCGCCCGGCACGGCAGCTTCAACCGGGCCGCCGCCGAGATGCGGCTCACCCCGTCCGCGGTCAGCCAGCAGATCAGCGCCCTGGAGCGGAGTCTGGGCACGCCCGTGGTCCGGCGCAGCACCCGCGGCGTCGAGCTGACCGAGGCCGGGCTGGTCCTGATCGACGCCGCCGAGGCGATCAGCGCCGAGCTGCTCACCGCCCAGCGCGAGATCGACCGGCTGGCCACCGCCCGCACCGGGAAGCTGACCGGGGCCACGTTCACCAGTGGCGGCCAGCGCCTGCTGCCGGCCGCGCTGACCCGGTTCACCGCGGCGTTCCCGGGCGTCGAGCTGACGGTGATCGAGAGCGAGCCGGAGGAGAGCCTGCCGCTGGTGCGTTCCGGCGCCGCCGAGCTGGCCTTGGCGTACCACTTCAGTGGCCCACCCCCGATCACCGAGGGCGACCGTTCCGGCCTGGTCTGGACGCCGGTCCTGGAGGATCCGATGTACATCGTGATGCCCGCCGGCCATCCGCTGGCCGGCGCGTCCTCGCTGGGCATCGCCGACCTGGGCGGCGAGCGCTGGGTGCACGGCTGCATCGGCCAGAGCGACATGATGGAGCACTACGCGGCGCTCGCCGGCGTCGAGCTGCGCGCCGCCTGCCGCGGGACGGATTACCAGTTCGCCCAGTCGCTGGTCCGCGCCGGCGTCGGCATCAGCTCGATCCCGGAGGTCGCGCTCACCAGCGACCCGGCCGGCCTGGCCGCGGTCCCGATGCGCCCGCCGGGGCCGTGCCGCCACATCGGCGTGGTGACCCCGAAGCGCCGCCCGTCGGCGCTCGCCACGGCCCTCGTGCAGACGCTTCAGGAAGCCGTGACCCAGCTCCGGCCGAACCCCCTGATCGGCCGCTGACCTCCGGCCGGCACTGACCGTGGTTGTGCGCCACCTGAAACCACAGCCGGAATTAGCCGGCGCCGGGAGTCACGCTGCTGCCGCGCGGGCGTGGCACGGGACGGCTCACCGCCGTACCGGGAAATCGCTTTTCAGAGCTTGATCCAGTAACGCTTGATCGGGCCGATCTCGGTGTCGCGGATGTCCTCCAGCACGCCGCCGCCCCGCTCGATCGTGCGCGCCGACGCCTCGTTGTCGACGTTGCAGGTGACGAGCACCCGGTCCAGCCCCCGGTCGCGGGCCTCGCCGAGCATCCCGGCC
>KL571292.1:2723-3612 GCA_000715855.1 Actinoplanes liguriensis
CGGCCGCACGCTGTAGCCGATGTGCCCGCCGGCCCGCGCCAGGAAGTCGTTGAGCTCGTGCCGCAGCGCGATGGCGCCCAGGTAGCGGTCGCCCTCGACGATCCACCGGAACGTGCAGTGCACCCAGCCGTCGGGCACCGGCAGGCTCCGGTCCTCGGCGTCGGTCAGCCCGTCCACCCAGGCGGCGAACCCGTCGGGCGTGTCCAGTTCGGCCCCGGGGCGCAGCCCGGCCCCGTCCTGGTGGACGTCTCTCCCGAACTCGTCCCGCGCGGCGAGCCAGCTCTCCCGGAGTCGCGCGGTGGGGCGGATCAACTCAGGCATGCCGCCGACCCTATCCGCCGGCGGCCAGCCTCAGGAACCGTTGAATCTGCGCCTGCCGGTGTTCGATCATCGTCGTGGCGAGGCTTCTCGCCGGCGGGTAGGCGCCGGAGGTCGACTCCATCCGCAGAGTCTCCATCCCGTTGTGCAGATTCCCGAGCAGAAGGCTGACCACGGTACGGTCGAACTCCGCCCCCTGCGTCGCGGCCAGTGCCACGAAGTCGGTGTCGCGCAGCGCGTGCAGGTCCCCGTGGCCCGCGTGCGCCCCCGCCGACGGGTCGGCCGTGACCGGTTCCGCCCAGCCGAGCAGCCAGCGTTCCATCGTGCCGCTCTCGGTCTTCCACTGCTCGCGCAGCTCGTCGGCGATCGCCCGGATCCCGGGGTTGCCGGCGCGCGCCGACGCGAGGGCGGCCAGCCTGTCGCCCTCCGCGATCTGCGTCAGCCCCATCTGCAGGAACATCACGTCGACGTCGTTGACCGCGGCAGACCCGGCCGGCGCGGCGGACCCGGCGGGCGCGGGGGCGGCCGTGGCGCCGCATCCGGCCAGCAGCGCCGCCGACAGCAGCAGGGT
>KL571292.1:3814-4927 GCA_000715855.1 Actinoplanes liguriensis
AGAGATGTGTATAAGAGACAGCCGGAGCGGCCCGGCGAACCGGGCCGCTCGGTCTCATCACCACAGGCATGACTAGAGCGCGGTCCAGAGCGCGGGCACGTTCGGCGGCTCCCACCCGGTGAGGGCGGTGTGCGGTTGCCGGCACTGGTAGGACTTCCCGGCGTAGGTCACCACATCACCGACCTTGTAGGTCGTCCCGGCCGCCCACGTCGTGCTCCCCGAGGTCGGGGCCGGTGTCGTCGGCGTGGCGGTCGGCGTCGGCGAGGTGGTGACGGTCGGCGTGGGCGTCGGCGTCGTGGTCGATCCGCCGCCGATGTTCAGGTCCACACACGAGTAGAACGCGTTGACCGTGTCCGCGATGTTCCACCGCGCGAGCACGGTCTGCCGCCCGGTGAACCCCTTCATGCTGACCGTGTGCGACTTGGTCGCCCCCGGCTGCGCGCCGCCGTCGTTGAAGGACGCCAGCAGCGTGCCGCCGATGAAGTACTCCCAGGTCGCGGTCGAGTGCCGGGCGGTGAGCACCCAGTTGAAGGTGACCGTCTGACCGACGCTCGCCGCCGGCCAGCTCTTGCTGTTGTCGTTGAGCACAGTGAAACGGCTGCCGCCACCGTTGCACTGCGTGGACCCCTTCGGGGCTTCGACGCTCTGCGGTTCGTAGACGATGTCGCCGCAGTTCGCGACCGCGCCACTGGCGCAGTTCGCCTGACGGCTGGGCGGGGACGAGATGTAACCGTGCGCGAACGCCGGGGTAGCGGCCACGAACAGCGATCCGAGGACCGCCGCGACGGTCAGCGCGGGCAGGGTGAAACGACGTCTCATCAGGCGCTCCTTGCTGAGAACGAGGGGACGACGTGTTCATCAACGTAAATGAAATCTTGTTAACAGTAAACACTGTTAAGGAATCTTTAGGGCAATACCCAAAACACCCCAAACCCCAATTTCCTGTACGCCGTGAGCCGCTCACCACATCGAAACCAACCAGCCGCCCGCCACCCCGCCGACCCCGCTCCAGCGCACACCCACCGCCCGCAGCTGGCCCTCACGGCTGCGCCCGAGCGCTTTTCCGACCCTCAACGCCAGCCCACCGCCGCAGCTGGCCCTCACGGCTCCACC
>KL571292.1:5171-12845 GCA_000715855.1 Actinoplanes liguriensis
CCTCAACGCCGGCCGCCCACCCGCAGCTGGCACTCACGGCTGTGCCCACTGTTGGCTCTCAGGTGTCGCGCCGCCGGAACGTGACGAACGCGGCGACCATCAGCACCACCGTGGTTCCGGCCAGGACGGCGAAGCCGGGCCAGGGATCGAGCATGTCCCGGTCCGGGGTCGTCGCCAGGATCCGCAAGCCGGCGGCGGTCGGCCACCAGCCGACGACGAACCGGGCCAGTGCCTCCGGCATCGCGCTGGCGAACACCGGGACCAGCAGCCCGCCGGCGATCACGCCGGTCACCGCGGCCGCGGTGGAGCGGGTCAGCACCCCGGCCGCCATGCCGATCAGCGCGACCGCGGTCAGGTACAGCCCGGCGCCGGCGATCGCGCGCGCCGCCCCCGGGTCGGTCAGCCCGGCGTGCGGGACGCCGCGGGCGGCGATGGCGGCCTGCCCGGCCAGGAACGCGAGCAGCGCCGCGACCAGCCCGGCGAGCAGCACCGCGACCGCGACCACCAGCGTCTTCGCGGCCAGCAGCCGGGACCGCCGGGGCATCGCGGCGAGGCTGGACCGGATCGTCTCCGTCGTGAACGCCAGCACCCCGAAGACCGCGGCCGCGATCTGCGTGACGATCACCCCGCTGAGACTCGCCCGGACCGGGTCCCACGCCGCGACGCCGTCCCACTGCCGGGCCTGCGCCGTCGCGATCATCCAGCCGAACAGCACGTTCACCGCGAGCAGCGCGATCAGGCACCAGGCCGGCGACCGCAGCGACCGCAGCTTGATCCACTCCGACCGGATCATCGCGCGCCCCCGAACTCGACGGCCGAGGCGGTCGCGGACATGAACACGTCCTCCAGGGAGCCCCGCCGCGGGCTGAGCTCGCTGATCACCGCCCGCTCGGCCAGGGCGATCCGGCCGACCGTGACCGCTTCCACTCCGCTGACCAGCAGCGCGCCGTCCGCCCGGTCCCGCACCGTTGCCCCGGCCGCCCGCAGCGCCGCCGCGAGGCCCGGGGCGTCGGCGCGGACCAGCAGCTCAGCCGGTGCGGCGCCGTCCAGGAACGCCGCGAGCGACGTGTCGGTGATCAGCCGCCCGCGCCCGATCACCACGAGATGGTCGGCGGTCAGCTCCATCTCGCTCATCAGGTGACTGGAAAGGATCACGGTGCGCCCCTCGCCGGCCAGCTCCCGCATCAGGCCACGCGCCCAGGCGATACCGGTCGGGTCGAGCCCGTTGATCGGCTCGTCGAGCAGCAGGATCCCCGGGTCGCCGAGCAGCGCCGCGGCGATCCCGAGCCGTTGTTTCATGCCGAGCGAGAACGTTCCGGCCCGCCGCCCCGCGACCTCGGTGAGCCCGACCCGGTCGAGCACCTCCGCGACCCGCCGCCGCGGCAGCCGGTTGCTCGCCGCGAGCGCGCTCAGATGCGCCCGCGCCGACCGGTTCGGATGCACCGCCTGCGCGTCCAGCAGCGCGCCGATCTCCCGCATCGGCGATCGGCACCCCGCGAAGTCAAGACCATTTGCGCGTACGCCCCCGGCAGTGGCCCGCTGCAACCCGAGCGCGACAAGCATCGTGGTGGTCTTGCCCGCGCCGTTCGGCCCGAGGAACCCGGTCACCCGCCCCGGCTCGAACGTGCACGTCAGACCGTCAACCGCCACGGTCTCCCCGTACCTCTTGGTCAGTCCCTGAATCTCCAGCATGAGCCGACCGTGCCCGGTCCTCCTGACCGTTCCCGCAGAGTCCCTGAGCGTCCTCTGTGTGCACCGGCAGCGACACCCGGAACACCGCTCCCCCGCCGGCCGTGTCCCGCACCTCGACCTGCCCGCCGTGCGCGACGACCAGCGACCGCACGATCGACAGCCCCAGCCCGGACCCGCCGCCGCCGCTCCGGTCCCGCGAGGTCTCCCCCCGATGGAACCGCTCGAAGATCCGCTCCCGCTCCCCGGCCGGGACACCCGGCCCGCCGTCCGCGATCTCCAGGACCGCCCGGTCGCCGGCCCGCCCCACCCCGATCCGGACCGGCGCATCGGGCGGCGTGTGGGCGTGGACGTTGCCGACCAGGTTCACCACGACCTGCCGCAGCCGCGCCTCGTCGCCGAGCTGTCTCTGTGTATAAGAGACAGGCGTCACCGGACGGCCGGGACCGAGCGCCGCCAGCTGATCCCGCGCGTCGGCGGCGAGGGTCCGCAGGTCCATCGGCGCGGGCTCCAGCACCGGCCCGGCCGCGGGCTCGTCCAGCCGGGCCAGCAGCAACAGGTCCTCGACGAGCCCGGTCAGCCGCCGCGCCTCGGTGTCGATCCGCCGCATGGTCCGGTCGATCTCGCCCGGCGAGGACGTCTCCCGCATCAGGTGCAGCTCGGCCGACCCGGCGATCCCGAACAGCGGAGTCCGCAGCTCGTGGCCCACGTCCGCGACGAATTGCCGCATCCGTGCCTCGGACGACGCCCGCGCTGCGAACGCCCGCTCGATCTGCGCCAGCATGTCGTTGAGCACCCCGGCCAGCCGGGCGACCTCCGACCCGGGCGGCCCCTCCACCGTGACGCGCTGTCGCAGGTCCCCGGCGGCGATCGCGCCCGCGGTCCGCTCGATGTTCCGCAGCGGCCGCAGCGCCGCCGGCACCCCGAACCACCCGGCCACCCCGAGCGCCGTGACCAGCAGCGACTCGGTGATCAGGCAGAACACCAGCAGCCGGGTGAGGATGTCGTCGACCGCGGCCAGCGACGCCCCGACCACCACCGACCCGCCGCCGGGGCGCGGCGCCACGGACATCCGCCACCCGTCCACCTCGAACACCGCGGCGCCGCCGCCGCGCACCGCGGGTGGTGTGCCGGGACCGGCCGCCGCCGAGCTCACGACCTGCCCGGACGCGTCGAGATAGACCACCGAGAGGTCGTTGATCAGGTCGAACCCGCCGAGCAGCTGCGGCGACCGCGCCGGGTCGGCCCGGTCCAGCAGAGCCGGGCTCAACCGCGCCATGAGCTGCCCGAACGCGGTGACCTGCCGATCCACCCGGTCCACCAGGTGGTGGCGCAGCTCGCGCAGCACGAGCGCGTCGCTGACCAGGATGCCGATCATCAGCAGCCCGAGCGCCACGACCAGCAGCCGCACCCGGAGCGAGCCCCGGAACGTCACGGCCGCGGCCCGCGCAGCACGTACCCGGCGCCGCGCCGGGTCTGGATCAGCTTCGGCTCGGCGGTGTCGACCTTGCGCCGCAGATACGACATGTACGTGTCGACGATGCTGGTGTCCCCCGCGAAGTCGTACCGCCAGACCCCGGCCAGGATCTCCGCCTTGGACACCACCTGGCCGGCGTTCGCCATCAGGAACCTGAGCAGCCGGAACTCGGTCGGCGACAACCGCACCGGCCGCCCGCCGCGGCTCACGTCCTGGCTGTCCGGGTCGAGCGTGAGATCGCCGACGACCAGGGCGCCGTCACCGGCCCGGCGCAGCACCGCCTTGATCCGCGCGATCAGCTCGCGCAGGTGGAACGGCTTGGTCACGTAGTCGTCGCCGCCCGCGGTCAGGCCGGCGATCTTGTCGTCCGGAGCGTCCTTCGCGCTGAGGAAGAGGATCGGGACCCGCCGCGCCGAGCCGCCCGCCCGCAGCCGCCGGGCCACCTCGAACCCGTCCATCCCCGGCAGCATCACGTCGAGCAGGAGGAGATCGGGCGGCTCCCGCTCGACGAGAGCGACCGCGGCGGCCCCGGTCGCCACGGAGGTGACGTCGAAGCCGGCGAACCGCAGGGCCTCGGAGAGCAACTCGCGCACGGTCGCCTCGTCGTCCACGACCACCAACCGCTGCATGAGGCGAACCCTACGACTCCCCACCGACAAAACCGGCCGAGGCTGAGAGAACTCTAAGAACGGCGCTCCAGGAAGTCGTACACGTCGCGGTTGTCGACGCCGGGGAAGGTGCCCGGCGGCAGGGCCGCGAGCAGGTGGGAGTGGACCCGCGCCGACGGCCAGGCGTTCCCGGCCCAGCTCTCCACCAGTTGCGCGGGCGGCCGGCGGCAGCAGTCCGGGTCGGGGCAGGTGGAGACGGTACGCCCGGTGACGTCGCCGCCGCGGAACCAGCGGGCGTGCTCGTACGGCGTGCCCACCGTCACCGAGAACTCCCCGGACCGTGTCGACTCGACGTGCACCGTGCACCAGTACGTTCCGGCGCTGGTGTCGGTGAACTGGTAGAACGACGAGTACGGATCCTCGGCCTCGAACACCGTCCGCGACGCCCACTTGCGACAGACCGGCTGCCCCTCGATCGCCCCGGTCACGTCGGACGGGAAGCGGACGTTGTCGTTCTCGTACGCCTTGTAGACGATCCCGCTCTCGTGCACCCGCGCGAAGTGCACCGGAATCCCGAAGTGCTGCGTCGCCAGGTTGGTGAAGCGGTGGGCCGCCGTCTCGTAGGACACGCCGAACGCGTCCCGGAAGTCGTCGATCGCCAGCGCCCGGTCGGCCTTGGCCGCGGTCAGGAAGTCGACGGCGAACCTCTCCGGCATGAGCAGTGCCGCCGCGAAGTAGTTCACCTCGACCCGCTGCCGCAGGAAGTCCCCGTAGTCGGCGGGGTCGTTGTGCCCGAGCACGAAATGGCCGAGGGTCTGCAGGACGACGCCGCGCGGGTCGTGTCCTTTCCCGCTGGCGACCTGCGGCAGATAAATTCGGCGGTTCTTCAGATCGGTGACGGAGCGCGTCGAGGTCGGCAGATCGTTCACGTAGTGCAGGGTGAACCCGACCTGGGCGGCGATGTCCAGGATGCCGCGTTGTGACAGCGGGCCGGTCGGATGCCGTACGGACAGCAGGATCTTGTTGGCCGCGGACTCGATCTCGGCGAAATAGTTGTTGCGTTTCCGCATGTCAGCCCGGAGTTGAGCATTGGCGCGCCGGGCCACCTCGGGTGTCGCGCTCTGTTCGGTCAGCACCCGGTTCAGCTCGCGGTGCAGGCCGATCAGCGATTCCAGCGCGTCCGCGGGGAGACGCCGGCCGCCCTTGACCACGGGCAGGCCGAGCGCGGAATAAGCGGCATTCTTCTGCAGGTGGGTCAGCTCGATCTCCTGCGCGGCCCGCCGCGACGGCGCCTCGGCCCGGAGCAGGTCCTGCATCGTCACGCCGAGGGCTGCCGCGATCGCCTGCAGCACCGAGAGCTTGGGTTCCCGCTTCCCGTTCTCGATCAGCGAGAGCTGGGACGGCGCCCGGCCGACCGCCTCGCTGAGCTGATCGAGCGTCAGGCCACGGGTGCGGCGCAAATGCCGCAGACGCTGCCCAAGGGTCACGAGATCGACGGAGTCGGAAGGTGAAGCGGTCACGGGTTTCACGCTAACAGAATTTTCGCGTTTCTTCTTGTCACAAAAGTCTTCAGAGGGGCTGGTGGGATCCCTGAGAGTGAAGTTCTTCCAAACGGAAGACGCGACAGGCACGAAAGGGTTTTTCCGATGACTGAGCTTGCCACCAGGGGCGGTACCGCTGCGGACCTCACTCAGGCGTGGGCCGGCGACCCTCGTTGGGCCGGGGTCAAGCGCGACTACACCGCGCAGGACGTCGTGCGGCTGCGGGGCACCCTGCAGGAGCGCCACACCCTCGCCGAGCGCGGCGCGGAGCGGCTGTGGGAGCTGCTGCACACCGAGGACTACATCAACGCGCTCGGCGCGCTGACCGGCGGCCAGGCGACCCAGATGGTGCGCGCCGGCCTGAAGGCGATCTACCTGTCCGGCTGGCAGGTCGCGGCGGACGCGAACCTCTCCGGGCACACCTACCCGGACCAGTCGCTCTACCCGGCGAACTCGGTTCCCGCGGTGGTCCGGCGGATCAACAACGCCCTGCTGCGCGCCGACCAGATCGACACCTCGAACGGTAAGTACGAGCGCGACTGGTTCGCCCCGATCGTCGCCGACGCGGAGGCCGGCTTCGGTGGCCCGCTCAACGCGTTCGAGCTGATGAAGGCCATGATCGCGGCCGGCGCGGCGGGCGTGCACTGGGAGGACCAGCTGGCCTCCGAGAAGAAGTGCGGCCACCTGGGCGGCAAGGTTCTCATCCCGACCCAGCAGCACATCCGCACGCTGAACGCGGCCCGCCTGGCGGCCGACGTCGCCGGCGTCCCGTCGCTGGTCATCGCCCGCACCGACGCCCTCGCGGCGGACCTGCTCACCTCCGACGTGGACGACCGGGACAAGCCGTTCGTCACCGGGGAGCGCACCGCCGAGGGCTTCTACCGGGTCACCCCGGGTGACGACGCGGCGATCGCCCGCGGGGTCGCCTACGCCGACTACGCCGACATGCTCTGGGTCGAGACCGGCAAGCCGGACCTGGACTTCGCCCGCAAGTTCGCCGAGGCCGTGCACGCGGTGCACCCCGGCAAGCTGCTCTCCTACAACTGCTCGCCGTCGTTCAACTGGAAGAAGAACCTGGACGACGCCGACATCGCCCGCTTCCAGAAGGAGCTCGGCGCGATGGGCTACAAGTTCCAGTTCGTCACCCTCGCGGGCTTCCACGCGCTGAACCACTCGATGTTCGAGCTGGCCAAGGGCTACGCCGAGACCGGCATGACGGCGTACGTGAAGCTGCAGGAGGCCGAGTTCGCGGCCGAGTCCGACGGCTACACCGCCACCAAGCACCAGGCCGAGGTCGGCACCGGTTACTTCGACGCCGTCTCCACCGCCCTCAACCCCGAGTCCTCCACCACGGCGCTGTCCGGCAGCACCGAGGCCGAGCAGTTCTGATCCAGTAGATGATGGGCAGGGAGATCTGATCATGGGTGCCGAAGAGATCACCATCACCGGAACCACCGCCGACCGATACTCCGAGATCCTGACCCCCGAGGCCATCGCGTTCGTGGTGGCTCTGGACCGGGAGTTCGGCGCACGCCGGGTGCAGCTCCTGGAGCGCCGCCGGCGCCGCCGCGCCACCCGCACCACCGACCTGGACTTCCTGCCCTCCACCCAGCACGTCCGCGACGACCGGTCGTGGCAGGTCGCCCCGCCGCGGCCGGACCTGATGGACCGCCGCGTGGAGATCACCGGCCCGCCCGAGCGCAAGATGACCATCAACGCGCTCAACTCCGGCGCGAAGGTCTGGATGGCCGACTTCGAGGACTCGACGTCCCCCACCTGGGAGAACGTGGTCATCGGCCAGATCAACCTGAAGGACGCGCTGGACGGGACGCTCGGCTACACCGCTCCGGACGGCCGGGAGTACACGGTCGGCGAGCAGCTGCCGACGATCATGGTCCGTCCGCGGGGCTGGCACCTGCCGGAATGCCACCTGCGGATCGGCGGCCGCGCGGTCTCCGCGTCGCTGTTCGACTTCGGCCTGTACCTGTTCCACTGCGGGCAGAAGCAGATCGACCGCAGCTCCGGGCCGTACTTCTACCTGCCGAAGATGGAGTCGCACCTGGAGGCCCGCCTCTGGAACGACGTCTTCGTCTTCGCGAGTGAGCTGCTCGGCATCCCGCGCGGCACGATCCGGGCCACGGTCCTGATCGAGACGATCAACGCGGCGTTCGAGATGGACGAGATCCTGTTCGAGCTGCGCGAGCACTCCGCGGGCCTGAACGCCGGCCGCTGGGACTACCTGTTCAGCATGATCAAGAACCGGCCGGACGTGGTCCTGCCCGAGCGCTCCCAGGTCACGATGACCGCGCCGTTCATGCGGGCCTACACCGAGCTGCTGGTCAAGACGTGTCACCGGCGC
>KL571292.1:13199-14811 GCA_000715855.1 Actinoplanes liguriensis
GTGTATAAGAGACAGACGCCGCAGAACTGCTCGACGTCAAGGCCACCGACGTGTCGGTGAGCGAGGTGGCGCTGCGGACCAACGTCAGCGTCTCGCTCCGCTACATCGCGTCGTGGCTGGGCGGGCGCGGCGCGGTCGCGCTCGGCGGCCTCATGGAGGACGCCGCCACCGCCGAGATCTGCCGGGCCCAGCTCTGGCAATGGATCTCGTCGGGCACGCCCACCGACTACGGCGTCCCGGTGACGGCCGCCATGGTCACCCGGATGCTCCGCGAGGAGCTCGACGTCCTCAGCGAGACCGGTGCGCTGGACGAGGAAGCGGCCCGGCTCTTCGGCCAGGCCCGGACGCTTCTGACGGTCCTGCTCACCGAGCGGACGTGCCCGGAGTTCCTGACCCTGCCGGCATATCTACGGCACCTGTCGGCAGGGTCGGCTCCGGTCACCGCCCAGGCTACTGTCGCGGCCTGAGCGAGTGAGGTGAAGCCGGGGCAGCCCTCCGACCTGCCCCGGCTTCGCCGCTCACCCGATCGTCAGCCGCGCTCCTGCCACGTGCACAGGCAGACCTTGTTGCCCTCCGGGTCGGCCAGCACCCAGAAGCTCGGCGCGTACTCGTCGGTGACCAGTGATCCGCCGGCCGCCACCGCCGCGTCGATCCGGGGCTGCACCTCGGACGGGTCCACCCAGACGTCCGGATGCCAGCGCTGCCGCCCCTGCTCGGAGCCGGACTCCTGGAACCAGATCAACGGCAGCACCCCGGCGCCGTCCCGCACGTCCGGCCCCTGGACCTCGCCGTTCAGCACGGCCGCCCAGAACCCCGCGATCCCCGCCACGCCCGGGGTGTCCAGCGCCAGCTCCAGTCGCGCGAGCCCGGCCGCCGACGGCGTGACCCCGGCCTTCGCCGCCAGCTCGGTGATCGTCCGCGCGAGCCGCAGGTCCCGCCCGGTCACCGCCCCGACGTCGTGGCTGCTGGTCCGCACGTCGACGTACCCGTACCGCAGGTCCAGATCCGGGTGATGATCCATCTCCTCGGCCGCCGCCCCGATCGCGTTCACCAGCGCCAGCCCGGCCGCGAAGTCCCCGGTCCGCAGCCGCGTCTGCAGCCCACCCACCAGGTACACCCACCCCGCGGGCGCCTGCTCGGCGATCTCCCGCCCACTCAGCTTCGTCATTCCCCCATGCTGTCGCGTCCACCCCCGGAACGGTGGGACGGGCTGCCGGACCGGCCATCGGATTCCCCCGGAACACCGGAGCCGCCGGCTGCACGATTTGACCAGAATGCCCTGATGCGGCGAGAACTGTGGGCGCTCTGGACCTTCGGGATCCTCAGCGGGCTGTTCGTGTACGGGGAGCTCACCGACGGGCAGACACCCGTGCCCTGGTGCGGGACGCTCGCGGTCGGGGCGCTCACGACGTACGCGATCGGGAATGGTCTGAGCGGAAGCCGGGAGCGGACCTGGACCGTCGCAGGGTTCTCCCTGCTCACCCTCGCCGCCGCCGCGCGTGACGCACTGGGCGGCGGCACCCCGGACGGCATGGTCGAGGCGTCGATCTGGCTGAGCGGCCAGTTCCTGCTCGCCGCCGCCGGCGTCGCCCTCGCCGTGGCGGTGCTGTCC
>KL571292.1:15023-15717 GCA_000715855.1 Actinoplanes liguriensis
CCGTGGCGGTGCTGTCCCGCACCGGCCTGCCGCGCCGCCGCAGACTGATCCCGGCCTTCGTCCTCGCGCTGGTCATCCCGGCCGCCGCGGGACGGCTCGCCCTCGACCACACGACCAGCGACGACCTCACCCGCGCCGCGTTCCTCGGGCTGATCGCGGCCGCCGTCGTGGTCGCGGGCCTCGCCGCGAACGCGGCGCTCGCCGGGGGCCACGCCGCGCGCCTGGCCGGGCTGGGGCTGCTGCCGGTGACCGCGCTGATGATCGGCGGCATGACCGACGTCGGCCGCACCCACCTGCTGGACCCGCCGGTCGTGCGGCCGATCCAGTCGTCGGGGATCTCTCCGGCGATCGACTCGCTGCGGACCTATCCGATGCTCCAGGACTCGCTGCGGGCAGAGGTCGACATCGCGCAGGCGCAATCGCGGGAGTACACCTTCGCAGCGACGGCGTACGCCTACCGGCTGGCGCCGGAGCCGCCCGTGCGGCATCCCTGGGCGGCGCTGCGGGCCACGATCCTGCTCTTCGGGCTCCTCCTGCTGGCCATGACGATCTTCCCGCCACGAGACGGGATAGCCCTTTACTCCTATCGATCCGATGGATAATGTCGGCGCGCTGACGACGGATCCGTAGGAGATGATGTGACGAACCGTGGCACCACCCGGCGCGGGGTCTTCGCTGTCTCTTATACACATCT
>KL571292.1:15993-17441 GCA_000715855.1 Actinoplanes liguriensis
CGCCGAGCGGGAGTTCCAGGCCACCACCGCCAAGCCCGGCGGGAAGCGACCGAACATCCTGTTCATCCTCGCCGACGACCTGGGCTGGGCCGACCTGAGCAGCTACGGCTCACCGGACATCAGGACCCCGAACCTGGACCGCCTGGCCCGGTCCGGCGTGCGGTTCACCCAGGCGTACTCGGCCGGCGCGGTCTGCTCGCCGACCCGCATGGCGCTCTACACCGGCCGCTACCCCGGACGGCTGCCGGGCGGCCTGCCCGAGCCGATCGCCACGCCGACCGCGACCGACGGGCTCCCGCCGGAGCACCCGACGCTGGGGTCGCTGCTGAAGAAGGCCGGTTACACCACGGCGATGCTCGGCAAGTGGCACAACGGCTTCCTGCCCTGGTTCGGGCCGCTCAAGTCCGGCTGGGACGAGTTCTTCGGCAACTACTCGGGCGGGGTCGACTACTACTCGAAGATCACCAGCCTGGGCACGGACCTCTACGAGGGCGAGACCCCCGCCGAGTCCGACGAGTACTACACGGACCTCCTGGCGAACCACGCCGAGAAGTTCCTGCACCGCCGGCACGACCGGCCCTGGCTGCTCAACCTGAACTTCACCAGCCCGCACTGGCCGTGGGAAGCGCCCGGCGACCGGGATGTCAGCGCCGAGATCACGGCCCAGGTGAAGGCGGGCAACGGCATGGCGCTGTTCCATTACGACGGTGGCTCGCTCACGACGTACCGGAAGATGGTCGAGAACTTGGACGCCCGCATCGGGCAGGTTCTCACCGCGCTGCGCCGGACCGGCCAGGAGGAGAACACCCTGGTGATCTTCTCCAGCGACAACGGCGGCGAACGGTTCTCCTACCAGTGGCCGCTCTCCGGCAGCAAGGCCAGCCTCAACGAGGGTGGCATCCGGGTGCCGAACATCGTGCGCTGGCCGGCCCGGATCCGCGGCGGCCAGGTCAGCCACGAGCCCCTGGTCACCCACGACTGGACGGCGACGCTGCTGGAGATCGCCGGCGCCGAACCGCATCCGGACTACCCGCTCGACGGCGCGAGCCTCGCCGGTTACCTGCTGCACGGGACGGATGCGCCGGAACGGGACCTGTTCTGGCGTACCCGATCGTCCCGGGCCCTGCGCCGCGGCAAGTGGAAGTATCTCCGCTCCACCGCGACCGGAGCGGACCTGCTCTTCGATCTCGAAGCGGACCCGCGCGAGCAGGCAAACCTGGCCGCGAAGCACCCCGAGGTCGTCGCCGAGCTCCGCGCGGCGTGGGAGACGATCGCCGCCCCGCAGATCCAGTACAGCTGAACCCCTCGCGCAGTGCGTCCCGCCGCGGCGGGACGCACTGTCAGCGCACGACCCGGCGGGGCGCCTCGCCCCGGATGGCGTCGAGAGACGTCCGCAAGATCTGCACCAGGTCGCCGCGGACGCCAGCCGGGATGCGGCCGAGCACGGC
>KL571292.1:17668-19515 GCA_000715855.1 Actinoplanes liguriensis
ACCGGGATGCGGCCGAGCACGGCGGCCTGCGCGCCGGTGGCCGCCCGCACCGCCTTCTCCGCGATCCGCACGCCCTCGTCGGTCAGCTCCACCAGGGCCCCACGACCGTCCTGCTCGGCGGCGTGGCGCGCCACGTAACCCGCCTCGGCCAGCCGGCGGATGACATTGCTGGTGCCGCCCGAGGAGAGCAGCAACGCACTGGTCAGGGTGCCGGGACGCATCCGGAACGGCGGCCCGGAACGGCGCAGGGTGGCGAGCACGTCATACTCCGCGCGAGTGAGCCCGAGCAGCTGCAACTCGTCGGCGGCGGCCGCGTCGAGGACCCCGGAGAGCCGGGCGACCCGCTTCACGATCTCCAGGGGCTCGCTGGGGAGGTCGGGCAGCTCGACGCGCCATGCCTCGAGGATGTCGTCGACCTCGTCCGCCTTCATCGCCCACCCTCCACATCGCCACATCGGCATCGGTCGAACACTCTGCGTGATTCACATCCGAGACGGCGATGCTTCCGGCCCTCCCTCCTCCCAGTCTATGGCAGCCCGGCACAGGGGCCCTGGTCTGGACGGGCGCGAGATATGCGGACAACGCCGAACGCCAGGGCAATTCGTAATCATTCGTTAACAAGATCACGGAGCGCGACACCGGCATCTCTTTGCGGGACGGGGTTGCGGTCGCCGGGCATGCTCGCTAGGTTCTCTTTCGAGAAAGCATTCTAGAAAGCTTTTGCAAAAGAGATCAACTAGGAGTCGACATGCAGGTTCGAGTCGCCGTTCTCTTCCACAGCGGCTACGGGCACACCGCGAAGCAGGCCGAGGCGGTCGCCGCCGGCGCGCGGGAGGTGGCCGGCGCCGAGGTGGATCTGATCGCCATCCCGGAGCTGACCGAGGAGACGTGGCTGGCTCTCGACGCCGCCGATGCGATCATCTTCGGGTCACCCACCTACATGAGCGGGGCGAGCGCGGCGTTCCGCGGATTCGTCGAGGCCACCAGCGCCCGCTGGGCGGACAATCTGCGGTGGCGCGACAAGATCGCGGCGGGCTTCACCAACAGCGGCTCGATGAGCGGCGACAAGCTCAACACGCTCACCGAGCTGGCCCTGTTCGCCGCGCAGCACGGCATGATCTGGGTCGGGCTGGCCGCGTTCTCCGGCTGGAACACGTCGACCGGCACGATCGACGACATCAACCGGCTCGGCAGCTGGCTGGGCGCGATGGCACAGTCCAACAACGACCAGGGCCCCGAGTTCGGCCCCTACCCGAGCGACCTGCGCACCGCCGAGGCGCTGGGCCGCCGGGTCGCCGAGGTCACCCTCCGGCACGCCCGTGGCCGGCTGGCCGAGCCGGAGCTGGTGCAGTCCGCGGCCGTCTGAGCCGGCGCACCGCCACAACACCACACGGGGGATGTCGTAGGTGTCCACAGAGACGAGCTCGGTGCACTCGACGGGTGTGCCCAGGCGGAACTGATCCGGCGCGGTGAGCTCACCGCGCGCGAGGCCGCCGAGGCGGCGATCATCCGCATCGAGCAGCGCGATCCGGATGTCAACGCAGTCATCATCAAACGGTATGAGCGGGCCCTCGACGAGGCCGCCGGGTTGCCGCCCGGCGGCCCGCTGAGCGGGGTCCCGTTCCTGCTGAAAGACCTCGGGCCGACGCTGGGTGGCATGCCGGCCACCCTCGGCTCGGCCATGCTCGCCGGCTTCGTTCCACCGCACGACGGCGAGTTGGTCCGCCGGTTCCGGGCCGCGGGGCTGCAGATTCTCGGTAAGACCAGCACCGCCGAGTTCGGTGTGCTGCCCACCACCGAGACGAAGCTCTACGGCCCGACCCGCAATCCCCACGACCCGCGGCACA
>KL571292.1:19763-21171 GCA_000715855.1 Actinoplanes liguriensis
GTCGATCCGGCTGCCGGCGGCCTGCTGCGGCGTCTTCGGGCTGAAGCCGACCCGGGCCCGCACCCCGCTGGGTCCCGACACCGGTGACCTGATGAACGGGCTGGCCTGCGAGCACGTCATGACCCGTTCGGTCCGGGACAGTGCCGCCGCGCTCGACGCCGTGGCCGGTCCCGACCTCGGCGATCCGTATTGGGCGCCGCCCACCGCGGGGACGTTCACCGAGGCCGTACGGTACGGCACACGCAGGCGGCTGCGGATCGCCTTCACCACGCGCGACGCGGTCGGCCCTCTGCACCCGGCCTGCGCCGCCGCGGTCCGTGACGCCGCCACGCTGTGCGAGAAGCTGGGGCACGAGGTGACCGAGGACGCCCCGGACGTCGGGTTCGCCGACGCCGCGGACGACTTCCTGACGGTGTGGGCGGCGGGCGTCTCCTCGGCGGTCACCGCGTTCGGAGCCCTCAGCGGGCGCACCCCGGACCCCGGCCTGCTCGAGGAGACCACCTGGTGGCTCTACGAGCAGGGCCGCACCAACGGTGCGGCCGACTACCTGGCGACGATCTCCCGGCTGCAGCGGCTCGCCCGGAGGCTGGCCCGTTTCCATCAGGACTACGACGTCCTGATCACCGCATGCACCGCCGAGCCGGCCCCGCCGCTGGGTGTTCTCGCCGACGGTGACCCGGTCCGGCAACTGCAGCGGGCCCTCGCCTTCGTGTACGAGACGCCGCTGGCGAACCTGACCGGCCAGCCGGCCATGAGCCTCCCCCTCGGTTCCACCTCTGCCGGGCTGCCCATCGGCGTGCAGTTCACCGGCCGTTTCGGCGACGAGGCCACCCTGTTCGCCCTGGCCGCCGACATCGAGGACGCCCGGCCCTGGGCCGTCGCGGGCACCGCTGCCCGTGGCCGCACCGCCTGACCGCCGCGTTCCGCATCTTTCATCCTTCGCGGGCGGAGCTCTGCGCGCCGCCCGGCTCCGTGCCGGGTCCCGGCGTGCCCGCGTGCGACCAATCGACTGGAGACCGCATGTTCACCACCACGACCCACGACGACCTCAGTGGCAACCCGATCGACGACGTGATCGGCTCGGCCATCAAGTACGCTGCGATCACCGCCGGCGCCAAGCTGGGAATCTTCGAGATCCTCCGGTCCGGTCCGCTCACCGCGGGCGCGCTCGCCGCCCGCCTCCGGGCTGGGGAGCAGGGCGTCCAGGTCCTCTGCGACACCCTGGCGGTGCTCGGCTACCTGGCGGCCGAGGGCGACCGTTATGAGAACGGTCCGGTCGCCCGCAAGTGGCTCGCGGAAGGGCCCGACGACTTCACGCCGGCGCTGCTCTGGGCGTACGAGCTGCAGAACGTCCTGTGGGACCTGCCGGATGCGATCCTCCGCGGCAAGCTCTGTCTCTTATACACAT
>KL571292.1:21404-22340 GCA_000715855.1 Actinoplanes liguriensis
CTTCTCCGCCTACATGCGCATCAAGTCGACGCTGACCGTCGGCGACATCGTCGATGCCGTCACCCTGCCGCCGAACGCGCGCCGGATGGTCGACCTCGGTGGCTCGCACGGCCTGCACTCGATCGCCTTCGCGCAGCGGCACCCCGAACTGAGTGCCACCATCGTGGACCTGCCCGAGGCCCTGGCCAACACGCCCGCCGCGATCGAGGCCGCCGGGCTCACCGACCGGGTCGGCACACGGACCGGTGACTTCCTCACCGACGACATCGGCTCCGGGTACGACCTGGCCCTGGTCTTCGAGATCCTGCACAACCACACCCCGGACGAGAACCGGGCCCTGCTGCGCAAGACGGCCGACGCGCTGGGCAGCGGCGGCCGGATCGTGATCCTCGAGGACGTCAAGGGTGAGCGGCTCGACCCGCACAACGTCGCGTTCAGCCTGGCCATGTTCGCCTGCTCCGGGGACCGCACCTACAGCCTTCCGGAGATCTCCGAGTTCCTCGACCAGGCCGGCTTCCACTCGATCGAGCTGCTGACCCTGCCGTCCTCGGTCTCCCTGGTCGTGGCGACCAAGAAGTGAGTCGCGGCCACCGCGCCCCGACCCGACCACCGTCCGCAACCGGCCTGCACCCCCTTCTGGAGGCAGTCTTGCGAGTACGACTCCAGCCCCGGCTCTCCGAGCCCTGGCTCTCCGCCGTCGATCTGGTCCGGGAACAGTACGCCCGGTCCTTCGACGCCGAAGTCATGCCCGACCCCGACTATTTCATCACCGCTGACCAGACCACGCCGGAGGGCACCCGGATCGCGGCCTGTGCCGGCGTCACCCTGGCCTCGAGCCAGCCCTTCTTCTCCGAGCGCTACCTCGACCAGCCGATCGACGCGCTGATCCGCGAGCGGTTGCACGCCGAATGTCCCCGCTGTCTCTTATACACATCT
>KL571292.1:22586-28534 GCA_000715855.1 Actinoplanes liguriensis
AGATGTGTATAAGAGACAGAGGTGATCCGGCTCGTCCCGATCATCTCGTGGTGCCTGGGCAAGCGGTACATCCTGTGCACCGCCACCCGCAGTCTGGCCGTCACCCTGGACCGGCTGGGCATCTGGTTCGTGCCGCTCGCCGCGGCCGACGTCGGCCGCCTGCCGGCCGCCGATCGGAGCCGGTGGGGCCGTTACTACGCCAACGATCCGCAGGTCGGCGTCATCCCCCTGGCCGATCTGTCCCGCCTGTTCACCGAGTCGACCGGGCGCTACGAGTTCCTCGACCCGCAGGTCGAGCTGGCGCTCGGCACCCTCGGCTCGCTGGAGGTGCCGGCCCGTGCGGATTCTTGAGGAAGCCCTGCTGGGTCGCGCGGAGAGCAGTGAGCCTCTGGTCACGGTCATGGACGGTGCCGAGTCCCGATCGTTCTCGTACCGCACGGTGACCCGCGCGGCACAGGCGCTGACCGAGCGGCTCGGGCACAACGGTCCGCCCGGCGCCCTGCGGGTCGGTGTGGTGTGCGCGAACACCCCGGAGTTCGTGGTGGCCGACCTGGCGCTGCTGGCGGCTCGGGCGACTCAGGTGCCGGTCCCCCTGGCGTTCTCCGCCGAGCAGGCGGCCGGGATGCTCGACCAGATCGACGTCTGCCTGACCGACGAGTTCGGCGCCCGGCGGATCGCCGAGTGGGGGCCTGGCGTCCTGATGGCAGGCGCCCCGGTCCTCGGGATCGAGGTTGCCGAGCTGGCCGAGGCGGCAACCGGACCACTGCGGATCCCCTCCGTTGGCGGCGACTGGATCTGCAAGACGATCCACACCTCCGGGACCACGTCGCGACCCAAGGGTGTCCGGATCCGGGCCCAGGGCCTGGCCGCGCTCCTGGACTCGCTGCGGCGGGTGATGCCGTCCGGCGCGTTCCGCCGCTACCTCTCGATGGTGCCGCTCAGCCTCCTGATCGAGCAGGTCACCGGCCTCTACCTGGTGGTGCTCGACGGCGGCACCCTGGTGCAGCCGCCCCCCGGGCTTCCGTTGGTCGGCACCGCAGGGGCCGCCGCAGCGCGACTCTCGGGGCTGCTGCCCGAGGTCGCGCCGACCGCGCTGGTGGCCACGCCGGCCGTGGTCGACGAGCTGGCCGCCGCGGCGGAGCGGGCCGCGGCCGCCGGCGTCCCGGTACTGCCCGCCCTGTTCGGCCGGCCGGAGGCGCCACTGTTGTGCTGCGGTGGCGCTCCGGTCAGCCCGGACCTGCTTCGTTCGCTCGACCGGCACGGCATCGCCGTCTACGAGGGTTACGGCCTGTCCGAGAACAGCTCGGTGGTCTCCTGGAACACTCCGGCCGACCGCCGGATCGGGTCCGTCGGGCGCCCCCTGCCGCATGTCCGGGTGCGTCTCGCCGACGACGGTGAACTGCTGGTGACCAGCGAGTCGTTGTTCGCCGGGTACACCCGGGACGACCCGTCCAGCTGTCACGTCGAGGACGGCTGGCTGCACACCGGCGACCTGGCGAGCATCGACGACGACGGGTTCGTCCACATCACCGGCCGCAAGAAGAACGTGATCATCACCGCGGCGGGTCGCAACATCGCCCCCGAGTGGGTCGAGGCGCAGTATGCCCAGCTGCCGTTCGTCCGGGCCGTCGCGGTGGTCGGTGACGGCCTCGACGCGCTGCACGGGCTGTTCATCGTCGAGCCGAGCACTGATCTTGCCTGGGCACGCAGCGAGATCGAGGCCTTCGGCACGCGCCACATGTCCGATGTGGAGCGCGCGCAGACGCTGTTGCTGGTGCCGGACGAGACAGCGGAAGAGGAGATCGCCATGACAACGCAGGCAGAGGTCCGGCCCTACGGCTCGGGCACCGGGAAGTTGCTGATCGCGAAGGACGGCGCGTCGCTGCGCGACCTCGACCAGGCGTGGGTGGTCGAGACGCTGGCGGACGCCGGGTTCCTGATCTTCCGGGGCTTCGCGCCTACGCTGGAGGACTTCTCGCTGTTCGTGAAGGCCTACTCGTCGCGGGTCACCCTCGACCCCGCCCGCTCGTTCCACGGCGGCGAGGTCGCGCAGAAGGTGGACGCCGGGACCGACGCGGTCGGGCTGCACCTGGAGAACGGCAACAGCCCGTTCGGCCCGGATCTGACCTGGTTCTGCTGCGAGAAGGCGGCGGCGACCGGCTCGCAGACCACGGTCTGCGACGGGTACCGGGTGTGGGACGCGGCGAGCGAGACGGCGCAGGAGGCATTCCGGCATCAGGACATCGTCTACAGCCGCCGGGTCGAGCAGCAGAAGTGGAAGCAGTTCGTCTTCCACCACGCCGGCGGCACGATCCCGCTGGAGCGGATCACCGTCGACGACATCCGCCGGCTCGCCAACGACGCCGACTCGACGACGATCGAGGAGAACGAAGACGGGTCTATCACCTACGCCTACCGGACCCCCGCCGCGCACGGCACCCTCTTCGGCGACCGGCTCTCCTGGGCCAACAGCATCTTCGGGCCGTCCTACAACTACGAGACGCCCCGGATCACCTTCGCCGACGGCAGCGAGATCCCGTCGGCGTTGATGGCCGAGATGCGGGAGCTGACCGAACGGATCACCGAGGACATCGAGTGGCAGGACGGCGACGTCGCGCTCATCGACAACACCCGGGTGATGCACGGGCGCCGGGCGATCACGGACACCGCCCGCACCATCTACAACGCGCAGAGCTACCTCAAGCGCGATCAGAGCTGAGGACGACGATGGAGACGTCTGTCAGCCGGTCCGTGCTCGCCGATCCGGTGATCACCGCGCTGTTCGCCGAGATGTACCGGTCCGCCGGCCGCGATGACGCCGGGGTGCTCGAGCGGGCTTACTCGGCGGCCGCCGCACAGCCCGCGCCACCGACGGTCGAGGAGGTCACCGCCTGGTGCGGGGAGGCGGCGCTGCCCGTCGCTCCCGCCGTCGGCCGCCTGCTCTATCTGCTGGTCCGGATACTCCGGGCGCGGACCGTGGTGGAGTTCGGAACGTCGTTCGGGACGTCACTGGTGTACCTGGCCGCGGCGATCCGCGACGGTGGCGGCGAGGGCGTGGTGTACGGATCGGAGATGCACCCGCGCAAGGCGGAGCGGGCGCGGGTCAACCTGGCCCGGGCCGGCCTGGCCGAGCACACCCGCATCCTCGAGGGCGACGCGCGTGAGACGCTGCGCGACGTCCCGGGCCCACTGGACCTGGTGCTCCTCGACGGGTGGAAGGACCTCTACCTGCCGGTGCTCGAGGTCCTGGAGCCGGCGATGCGCCCGGGCACCCTGGTCGTCGCCGACAACCTCGACATGCTGCCCGACGGGTACCTGGACCGGGTCCGGTCCGGCGGCGGCTACACCTCGCTGGCCCTGCCCCTGGGCGACGGCATCGAGCTCTCTCTCCGGGCGTGACGCCGCCCCGACGAAAGGACGCGCTGGCATGGCCGAGCGCCTGTTCAACAGTGAATCGGTGACCGAGGGTCACCCCGACAAGATGTGTGACGCGATCAGCGACGCCGTCCTGGACGCGATCCTCACCCGGGACCCGCACGCCCGGGTGGCGGTCGAGACGCTGGTCACCACGGGTCAGGTGCACGTGGTCGGCGAGGTCGGCACGACCGTCCAGGTCGACGTCCCGGCTCTGGTACGGCAGGTCGTCCTGGACATCGGCTACGACTCGTCAGCCGCCGGGTTCGACGGTGCCACCTGCGCGGTGAACGTGGCGATCGGCACCCAGTCGCCCGACATCGCGCAGGGCGTCACCACGGCGTACGAAGCACGCAGTGGGGGCTCCGCCGACGACCGCGACCGGCAGGGCGCGGGTGACCAGGGCCTGATGTTCGGCTTCGCGTGCGACGAGACGCCGGAGCTGATGCCGTTGCCGATCGCGCTCGCGCACCGTCTCGCGGCGCGGCTCACCGCGGTCCGCAAGTCCGGCGCGCTGCCGTACCTGCGGCCGGACGGCAAGACCCAGGTCGCCGTGGCCTACGACGGGTTCCGGCCGACCGCCGTCGAGACGGTCGTCGTCTCGGCGCAGCACGCCCCGGAGGTCGACGTCGACACGATGCTCACCGGTGACGTGCTGGACCAGGTCGTCAAACCGGAGCTGGCCGGGCTGGCGGTGGACACCTCCGGTGTGCGGCTGCTGGTCAATCCGACCGGCCGGTTCGTGATCGGTGGCCCCATGGGCGACGCCGGCCTGACCGGCCGGAAGATCATCGTCGACACGTACGGCGGGATGGCGCGGCACGGCGGCGGCGCGTTCAGCGGCAAGGACCCGTCGAAAGTGGACCGGTCGGCCGCCTACGCGCTGCGCTGGGTGGCGAAGAACGCGGTCGCCGCCGGGCTCGCCTCCCGCCTGGAGATCCAGGTCGCGTACGCGATCGGGCAGGCCGCGCCGGTCGGTCTGTTCGTCGAGACGTTCGGTACCCACACCGTCGACGAGGCTCGCCTGCGCGCGGCGATACTGGAGGTCTTCGACCTGCGGCCGGCGGCCATCATCGCCGACCTCGGGCTGCTGGCGCCGATCTACCGCCCGACCGCGGCGTACGGCCACTTCGGGCGCACCGACGTGGACCTGCCCTGGGAACGCACCGATCGGGTCGCGGCGCTGCGCGCGGCGGCCGGCGCGTGAACGGGTCACGGGTGGCGCTGACCGGCTCCATCGCCGTCGACTACCTGATGGCGTACCCGGGGCGGTTCGCGGATCATCTGGTGGCCGGCGGGATCGACCAGGTGTCGCTCTCGTTCCTGGCCGACACGATGGAGATGCGCTACGGGGGTGTGGCGGCCAACATCGCCGTCGGCATGGCCGCGCTGGGCGGCACTCCGGCGCTGGTCGGCGCGGCCGGCATCGACTTCGCCGACTATCGGCGGCGGCTCGAGTGGCGGGGTGTGGACACCGCGTCGGTGCTGGTGTCGGCGACCGCCCGGACCGCCACCTTCGTCTGCACCACCGACGAGCGGCACAACCAGATCGCGACGTTCTACGCCGGCGCGATGGCCGAGGCACGGTCGATCACGCTGCAACCGGTCGCCGACCGGCTCGGCGGCCTCGACCTCGTGCTGGTCAGCCCGGACGACCCGGCCGCCATGCTCCGGCACGCCGGCGAGTGCCGGGAGGCCGGTTACCCGTTCGCCGTCGACCCGTCGCAGCAACTGGCCCGGCTGGCCCCGGAGCACATCCGGGAGCTGATCGACGGGGCCGGGTACCTGTTCACCAACGCGTACGAGCGTCTCCTCCTGTTACGGCACACCGGCTGGACCGAGAGTGCGGTCCTGGACCGGGTCGGCGTCTGGGTCACCACGCACGGCGCGGACGGGGTGCGGATCCACCGGCGCGGAGACCCGCCGTCGCACGTTCCGGCGGCGCCGGTGCCGGTGGTCGCGGACCCCACCGGGGCGGGCGACGCGTTCCGGGCCGGATTCCTGACCGGGGCCCTGTGGGGCTGGGACGACCGTCAGGCGGCCCGGTTGGGCTGCGCGCTCGCCGCCGTCGCCCTGGAATCAGTCGGCACCCAGGAGTACGACGTCCGCCTTCCCGGCCTGACCAGCCGGTTCAGCACCGCATATCCGGATGCGCCGGTCGCCGAGCTGGCGCGTCGCCTGTCCGTCACGGAAGGAAGCCCGACCGGATGAACATCAGTGCCGGCACCCGCCGGATGTTGCAAGGGGCCCTGGCCGCGGCCGTGAGTATCGGCGGCGTCGCGGCCCTGCACCCGCACCTGACTCACGACCACGTGGTGGCCTGGGTCGACGGATACGACCGGGCATGGGAGTCCAAGGACGCCGGCGCGGCCGCCGCCCTGTTCACCGGCGACGCCGTCTACCAGGTGATTCCCGGAGCGGATGGGCAGACCTACACCGGCCGTGCCGCGATCGCCGCCTATTGGCGGGACATCACCGCAGGACAGACCGAGGTGTCGGTAAGACACGGCGAGCCCATGATCACCGGCTCGCGG
>KL571292.1:28811-29778 GCA_000715855.1 Actinoplanes liguriensis
AGAGATGTGTATAAGAGACAGGGATCACGCTCACCGAGGCGAACGTGCTCACCTTCGCCCCGGACGGTCTGGTGGAACGCAACGTGGAGTACTGGACGCTCAACAACACCCGCCTCGACCCGCCCGCCCACTGGGGCTGGTGACCTGACCCGGCGCCCGCCGGAAGGCAGTTCCCCCGTGCCGCCGGACGGCGGGCGCCGTTCCCTCTCAACTCCCGGAGTATTCCCGTGGGCGATTCCCCGAGCCTCCTCATCCGCGGTGGTCACGTACTCACCATGGACCCGGTCCTGGGCGACATGCCCGATGCCGACGTGCTGGTGCGTGGCACGACGATCGCGGAGATCGGCGCCTCCCTCAACGTTCCCGGCGCGACCGTGCTCGACGCGACAGGTTGCCTGGTGATGCCCGGCTTCGTCGATTCACACCGGCACATGTGGCAGGCGGTGCTGCGTGGCGCCGGCGCCCACTACACCCTGGCCGACTACTTCGACCACGTCCTGATCCGCGCGGCAGGTCAGTTGACCAGCGCCGACATGTACACCGGGAATCTGCTCAGCGCGCTGGCGGCTCTCGACGGCGGAATCACCACCGTGCAGGACGTGTCCAACGTGCAGCGCGACCGGGCGGACACCGACGCGCTGGTCAGCGCAGTCACCGATGCCGGCGTCCGGGCCGTCTTCTGCTACGGCCACGGCTATGCGTCTGTCTCTTATACACATCGGCGACCTGCGGCGGCCGCACGGCGGCATCTCCGCCGACGCCCGGCGGCTGCGCACCGAGGTGCTGCACGACGACCACGCCCTGGTCACCATGGCCCTGTCCGGCGACCACGGCGGCGCAGACGCGACCCGGTGGAACTGGCGGCTGGCCGCGGAGCTGGAGGTGCCGGTCACGATGCACATGAACGCCGCGGCGGCCCAACGCCCGATCAGCCGGCTGGCCGGGCTGGGCGCTGTCTCTTATACAC
>KL571292.1:30056-38746 GCA_000715855.1 Actinoplanes liguriensis
GCTACGGGTGATCGCGGACACCGGCGGCAGCCTCTCGATCGCCCCGGCCATCGAGACGGTCATGGGTCACGGCCTGCCCCAGCTCACCGCGGCTGCCGACGCCGGGCTGCTGCCGACGCTGAGCACGGACGTGGAGGTGTCCGGGCCCGGGGACATGTTCAGTCAGATGCGGTCGGCCTACCAGTTCGGACGGTTCGCGGCTCTGCAGGGGCTGGCGACGGGCGACGGGCCGACCGTGCGCGACATCGTCCGGTACGCCACCGAGGCCGGTGCGCAAGCCCTCGGCCTCTCCGACCGTATCGGTTCGCTGACGCCGGGGCGGCAGGCCGACCTGCAGATCCTGCGCGCCGACCGGCCCGGCGTCGCGCCCGTGCATGACCCGTACGCCGCCGTCGTCCAAGCCATGGACCGGGCCGACGTCGACACGGTTCTGGTGGCCGGGGCCGTCGTGAAACAGTCCGGACGCCTCACTCACCCCGGCTTGCCGGCCCTGATCGACCAGGCCGGCGCGGTCCGGGACCGGCTGCTCGGCCGCAGGCCGGCGGGCAACACGCGCTGACGGGCGCGGTCACACCGCGGCGACCGCTTCCACCTCGATCAGGAACTCCGGGCGGAACAGGCCGGCCACCCGGACCAGGGTGCTGGTCGGCGGGGCGGCGACGTTCACGAACTCGTCCCGCACCGCCCGGACCGTCGGCAGCTCGTCCGTGCCGACGACGTAGAACGTCAGCTTCACCACGTGCTCCCAGGACGCCCCGGCCGTCTCCAGGGCGGTCCCGAGATTGCGGAAGACCTGGCGGGTCTGCTCCTCCCAGCCGGCCGGCACCACGCCGTCCGGCCCGGTGGCCACCTGGCCGGACGTCCAGACCAGGCGGCTGCCGGGGCCGATGCTCACGACGTTGCTGTACCCGTTGGGTGAGGACTCGCCGGGGAAGTCGAAGGGGACCATGAGCCCACCTTAGAGACCCGCCACGGCACGCGGGGGGACAGCACCCCGCGGACCATCACGACCAGGCAGAGCGTGCCGTTCACAAAGGACGACAGCACGTCGCTCGGGTGGTGCATGCCCCGGTAGAGCCGCCCGAGCGCCACCGCGACCGGCATCAGCACGAGCAGCCAGCACAGCGCCTTCAGCCAGCCCGGGCGGGCCAGCGACGCGAGCAGCACGGCCAGCCCGACATAGAGCGCGAACGCCGCGGACGTGTGCCCGGACGGGAAACTCGAGGTCGGCGGCGACGCGTCGAGGCGGTGCACGTCGGGGCGCGGCCGGTCGATCACCAGCGTGGTGAAGAAGAAGACCAGCGCCTGCGCGGTCACCACCAGGCACAGGAAGATCGGCTCCCGCCAGCGGTGCAGCGTGAGCCGGAGGACGACGGCCATCACCGCGGTCACGACGATCACCGACGACGTGTTCCCGATGAAACTGAACCACCAGGACACATCGGTCTCGTCGGCCGTGCGGTGCGAGGCGAAGTACCGGTTGACGCCGTCCTCCACGGTGAACGGCCAGTCGTGCTCGAAGACGTGGGTGAACAGCAGCCCGAGCCCGATCATCAGCACGAGGATGGCGGCGACAGGAAGAACGATCCGCGTGAACGCCTGCTTAACGAATGTGGACACCGCCGCTTTCTACCCCAACGCGCCGTCCTTGGAACACCGTGACGGTGATCGCCGGCACGGCCACCCCGAGCAACAGGCCCGCGACCACGTCACTCATCCAGTGCACACCGAGGACCACCCGGGCGTACGCGGTGATCAGCGGCACCGCCACCCCGGCCGCGACCAGCGCCGCGCGCCTGATCCGCCCCCGCGTCCGGGGCAGCACGACCAGCAGGAACACGGCCGCTCCCAGGGCCGCGTTGAGCGCGTGCCCGGACGGGAAGGAGTAGCCGTACGCCCGCGCCACCGGGTCGAGGAGGTCCGGCCGGTGCACCCCGAACAGCAGCTTCAGCACCCCGCCGAGCACTCCCCCGGCGGTCATCGTCGCCACCACCCACCAGGCGAGCACGGTCTCGCGCCGCCGCGCCAGCCAGATCGCGAGTACGGCCGTGGCCACCCGCCAGGTGTTCGGATGCAGCAGCAGACTCCACCAGAGCATCCCGTCGACCAGCCCAGGATGCCCGGCCGCCGTCGCGTGCAGCCGGTCCGCCACGTGCACGTCCAGGTCCCGCAGCACCTCGGCCCTACCGGCGACGAGCGCCGCCAGCCCTCCGAACGGCACCAGCAGCCCCACCGCCAATCCGGCCGCCTCGGTGGTCCGGATTCCCAGGGCGATCTCCCGTGCATGCCGCATGACCGGCTACTACCCGGCCCGGCCGATCTTATGACGCCATTTCCCCCAGCGCCGTGAGCAGGACCTTTCGCGCGGCGACGGCCGGATCAGCATGTCCGGTCAGCGGCGTGGTCGACGATCTCGTCCAACCCGTCGACCACGCCGAGCCGGCGGACGACGGCCAGCCGATGTTCGAACAGGGCGCACCGGGGCTCGGAGACCAGCCGCGGCCCGAGCGCCATGTGGGTGGCCGCGGCCGGCTCGAACGCCCAGGACCGGGCGCCGGGCAGGCGGCGGGACTGGCCGCCGCCTGGCTCACCTACCGCACCGGGCGTGAGCTCAGCGGGCGGCGTGCTTGCGGGCGGCCTCGTCGGCGGCCTGGTGGGCGGCGTCCTTCATGGCGGCGGCGACGTCGGTGAACTGGTCGAGGGCCGGGTTGAGGCCGACCAGGGTGAACTCGCGCTCGACCAGGATGAGGTCGGCGCCCCAGATGTCGGCGACGACGCGGCGCAGGTAGTCGGTGTTGTGGTCCCAGCCCTCGCGCGGGGTGCCCGGACCGTACGACCCGCCGCGGGTGGTGAGGACGATGACCGGCTTGCCGTCGAGGTACTTCTCACCGTTCTCGCCGCCGGACATGGCGAGGTCGATCCACGTCTTGACGTGCTGCGAGACGCCGTAGTTGTAGAACGGCAGGGCGAGGATCGCGCCGTCGGCGTCGCGCAGCTCGGCGGCGAGCTCGGCGGCCAGGGCGACGGCCCGCTTCATCTCGTCGCTGCGGTTCTCCTCGGGGACGTAGCCGGCGGAGGCGGCGAGCTGCCAGGCGTTCGACGGCAGCGGCTCGTTGCCGATGTGCCGACGGACGATCTTGGTGTCCGGGGCGGTCTCGAGCCAGGCGCTCTCGGCGACGTCGGCGAGCGCGCTGCTCGCGGAGTTGGGGCCGAGGATGCTGGCGTCGATACGAAGGATAGCCATCAGTACTGCTCCCATTGCTTTCGGACTTGAACCGTCAACTCAAGGTAGGTCGCAATGACTTGAAGCGTCAAGTCGAATGGGTTGATGATTCAAGTCGTTCAGATCACTCGGCAGGTTGAGCCGTCAAGCTAAGGTTGTCGCCATGAGCACCGAGGAGCCACGCTGGCTGGACGCCGACGAGAGCGCCACCTGGCTGGCCCTGCACCACATGATCACGCGGCTCCCCGCGGCGCTCGACGCCGACCTGCAGCGCAACGCCGACCTCTCGTTCTTCGAGTACCAGGTGCTCGCCGGCCTCTCCATGCGGCCCGGGCGCCAGACCCGGATGAGCGACCTCGCCGAGTTCAGCGCCGCCTCACTCTCGCGCCTCTCGCACACGGCCCGGCGGCTGGAGTCCAAGGGCTGGCTCTACCGCACGCCCGACCCCACCGACGGGCGCTACACGCTCGCGGTGCTCACCGACAGCGGGTGGGACAAGGTCCGGGCCACCGCGCCCGGGCACGTCGCCGAGGTGCGCCGGCTGCTGATCGACGCGCTCACCAAGACGCAGTACAAGCAGCTCCGCCAGATCAGCGAGCGGGTCAACGAGGCGATCGGCGCCGAGCCATGCCTGGGCCTGCGCGACAAGGAGACGGGCATCTGCTGATCAGGAGCTCAGGTTCTCCACCTGGGTGATCGCGTTCTGCACCTGGTTCACCAGGTCGTTGATGCTGTGCTGCTGACCGTCGGCGACCGAGCGCACCTGGCCGATCGCCGCCCGCACGCTGTCGATGGTGTCGGTCATCGTGGCGACCGCGCGGGACACCTCGGTCGCCGAGGCGGTGAGCGCGCCCAGCGTCGCGGTGATCCGCTCGGTGCTCTCCGCGGTGTTGTCCGCGAGTTTGCGCACCTCGTCGGCGACCACCGCGAAGCCGAGCCCCGCCTCGCCGGCCCGGGCCGCCTCGATCGTCGCGTTCAGCGCCAGCATCCGGGTCTCGCCCGCGATCGCGGCGATCAGCTTCACCATCTCGCTGGTCGCGGGCAGGCTCACGCTGAGCGCCTCGGCCGCGGTGTCGGCCTGGGTGGCGTGCTCGGCCATCTGCTCGGTCGCGCCGTGCGCGGCGGCCGCCCCGGCGTTGATGTCGTGCACCGACGCGCGGACCGCGTCCACCTCGCGCACCGCGCCGCTGAGCTGCTGCCGCACGCTGCCGATGATCTCGTCCGACTCGGCCTGCGCCTCCCTGCGGGTCTCCTCGCGTTCGCGCTCCTTCGCCGCCAGCTGCTCAGCCCGTTCCCGCTCCTGGCGCACCCGGGACTCGGCCAGCTCCTGCTCGCCCCGTTCCAGCGCGGCCAGCATGTCGTTGATCGAGTCACCCAGCTCGCCGATGTCCCGGTTCTCCGACGGCGGCATGCGCACCTGCAGGTCGCGGGACTTCATCACGCGTTCCATGGCGCGCTGCAGCGGGCGGACGTGGTTGCCGATCCCGCCCCGGATGACGAGCTCGGACGCCAGCTTGAGCACCACCATGGCGGCCAGCAGGATCAGGCCGATCAGCAGCAGGGTCTGCTGGGCCAGCGCCCGGATCGGCCGGTCGACCAGGATCTCCACGGTGACCGGGACGCCGTCGACGCCGACGACCGTGCCGTCCACCGCCACCCGGTCGCCGACCACGGCCGTGGTCACCGCGATCTCGCCGTAGCGGCTGGGCAGCGCCGGGTGCCGCTTGCCGTCACGGGGACCGGCGCGCAGGGTCATCGGGTCGCGGGTCAGCGCGGAGAGGTCGGCGAGCCCTGCCTCGTCCAGCGCGCGGAACAGCAGCAACGCGCCGCCCGGGCCGCCGGGGGCGCCCTGGTCCGGGTACGCGATGAACCCGCAGAACTCGGTGGGCGTGCCCGTGACACTGGTCAGGCCGCACGTGGCGTCGCCCGGGCCGGCGCCGGCGGTGAACAGCCCGCGCAGGGTGGCCGGGTCACGCAGGGCGGCGGGCAGATCGCCGTACGCCGAATCGGCTATTGATCCTCCGACCTTGATCTGGCCCTGGGCATCGACGCCGATCGCCGCGGTGATCCCGTAGCGCGGGCCGAGGACCTGGGCCGGCAGGTCCACCTCGAACCGCGTCCGGTTGCCGTCCCGGATGTCGTCGCGGGAGCTGCTCCAGATCGAGTTGGTCATGCCGAAGTCACCGAGCCGCTGGAAGTGGGCGCCGAGCGCGACCCGTAACTCCTCGGCCTCGCTGATGTTCTCGCGCTGCTCCAGGTTGTCGAAGGCGTGAATGGTGATCATCCAGAGCGGCGGGAAGGTGACCCCGAGGATCAGCGCGATCAGGCCGAACATGGGCAGTCGCCCCGGCACCCGCAACCAGCCCAGCACGTCCTTACGGTAAGTGGTTACCCGGGAGTAGGGTGCGAGCGTGACCCACGAGGTGTTCAATCAGCCACCGCCGCTCACCGGTTACGACGTCGCGGCCGACACGGCGCTCACCGCTGCGCTGGAGCGCGAGGGCGCCGGGTGGGCCACCGGCGACCTGCACAAACTCGGGTTGCGCGCGGGCAGCGAGGAGACCCAGCGATGGGCGGAGGAGGCGAACCGGAACGAGCCGCGCCTGCTCACCCATGACCGTTACGGTCACCGCGTCGACGAGGTCGACTTCCACCCCTCCTGGCACCGGCTGATGACGGTCGCCGTGGAGGAGGGCCTGGCCGGGGCGGCCTGGGCCGATCCGCGGCCGGGCGCACACGTGGCGCGGGCCGCCGGCTTCTTCGTCTGGTCACAGGCGGAGGCCGGGCACGCGTGCCCGATCTCGATGACGTACGCCGTGGTCCCCGCCCTGCGCAACAACCCCGAGCTCGCCGCGGTCTACGAGCCGCTGCTCACCAGCCGCTCCTACGACCCCGGCCTGCGCCCGCCCGCCGCGAAGAACGGCCTGCTCGCGGGCATGGGCATGACCGAGAAGCAGGGCGGCTCGGACGTCCGCGCCAACACGACGACGGCCACGTTCACCGGCGGGACGTGGCGCCTCACCGGTCACAAGTGGTTCACCAGCGCGCCGATGTGCGACGTGTTCCTGGTCCTCGCGCAGGCGCCGGGCGGCCTGTCGTGCTTCCTCGTCCCGCGCGTGCTGCCGGACGGCACCCGCAACACGTTCCGCATCCAGCGCCTCAAGGACAAGCTGGGCAACCGGAGCAACGCGTCCAGCGAACCCGAGTTCGAGGACACCGTCGCCTGGCTGGTCGGCGCCGAGGGCCAGGGCGTCCGGACGATCATCGAGATGGTGTCGATGACCCGGCTGGACTGCGTGATCGGCTCCGCGTCCGGGATGCGGGCCGCGCTGGTCCAGGCCATCCACCACGCCCGGCACCGGTCCGCGTTCGGCGGTCCGCTGATCGGCAAACCGGCGATGCGCAACGTGCTCGCCGACCTCGCGCTCGAGTCGGAGGCGGCGACCGTCCTCGCCGTGCGGCTGGCCGGCGCGGTCGACCGGGCCGTCCGCGGGGACGCCGGCGAGCAGGCGTTCCGGCGGCTGGCGATCCCGATCAGCAAGTTCTGGGTCTGCAAGCGGCAGCCGGCCGTCGTCGGCGAGGCCCTCGAATGCCTGGGCGGCAACGGCTACGTCGAGGACTCCGGCCTGCCCCGCCTCTACCGGGACGCGCCGCTCAACTCGATCTGGGAGGGCTCCGGCAACGTGCAGGCCCTCGACGTGCTCCGGGCGATCCGGCGCGCGCCGGAGAGCCTCGACGCGTTCTTCGCCGAGGTCGGCTCCGAGCCGCGCCTCGATCCCGCGGTGCGCGATCTCAAAGCCCAGTTCCAGGACAAAGACGATTGGGAGGTACGAGCGAGGCGCGTCGTCGAGCGCATGGCGCTCGTGCTCCAGGGTTCGTTGCTGATCCGGCACGCCCCGGCAGCGGTCGCCGACGCGTTCTGCGCGAGCCGGCTCGGCGGGGACTGGGGCCACACGTTCGGGACGCTCCCCGCCACCGCGGACACCACGGCGATCGTGGAACGCGCCGCACCCTAAATTCGGCCCTGGCCGGACCGATGACAGAACGTGCGGAACAAGCGGCTCGGGCTGTGGGCGGTGTGGCTGATCCTGGCCTCCATCGCCGCCGTGTGCTTCCCGCTGGTCCCCGACGACACGGTGCCGGCGAAGATCTACGTCAACACGATCGGGATCTCCTCGGTCCTGATGGCGTTCCTCGGGATCTTCCGGAACCGGCCGGAACACCGCGGGCCGTGGCTGCTGTTCGCGTGCGGCATGGCGCTCATGGTCAGCGGGGACATCACCTACGACATCACCGAGCTGAGCCTGGGCGAGTACCCGTACCCGTCCTGGGCCGACGCGATGTACCTCTGCGCGTACCCGTTCCTGCTGGTCCCCGCCATGATCCGGCTCAGCCGCGGCAACCGGGACCGGGATCGCGGCGGCCTGATCGACGCGGCCGTCATCTCCACCGGGATCGGCCTGATCTACTGGGTGTTCGTCGTCGGGCCGACCCTCGCCGACCACGGCACACCGATGCTCGAACGGTTCGTCACCATCGGGTACCCGCTCTGCGACGTGATGCTGACCGCCGCTGCCGCCCGGATGTTCCTGCGCCCGGAGAACCGCACCCCGAGCCTGCGCCTGCTCGGCCTCGGCTCGTGCATCATGCTCACCGGCGACCTGTTCTACACGACCGCCTCCAGCACGGCCGAGTACACGGGCGGGTTCGTGGACTCGGGCTTCCTGATGGCGTACATCTGCTGGGGTGCCTCCGCCCTGCACCCGAGCATGCGGCAGCGCCCGCAGACCGGCGTCGACCCGCACCGGGTCGGTGGCCGTCGCCTCACCGTGCTCGCCGCGTGCACGCTGCTCGCGCCCGGGCTGCTCTTCCTCCAGGGCCTGCGGGACCCGTCGCAGATCGCCTGGGCCGGCATCGGCGCCGGTGCGGTCGTGCTGTTCCTGCTGGTGCTCGCCCGCACCTGGGGTTTCGTGAAGCAGGTGCAGCGGCAGGCCAGCCGGCTCGAGGACCTGGCCATGCACGACGAGCTGACCGGGCTCGCCAACCGGCGCGGCTTCGAACGCCGGCTCACCACCGCGCTCGCCGCCGGCACACCCCACGTGCTGCTGCTCGACCTCAACGGCTTCAAAGCGGTCAACGACCGGTTCGGGCACGCGGTCGGCGACGAACTGCTCGTGATCGTCGCGCACCGGATCGCCGGCACGCTGCCCGCCGGCGCGCTGGTCGCGCGGATGGGCGGCGACGAGTTCGCCGTCCTGCTGCCCGCCGTCACCCAGGACCGGTGCGACGAGCTGGCCGACCGGCTGCACACGGCGATCCGGTTCCCGGTGCACGCCGGCGGGCAAGACCTGCTGGTCGGCGCGAGCATCGGCATCACCGGCAGCGACGACCCGCCCGGCCCGGCGCTCGCGCACGGGGAGATGCTGCGCCGTGCCGACCTGGCGATGTACGCCGCCAAGGCGGCCGG
>KL571292.1:38988-39685 GCA_000715855.1 Actinoplanes liguriensis
GACACCCAGGCCGGCGAGGAGGCGCGGCTCGGCGCCGACCTGCGCGCCGCCCTGAACACCCGCCAGTTCCACCTCGTCTACCAGCCGATCGTGGAGCTGCCGACCGGCCGGGTGGTGGCGGTGGAGAGCCTGATCCGCTGGCAGCACCCGGACCGGGGATTCGTCAGCCCGGTCGACTTCATCCCGGTCGCCGAGCGCAACGGCCTGATCATCGAGCTGGGCCAGTGGATCCTGCGGACGGCCTGCGAGCAGTACCGGACGTGGCAGTCCCGCGGGACCGCCCCCAAGCACGTCGGCGTGAACGTGTCGGCACGCCAGCTCGCCGAGCCGGGCTTCGTCGACTCGGTCGCGGCGATCCTCTCCGAGACCGGGGTGAGCCCGCACCAGCTCGTCGTCGAGATCACCGAGACCACGGTGTTCGGCGGCGGCGTCGCCGTGCGGGCCGTGCAGGAGCTCCACGACCTGGGGATCGCGATCGCCCTGGACGACTTCGGGACCGGGCACTCGTCGCTCGGCGTCCTGCAGACCGTACCCGTCAGAATCCTCAAGGTGGACAAGTCGTTCGTCGACAACGTGACCGTTTCCGAGCGGCACTCGGTGATCGCCTCGTCGCTGATCCAGCTGACCGACGGGCTCGGCTTGGTCGCGGTGGCCGAAGGCGTCGAGACCGCCGAGCAGGCGGCCGCGTTGTATCGGC
>KL571292.1:39855-44318 GCA_000715855.1 Actinoplanes liguriensis
GCGCAGGGCTACCACTTCGGCCGCCCGGTCCCCGACCCGTTCGCCGAGGCCGGCCTCAGCCTCCCGGTAACGGCCTGACCCGCGGGTTCATGCCGCGCGCGCGGCGTGGTAGGCGGCCAGCGCCCTCGGTACGCCCGCGTCCATCATCTTCCGGCGCACGTTGCCCAGAAGTCTGGCCATGACGAATCCACCGGCACCGGTGAAGCCCGTGTGCCGCCAGGTGAAGCGGGTGCCGCCGGAGATCGGCTCGAGCAGGTAGGTGACGTCGGTGACGTCGTCGCTCTTCTCGTCGCCTTTCCAGGTGTAGCGCATCGACTGAGGAGCGTCGACCTCCTTGACCTCGCAGTAGACGACACCGGCCCAGCCGATGGTCGGCTTGCCGACGAACCGGAACCGGGTGCCGGGTACGGCGGCGAAGCCGTCGGGGCTGCCACCCTGTCCGGTGGTCGTCCACCGGGCGACGTACCCGGGATCGGTCATCACGTGCCAGACCTCTTCGACCGGGTACGGGTACTCACGGACGACGGTGTACTCGCTCATGGTTTTCCTCCATCGGCAATCGATGACGCCGACCGTAGCCTACCTACCGGTAGGTAGTCCAGCCTACCGTGCGGTAGGCTGACGTGATGAGCTCGACATCGGAGACAGGTCTCGGCCGGCGGTCCGGCCCCGAGACCCGTGCGGCCATCCGCCAGGTCGCCCTGCGGCTGTTCACCACGCAGGGGTACGAGGCGACGTCGATGCGTCAGATAGCCGAGATCCTGGGCATCAAGAAGGCGTCGCTGTACTACCACTTCACCGGCAAGGAGGACATCGTCCGGTCCCTGTTCGACCAGCGCAGCTCCGAAGCCGAGCAACTGCTCGACTGGGTCGCCGGGCAACCGCGAAGCGCGGACCTCGTCCGTACGGCGGTGTTGCGGTGGGTCGAATCGTTCTCGGCCGACAAGCTGCACGGCATCCGGTTCCTGTCCGCGAATCCGCTGCTGCTCCGGGCATTCGCCGCCGAGGGCGGAGAGCAGATCGGTTCGGCCCTCACCAAGCTGGCCGACACCCTCGCCGGCCGGCTGCCCGGCGCCGGCCCGGTCGACGCGCTGCAACTACGGATGGCGTTGCTCAGCATCAACGCCGCACTGGAGGCCGCCGCGAGCGGTGACTTCACCGACGCGCAGATCCTGGCGGCGGCCCGCCGCACCGCGGAAACCCTGGTCGGCGCACTGCTGTCCGATCTGGACAGCCGGTCGGCCCGCTGAGCTCCGGAGCAGATCCGGATGTCGCGCCGGCGCGAGACCCCGGCTGGCACTCACGGTCGCATCGGCGCTCACGGTCGAATCTCCGGCCGATGATCACCGTGAGCGCCGGCCGGGCCGGGACGTCCGCTCGCCGGCAGAACGGCTAGACGCTTCCTCGCAGGTCGCGGACCGCGGTCACCAGCTCCTGCTGGGAGATCGGCTCGGCGGCGCCGGTCCGCGCCTCCTGCATCGCCTTGGTCATCTGCACCCGGCGCAGCACCTCCTTGATGTCGGCGCCGGTCATCCCGGTGCTCGCGACGCCGAGCGCGGCCAGGTCCAGGTCGTCGGCGAACATCCGGAAGCCGCCCCGCTCGTGCGCCGCCACCAGGCCCTCGATCATCTTGCGGAAGATCTCCGACCGGCTCACCTCGTCCGGCCGAGGGACACTGATCTTGATGTCGAAGCGTCCGGAACGGATCAGCGACTCGTCGACCCGGTGCGGGAAGTTCGTGGTGGCCACCACGATCACGTTCGGGTTCGCCTCGAACAGGTCGTTCATCTCCTGCTTGAAGATCCCGGCGACCGCGTTGAGCGCCTGACTGGCCGCGTCCCCGCCGGTCCCGGCGTAGCTGACGATCGAGTCGAACTCGTCGAAGAGCATCAGGGTCGGCACCCGGTAGCGCCGGGCGTCACGGAAGATCTGCTTGATGTTGCGCTCCGAGCCGCCGAGCCACTTGTCCAGGATCTCCGGGGTGCGGATCTCCCGGAAGTCGGCGCCGATCTCGTTCGCCAGCGCACGGGACAGCATCGTCTTGCCGGTGCCCGGAGGCCCGTACATCAGAATCCCCTGCGGACGCCGGGCGCCCCACCGCGCCATCGCCTCCGGATGCCGGAACGACACCGCGATCTGCCGCAGCTCGCCGACCACGTCCGCGAGGCCGCCGACCATGTCCAGCGTGACCTGCTGCGTCGTGACCGGCGCGGGCGGCGGGGTGGCCTCCCGGCTGAACACGTACCGCCGGCCGCGCAGCGCTTCCGGCTCGGCCAGCTCGGCCACCGCCTGCAGGGTCAGCGTCACGAAGGCGCGCAGGTGGTTCGCGGTCACCTCGTCGCGCGGCACCTCGGAGCGCAGCCGGATCACGTCGCCGTCCGCCTCGTAGCCGACCTCGGCCTGCAGCCCGACCCCGGCGTCCGCGAAGGTCCCCGGGCCACGGTTCGCCGCCGGGCCGGTCGGTTTGTCCAAACCCAATTTGCGGTACGCCGCGGCGGCCGCCGATCCCACGCCGTCGACGATCCGGGTCGCGACCGGGTCGCCCTCCGCGATGCGTTTCGACAGCAGCACGCCGATCGGGTCGCGGCCGAGCACCATCTTCCGCATCCGCTCGGTGGTCATCGGCTCGGCGCCGGCGTGGATCCGGGCGATGAACACGTGCGCCGGGCCGGCCGTGGTGTCGACGCTCGACACCGTGACCTCGACCCGCTGGACCGGTGACGGCCAGTCCACGTGGTGCACCAGCTCGACCGGGTTGACGCGCGCCGCGGCCAGAATCGTGGACGGGTCGATCAGGGAGACGGTGGCTCCTGCGTACTCAAAAATCTCGTCGTGCATGGATTTCCTCCGCTTTCCGACTTTCCCCAGAGTGACACGTCGGCGCTTCCACCCTTGCATTCATCTCGGTTAATCTGCGGACGCTGATCACCCTCGATGCCGTGGGCGCGGCCGGCGACCCCGGCGGCGGCTCACGGCCGTCGCAGTCGTCGAATGTGGAGGAAGAACGTTGCAGAAACGGACACTTGCCGTCCCACTCGCCGCCGTTCTGGTCGCCTCGCTGATTCCCCAGCAGGCCAGTGCGGTGGACGAGATCAGCACCAAGAAGCTGCGTGACGCGGTCACCGTCGCCGGAATCCTCGGCCACGAGCGCGTCCTGCAGCGGATCGCGACCCAGAACGGCGGCACCCGGGCGTCCGGCACGCCCGGTTTCGCGGCCAGTGCCGCGTACGTGTCGAGTGTGCTGAAGAAGGCCGGTTACCAGGTCACCGAGCAGAAGTTCACCTTCCCGTTCTACCGGGAACTGGCGCCGGCGCAGCTCACCCGGGTCTCGCCGGCCGGGCCCGCCTACACGACCGTCACCTACGACTACTCGGCGAGCGGGGACGTGACCGGCCAGGTCGTGCCGGTGCTCGACAACGTCCTGCCGCCGACCCCGGAGCCGAGCTCGAACGCCGGGTGCCAGCCGGCGGACTTCACGCCGGCCTCGACGACCGCGCCGCAGATCGCACTGATCCAGCGTGGTGGCTGCGACTTCGCGGTGAAGGCCGCGAACGCGGCGGCCGCCGGATACGACGCGGCGATCATCTTCAACGAGGGCCAGCCCGGCCGGACCGAGCTGTTCCAGGGCACCCTGGGCGGGCCGGCCGCCATCCCGGTCGTCGGTCTCAGCTTCGAGGACGGCAGCGCGCTCGCCGCCGAGGTCGCGGCCGGCGCCGTGACCCTGCGGGTGCAGACCAGCACCGAGGTCAACGCGAACGCCACCACCAGCAACATCATCGCCGACTCGCCGGGCGGGAACCCGGACAAGGTCCTCGTCGTCGGCTCGCACCTGGACTCGGTCGTCGCCGGGCCGGGCATCAACGACAACGGCAGCGGCACCGCCCAGGATCTGGAGATCGCCGTCCAGATGGCGAAACTGAAGATCAAGCCGCGGCAGAAGGTGCGGTTCGCGTTCTGGGGCGCCGAGGAGTCCGGGCTGCTCGGCTCCGCGCACTACGTGGCCAACCTGTCGGACACGGAGCTCACGCAGATCTTCGCGAACCTGAACTTCGACATGGTGGCCTCGCCGAACTACGTCCGCTTCGTCTACGACGGGGACGGGTCGGCGACCGGGGCTTCCGGGCCGTACGGCTCCGACCAGATCGAGGCGCTGTTCACCAAGTACTACGCGAACCAGGGCCTGGCGACCGACCCGACGGCGTTCGACGGGCGCAGCGACTACGGGCCGTTCATCGACGCCGGCATCCCGGCCGGTGGGCTGTTCAGCGGCGCCGAGGGTGAGAAGACGCCGGAGCAGGCCGCGGTCTACGGCGGGGTCGCGGGAGCGCCGTACGACTCCTGCTACCACCAGGCCTGCGACGACATCAACAACCTCAACCCGACCGTGCTGTCCCAGCTCAGCGACGGTGCCGCCCACGCGGTGCTGACGCTGGCCCTGACTCTGTCTCTTATACACATCTCTG
>KL571292.1:44669-45415 GCA_000715855.1 Actinoplanes liguriensis
CCGTACCAGGGTGACCACCTGGTCCGCTGACCCCTCCGAGACCCCGGCCCCCGCCCCACCCGGCGGGGGCCGGCCTCACCCACCCCCTGTCTCAGCTGGCACCCACGGCTCCCCCCAGCCCGCAACTCAGCCCTCAACGCCAGCCGACCAGCCGCAGCTGGCACCCACGGCTCCCACCAGCCCGCAACTCAGCCCTCAACGCCAGCCGACCAGCCGCAGTGCGGCGCGCGGCGCTGCGGCCAGCACCGGCTTGTCGGCTGGCGCCCACCGTTGTTATCAGGCCCGCAAAACAACAGTGAGCACCAGCCCGCGACCGCGCGCCGCGCTGCGGCCGGGACCCCACGGCTCCCGTGGGCCGCAACTCAGCCCTGAACGCCGACCAGGGCGGCGGCCGCGCTCGCCTGCATCACCAGTCGCGCCCGGCCGGTGCGGGTGCGGCCGTAGAGCGAGGTGAACGCCCCGAACGCCGCGTACATCGACCACTCGGGGCGGCCCGCGACGAAGACGGCCAGCAGCGGGACGGCGACGCTGATCCCGGCCCGGAGCGCGGCCGGCAAGTCCTTGACGATCCTCATCTCGGACGAACCCTATGCCGCCCTTCATGTCCGTACGCGGGAAATCGTTTGGTCCTCGGTCTTCGCCCGGACGAGGATTCCGGAATGGATCAGGTGACCAGTGAGCTCGTCAGTTTCTACGAGAGCCGGTACGAGGAGTCGACCCGGCTGGAGCCTGTCTCTTATACACAT
>KL571292.1:45676-49176 GCA_000715855.1 Actinoplanes liguriensis
GTATAAGAGACAGAGCCCGGATCCTGGACGTCGGCGGCGGCCCCGGCGCGTACGCCCGTGAGCTGATCAATGACGGTCATCGGCTCCGGCTGGTCGACATCGTGCCGGGCCACGTCGAGCAGGCGCGCTCCGGGGAGCCGCCGATCGACGCGGTGGTCGGCGACGCGCGCGAGCTGCCCGAGCCGGACGCCTCCTACGACGCCGCGCTGCTGCTCGGCCCGCTCTACCACCTGCCCGAACGCGCCGATCGGGTGCGCGCGATCCGGGAGGCGATCCGGGTGACGCGCCCGGGCGGGCCGGTCGTGGTCGCGGCGATCAGCCGGTTCGCCGCGCCGATCGACTTCGTGTCGACCGGGCGGTTCGACGAGCGCACGGCCGCGGAGGCACGGCGGCTGGTCACCGACGGCGTCAACGATCCGTCGACCGGGTTCACGCAGGCGTACTTCCATCGGGTCGCCGAGCTGCGGGACGAGTGCGTCGAGGCGGGGCTCACCGACCTGGTGATCCACGGCGTGGAGGGGCCGGCGTGGCCCGCGGCGGAGGCCACGCAGTCCGGTCCGATCTTCGACGCGGCGCTGAGCCTGGCCCGCGTCTACAGCGCCGAGCCCGACCTGGCGGCGGTCAGCGCGCACCTGCTCGCGATCGGTGTCAGGTCCGCCCGCGACGGCCGCGCCTGATCCCGCGGGACTCGGGGAGCCGCGCGACCAGGTTGTCCGGCCAGGTGACCTTCACGGTTCCCCGGGCCTCCCACTCGACGGTCAGCTCGGTCAGGGTGTGCACGGCCTGCTCGACGTGGTCGTCGGTCCATGGGAAGGGGTCGGTCCCGAGGCTGTGCCAGGCGTTGCGGACCAGGGCGGGGGCCTGACCGGCCGTGCCGTCCTCGACCGCGTGGTGGACCACGCCGGAGAGCAGCTCGGCCATGGTGAGGGTCTCGCGGTGCGCGTCGAGGACCCGTTTGCTGCGCAGGGCCGCGTCGTGCCGGGGCCGGCCGGCGACCACACGCATGTTGTCGAAGACTCCCCCGGCGGCGATCGCGCCGAAGACGCCGCCGGACATCGCCAGCGCCCGCTCGGTGGCGTAGTGCGCGAGGTCGTGCGGCACCCGGAACTTGCGGTCGTAGCCGGGCAGCAGCAGGGAGACGCCGTCGGCGCGGTGCACGGTGGCGACGGTCGATCCGGTGGGCCCGCGGACGAACACGACGTGCATGCGCGCATCCTCGCACCGAACCGGTGAGTAGGGAACCGGGCGACCGGACGCGCTCCGGCCGCCCGCCGTTCACCTCACGTACGTGACGGTGACGCTCGCGTCGGCCGCGTCGCCGGTGCTGTAGACGTACCTCTTCGCCGCCGGGTCACCGAGTTGCGCGAGCAGCCACTGTGCCGACCAGCGGGCGATCGTCTCGACGCCGGCCGCCTGGCCCAGGGTCTGCGCGGAGGTGTCCGGGATCGCACCGGCCGGATTCTGCGTGTTCGTGATGCCGTAGTGATTGGTGCCGGACACCTCGACGAACGCCTTCGGGATGCCGGCGGTCAGGATGTACGTGGTCCGGCCCTCGTCCGGGGAGGCGATCCCGTCGGCGGTCCCCTGGACGTAGCCGACCGGCACGGTGTTGAGCACCGGCAGGACCAGCGACGTGCCGTACAGCGTGTTGTTGCCGCCGTAGGTGACGACGGCCTCCAGCTCGCTCGGCGCCGTGTTCGCGACGGCGCAGAACGGGATCACGCAGAGCCCGGTGCTGAGGCTGAGCGCGGTCGCCGCCCCGAACGAGTGCCCGGCCAGGACCAGGGTGTTCTCGTCGATCCGCCCGTGCAGCGGGGACGCGGCGTTGTCGTCCTCCGCCTCGGCCCAGTCGACGGTCCAGCCCGCCTGGGCGCCTTCCGGGTAGAGGCCGCTCACGCCGAACAGCGAGCGGGTGTGGTCGAGGACGGCGACGACGAAGCCGTACGAGGCGAGCGTCGACGCGTAGACCGAGTAGTACGCCTTGCCGACGTTCGCGCCCTGCAGCAGCAGCGCCACCGGCAGCCGGGTGCCCTTGACCGGGTAGTAGACGTCGGCACTGTCGCCGTTGATCGTCGTGGCATAGCTGGCGACGGCCGGTGTGGAGGCCTGCGCGGAAGCCGGTGCGAGGAGCACCCCGGCGAGTGCGGTGACCGCGGCCACCGACACCATTCGTTTCCAAGAACGGAACAGCGTCACATCCATGGATACGGATGATGGTGGTGAGAACAGACCCCGTCAAGTGGCAGGATCGAGGAATGGCTACCGAGTCCCGGCACGTGACCGAGCAGATCGACCGACCGGCAAGGACGGTGTACGAGTACGCCGCCGACCCCGCCAACCTGGCCCACTGGGCGCCCGGCCTGGGCGGTTCCGTGCGGCTGGAGGACGGGCGCTGGCTCGTCGACGTGCCGGGCGGCGTCGCCGAGGTGGTCTTCGTCGCCCGCAACGACCTCGGCGTGATGGACCACGAGGTGCACCTGCCGGACGGGCAGATCGTCTACATCCCGTTCCGGGTGATCGCCGACGGCGAGCACTCCGAGATCGTGTTCACCGTGCGCCGCGCGCCGGGCATGACCGATGACGAGTTCGACCGGGACGCCGCGTCGGTCGCCACCGACCTGGCGACCCTCAAGCGGATCCTGGAGGGCTAGGCCGCGTTCTTGAATTCGGGCGAGTGCGAGGCGCGGCCTAGGGACGCAACGCGCTGTCCCGCAGATACGTGAGCACCGCGGAGACCCGCCGGTGCATGCTCGGCCCGGCGAGCCCGAGCTTGCTGAAGATCGTGTTCACGTACTTCTCCACGGTCGACTCGGACAGGTCGAGCTCCTCGCCGATCCGGCGGTTGGCGTGCCCCTGCGCCATCCCGTGCAGCACCGCGAGCTCCCGGCCGGAGAGCCGGGCCAGCGGCGTCTCGATCACCCGGTTCCGCCGTCTGATCAGCGCGTCCACCACGTCCGGGTCGACCACCGACTCACCGGCGCTCACCTGGCGCAGCGCGACCAGCACCCGGTCCAGGTCGCCGATGCGCTCCTTCAGCAGGTACGCCAGTCCCGCCATGCCGTCACGGAACAGCTCGAAGGCGTACGCCTCCTCGTTGTACTGCGAGAACACCACGACACCGGTCCCCGGATGGGCCGCCCGGATCCGGTGCGCCGCGTGGATGCCCTCCATCGCCGGGCCGGCGGCGTCACGCGCACGGCCGAGCGGCATCCGGATGTCGGTCAGCACCGCGTCCGGCCCGGTCCGGTCGACCGCGTCGAGCAACTCGGGCGCCGAGCCGGCCACGGCCAGGACGACGACCTCGCCGGACTCCTCCAGCAGCCGGCGCGTCCCCTCCCGGATCAGGTAGTTGTCGTCGGCGATCACGACCCGCAGCCGGTCACGCACGACGCGGCACCGGGATCTCGGCACGCACCGTCGTGCCGGCGCCGGGAACCGACTCCACCCGCAGGGTCCCGGCGACCGTCGCGACCCGGTCGGCCAGGCCGGACAGTCCGAGG
>KL571292.1:49326-54492 GCA_000715855.1 Actinoplanes liguriensis
AGATGTGTATAAGAGACAGAAGGAATCCCGCGCCGTCGTCGCGGATCTCGACGGTCAGCAGCCCCGCCGGCCGCCCCAGCCGCACCCGGACCTGGCTGGCGCGTGCGTGCTTGACCACATTGGTCAGGGCCTCGGAGAGCACGTACCACGCGGTGGTCTCGACCTGCTCCGGGCAGCGCGCGCCGCGCAGCACCGGGTCGGCCTCGATCACCACGCCGAGCGGCAGCCGGGCGGCCCGGGCCTCGATCGCCACCAGCAGGCCCCGGTCGGCGAGCAGCGGTGGGTGGATCGTGTGCGCTACCTCCCGTACCTCAATAAGGAGATTTTTCAGGTCTTCCTGCAGCTCGGCGAGGAGTTCCGCCACGCCGGGGGCGTCCCGGTCCAGACGCTGCCGGGCGGTCGCCAGTTTGGCCGACAGGATCACGATCTCCTGCTGTACGCCGTCATGCAGCTCCCGCTGGAGGCGGCGGCGCTCGGCATCCTGCGCGGCGACGATCCGCGCCCGGGAGGCCGCGAGCGCTGCCATCCGCGCGCGGAAGCCGGCGAGCACCGCCACACCGGCCGCCAGCAGCAACAAGCCACCACCCCTCATGGGCTCAGTGTGGACGGCCGTGCGCGGGCCGCACACCCCGCGACCTCCGTTAGGGGCGGTTTTCCGCCATGAAGGCGGAGGCCAGCCTGGAAGCGGCGCCGCGGCGGGCTCCGTAACGTCGGGCCATGGCGCTCTCGCAGATTCCACGCAGTGGCCTGGCCGCTCTCGGAGCCGCAGGCCTTCTCGACCTCGTTCAGCTCGCCGCCCTCGCCGAGGACGAACCGCCCCTCTTCCCGATTCTCAGTTCGGCGATCCTCGGCCTGCTGCTGGTGGGCGGTGTCGCGCTCGCCTGGCGGGGCAGCCGGGCCGGGCTGTGGACGGCGGTGATCGCCGGGGTCCTGTCGGTCGCGCTCGGCATCCCGGCGTACTTCCTGGACGCGCCCGCGATCTGGCTGGTCCTGATCACGATCGGGATCGTGCTGACCGTCGCCGGCATCTGGCTGGTCCTGCCGGCCCTCCGCCGCACCCACCCCAAGATCGCCTGATCCGGCCGGCACTCACGGCTGAATTCCGAGCCGGAATGAGCCGTGAGCGCCGGCCGGTCAGCCGAGGCGCTGCTCCAGGACCTGGCCGGGCCACTGTTTGCCGCCCTGCGGGACGGTGAACGACTGGGTCGCGGTGAAACCCTGCCGCTCGTAGTAGCCGACCAGCGCCTTGTCGTCACCGGCGTAGCAGTCGACGCGGATCAGGCCGGCCCCGGAGGCGACCGCGAGCCGGCGGGCGTAGGCGAGCAGGCTCCGGCCGACGCCCTCGCCGGGGTGTTCACGATCGGTCACCAGCAGCACGATGTAGAGCTCGGGCTCGGCCGCCGGCAGCACGTACGCCGGTGGCTGCCCGACCCCGAGCGCCCCGGCGACCGCCTCGCCGCGCACCGCGAGGTACAGCCCTCCGTCGGCGGCGATCTCGGAGATGAGCGTGGTCAGCCGGCGGCTCTCGGAGAGCGGCTCGCTCCCCCACTGGCCGGACCGGCCCCGCGCGGTGAGCCATTCCACCGCGCCGTCGAGCAGCGCCATCACGGACGGAACGTCGTCGGCGTCACCCCGCCGGATGTCCGTCCATTCTGTACTGTCACCCATCTTTCCCATTACACCGGTAAATGTTTCCCACGGGAAGAACCGGTCTCAGTGACAACCGTCGTCGATCTCCAGGGCGTGGTCCGGCTTCGCCAGCGAGTCGGGATCCTCCGGCGGCGCCCCGCGGCCGTCGCCCTTCGGGGTGGGCGCGACCAGCCCTTTGCCGGCCGCCGCGCAGTCGATCCAGGCGCCGTAGCTCTTCGCCGTCCGCACCCACATCCCCTGGTCGGCGACCCGCAGGTTCGTCGTCGACGGGAAGTCCCAGACGACCTCGTCGTGCTCGACGGCGAGCGGGCGCCAGGCGAACTCCCCCTGGAACGCGTAGACCCACACGAAGTTGGTGGTCACGCGCAGCGTGCGGATCTTCCCGTCGACCACCGACTTGTAGGTCATCCGCCCGCTGACTCGCGGCGGGTTCCCGGCGTCCAGCTTGACGGCGGGGTCGATCCACGTCGCAACGCTGCTGAAGGCATCGGAGGCGAACCACTTCGAGATCTGCGTACGGGAGGCCGGCGCCAGCAGCCCGAGGAAATCGTCCGGCCGGTGGTCCACGGTCATGTCGGGGTCCAGCCGGCCGGCCACGAGGGCGTCGCGCACCCGGGCCAGCGCCGCGGTCACCTCGGCCGCGGTGAACCCGGTGACCGCTCGCGCCGCCGGCAGCGTGATCCCTTGCGCGCCGATCGGGTACCCGGCCGCGACGGTCCCCTCGAAGGGCGAAGCGGGCGTGGGCGGCGTGGGTGCGACGGCGGCCGCTTCCTCCCGCTCGGAACTCGCCGAGCGAAGCAGTGGGACCGTCACCGCGATCAGGGCGACGACCACGGCGGCCATCAGCACATACCGGAGTTTCGCCGCGAACCCGCCGAAGCGCTGCTCGCGCTGGACTTTCCGCTCGGTCCTACGGGCCCAGTCCTGGAGGCTCGCCAGAGGGTCGTCGTCGTCATGCTGGTTCATCTTCATGTTTCCCCGTGTCACACGTGTGCCCGAGCGACACCAGTATGGACGAGCGATCGATCTTGCGGAATCCGTGCTCAGAGACCGCTTTCGATCACGTGATTGCGCACGCATAATCGAGACCGTGGAGCTGTGAAAATGTCGCCGTGCGGCTGCCCTGCGTACGCATTCCCTCCACCAAGCACTTCCATGATCCACCAGCGCGGGCCGGTCACGGCACCGCAGAAGGAGGAACACAGTGCGTAAGCTCCATCGATCGGTCGCCGTTGCCGTGGCGGCCGTCACCATAACCGCGGTCGCCGCCTGCTCGCCGCCCGAGAAGAAGTCCGAGGACGGGACGGCGAGCGGTTCGACCGGCGCCGGCTCCGCTACCAGCGCCCAGGACCTGGGCGGCATGGACGCACTGGTCGCCGCCGCCAAGAAGGAGGGTGCGCTGAACGTGATCGCGCTGCCCCCGACCTGGGCGAACTACGGCGAGATCATCAAGGCGTTCGGCGACAAGTACGGCATCAAGGTCAACTCCGCGCAGCCGGACGGCTCCAGCCAGGACGAGATCAACGCCGCCGACCAGCTCAAGGGCCAGGACACCGCGCCCGACGTGTTCGACCTCGGCGGCTCGGTGGCCACCGCGAGCACCGCGAAGTTCGCCCCGTACAAGGTCGCCACCTGGGCCGACATCGCCGACTCGCAGAAGGAGGCCACCGGCCTCTACGTGAACGACTACGGCGGCTACATGTCGATCGGCTACGACAGCGCGAAGGTCCCCGCCCCGGCGAGCGTCGCCGACCTGCTGAAGCCGGAGTACAAGGGCAAGGTCGCGCTGAACGGCGACCCGACCCAGGCCGGTTCCGCGTTCGGCGCCGTGCAGGCCGTCTCGGTCGCGCAGGGCGGCACCGTCGAGGACATCACCAAGGGTGTCGACTTCTTCGGCCAGCTCAAGAAGGCCGGCAACTTCCTCCCGGTCGACCCGACCGACGCGACCATCCAGTCCGGCCAGACCCCGGTCGTCTTCGACTGGGACTACCTGAACGCCGCGCAGACCGCCAAGGTCCCCACCTGGAAGGTCGTCATCCCGGCGAACGCCGTGCTCGGCTCGTACTACAACCAGGCGATCAACAAGGAGGCCCCGCACCCGGCCGCCGCGCGCCTGTGGGAGGAGTTCCTCTTCTCCGACGAGGGCCAGAACCTGTGGCTCAAGGGTGGTGCGCGCCCGGTCCGCGCCGAGGCCATGAGCAAGGCCGGCACGATCGACAAGACCGCTTTCGCGGCGCTGCCCGCGGTCGGCGGCACCCCGGTCTTCCCGACCGAGGACCAGACCAAGAAGGCGAAGGAATACCTGGCCGCGAACTGGGCCAAGACTGTTGGCTGAGATCGCTGAGGCCGCTCCGCAACGCGGGACCTCCGGGTCGCGCCTGCGGGGCGCCGCGTCCCTGCTCGGCACGGTCCCGTTCTTCGCCTACGTGGCGATCTTCCTGGTCATTCCCACGCTCGTGGTGGCGATCGGGGCGTTCACCGGCGACGGTGGCCACGGCTTCACGCTGGAGAACGTCCGCGCGCTGGGCGACGCCTACATCATTCAGGCCTTCGGCCGCAGTGTCCTGCTCTCCGCTCTCAGCGCGCTCTTCGGCGCGGTGCTGGGAGGCCTATTGGCGTACGCCGTGAGCACCGCCAGACCCGGTGGCCTCCTGCGCCGCGTGGTGACCGCGCTCTCCGGCGTGCTCGCCCAGTTCGGCGGCGTCACGCTGGCGTTCGCGTTCCTGGCGACCATCGGCCTCTCCGGCTTCGTGACGGTGTGGCTGCAGGATCACGCCGGGATCAACATCTTCGAGAACGGCGTGTGGCTGTTCGAGCTGCCCGGCCTGGTCCTGATCTACACGTACTTCCAGATCCCGCTGATGGTGATCGTGTTCCTGCCCGCCCTGGACGGCATCCGTCCGCAGTGGCGTGAGGCGACCGAGAGCCTCGGCGGCACCACCTGGGAGTACTGGACCCGGGTCGCCGGCCCGTTGCTCGCCCCGGCCTTCCTCGGCTCCGCGCTGCTGCTGTTCGCCAATGCCTTTTCCGCGTACGCCACGGCGGCCGCCCTGGTGAGTCAGGGCAGCCCGATCATCCCGCTGCAGATCCGGGGCGCGCTGACGAGCGAGGTCGTGCTCGGTCAGGCGAACCTCGGCAAGGCGATGGCGCTCGGCATGGTCGTCGTGGTCGCGATCGTGATGGCGCTCTACTCCCTGCTCCAGAAAAGGACGGCACGGTGGCTGTCTTAGAACCGAGGGCTGGGGTGATCGCCCGCCGGGCCCGCAAGCAGCGCGTCTTCCGCTGGGTCGTGCTGATCCTGCTCGGCGTCTTCTTCGCGCTGCCGATGGCGGCCATGGTCGAGTTCAGCACGCGTACCCCGGGCACGTGGTCGCTGCTGGTGGACTGGTCGCGGCTCAACGAGACGTACCCGGCCCTGGCCGAGGGCATTGTCGCCTCCCTGGAGCAGGCCGCGCTGACCGCGCTGCTGATGCTGGTGCTGCTGGTGCCGACCGCGATCTGGGTGCGGCTGCGGCT
>KL571292.1:54726-55626 GCA_000715855.1 Actinoplanes liguriensis
TGTGTATAAGAGACAGCCATCCCGGCGATCGTGCTGGTGGTCGGGCTGGCGCCGGTGTACGCCTGGGTCAACTACTTCGTCGGCGGCTCCTCACTGACGCTCGTGTTCGCGTACACCATCCTGGTTCTGCCCTATGCCTATCGCGCGATCGACGCGGGACTGTCCGCCATCGACGTGAAGACGCTCGCCGAGGCCGCCCGCGGTCTCGGCGCGGGCTGGTTCACGGTGATGTGGAGGGTGGTGCTGCCGAACATCCGCTCGGCGGTGCTCTCCGCGGCGTTCCTGACCGTGGCGCTGGTGCTCGGCGAGTTCACCATCGCGTCGCTGCTGCACCGCACCAACCTGCAGGTCGCCATCGAGTTCCTGGGCAAGAGCAGCGCCACCATGTCGGTCGCGGTCTCGCTGACCGCGCTGCTGCTCGCGTTCGTGCTGCTCCTGCTGCTGTCGTTGTTCGGTTCCTCCCGGGGAGAGAAGAAATGAGCGGCGTCGCCGTACATCTCAAAGGCCTTCGCCGTACGTTCGGTGCCGTGCACGCCTTGGACGATTTGGACCTGCAGATCGCGCCGGGCGAGTTCATCGCGCTGCTCGGCCCCTCCGGCTGCGGCAAGACGACCGCGCTGCGGGTGCTCGCCGGGCTGGAGGAGTCCGACGAGGGGCAGGTGCTCGTCGACGGCAAGGACGTCACCCGGCTGCCGGCGAACAAGCGCGACATGGGCATGGTGTTCCAGGCGTACAGCCTGTTCCCGCACCTGACCGCGCTGCAGAACGTCGAGTTCGGACTGCGCCTGCGCGGCCGTCGCAAACCGGCCGGCCGTGCGCAGGAGATGCTCGACCTGGTCGGGCTCTCCACGCACGCGACCCGGTACGCCAACCAGCTCTCCGGTGGCCAGCAGCAGCGGG
>KL571292.1:55826-56792 GCA_000715855.1 Actinoplanes liguriensis
GGCCAGCAGCAGCGGGTCGCGCTGGCCCGGGCCCTGGCGATCGAACCGACCGTGCTGCTGCTCGACGAGCCGCTCTCCGCGCTGGACGCCAAGGTACGGGTCCAGCTGCGCGACGAGATCCGCCGGATCCAGACCGAGGTCGGCACCACCACGCTGTTCGTCACCCACGACCAGGAGGAGGCGCTCGCCGTCGCGGACCGGGTCGGCGTGATGAAGGCGGGTAAATTGGAGCAGCTCGCGGCCCCCGCCGAGGTCTATCTGCGCCCGGCGACCGCGTTCGTGGCCGATTTCGTCGGTCTCAGCAACCGGCTGCCCGGCACCGTCGAGGGCGACCGCATCGAGGTGCTCGGCAACCGGCTCCCGCTGGTCGCGCCGCACTCCGGCGGGGCGGCGACGGCACTGGTCCGGCCCGAGTCGGTCGGTGTCGTGCCTGATCCGGACGGTTCCGGTCGCGTGCTGACGGCCAGCTTCCTCGGCCCGACCAGCCGGGTCACGGTCACCGTCGGTGATCAACTGGTGGTCGCCCAGGTGGCCAGCGGTGAACTGCCCGAGCTGGCCCCGGGCACCGCGGTGCGGCTCGAGCTGCGTCCGGTCCCGGTCGCGACGGAATAAATCTACATAGGGCTTGACCCGGGCGTATCCACGTCTACCGTTTTGAGTTATGGACGGCGAGGAGTTCATCCACACGGCCCTCGTCGTGGCGTTCACGGCGGACTCGGGACACCCCCGGGGCCTCCAGCACGCCATTGACGAGATCTACCGGCTGTTGCACGAGGCCCCGGCGGGCCATCCCGATCTCGTCATCGGGTGGGGAGTTCTCTTCGACCTGCTCCAGGAACGAGCCGAGACCTCCGGGGCTCTCGCCGACTGGGATGCGCTGGTCGACGCGGCCGGCTGCATGGTCCTGGTCGCCGACACCGGGACCGAGCTGGCCGTGCGCGCCTGGCGGCGGCAGTGGCAGTCGCT
>KL571292.1:57076-58989 GCA_000715855.1 Actinoplanes liguriensis
CACATCAGCCACGGCCACGCCGGCCGTGGCGTTGTGATTGATCCGGGGCCGCTGTTTACACGTATCCGCGAGCGGGTTACAGTCGTCACCCCCGCATGGGAGCGCTCCCATAAGCCATCCCCAAAGGTGACGAAGCGTTGAAGCGTAGACTGAAACTCATCCTGGCCTCGGCATTCGCCGTCGCCACCGTCTCAGGAGTGGCGTTCTTCGCCCTGCCGGCCAGCGCGGAGGCCGCCTCGTTCACGGTGACGAACGCGTGGAGCACCGGCTACCAGGGCGAGGTCACGGTCAGCAACCCGTCGTCCTCCTCGATCAGCACCTGGAAGGTCGAGCTGACGCTCCCCTCCGGATCCACGGTCGGCCAGGCCTGGAACGCGACGCTCGCGGCCTCCGGGCAGACGTTCACGTTCACGCCGGCCGGGTGGAACGCGTCGATCGCCGGTGGCGCGTCGACCAGCTTCGGCTTCCTGGTCAACGGATCCGGACGGCCGACGTCGTGCACGGTGAACGGGGTGGCCTGCACCGGACTCGCCGGGACACCGTCCACGTCGGCGACCACCACGAGCACCGCCCCCACGGTCGCCCCCACCACCACCTCGGCCTCCCCCGAGCCGAGCGCGACCACCACCACGCCGGCATCCCCGGCGGCCACCACCACGGCACCGGCCCGCACCACGCCGCTCGCGATCAACGGGCAGCTCAAGGTGTGCGGGACGAACCTCTGCAACGCGGCCGGCAAGAAGATCCAGCTGCGCGGTGTGAGCAGCCACGGCCTGCACTTCTTCCCGAGCTGCTACACCGGTACGGCCCTGGACGCGCTGGCCACGGACTGGAACGCCGACCTGTTCCGGATCGCGATGTACGTCCAGGAGGGTGGTTACGAGACCGACCCCAGTGGACTGACCACCAAGGTGAACAGCCTGGTGGACATGGCCGAGGCGCGCGGGATGTACGCGCTGATCGACTTCCACATCCTCAACCCCGGTGACCCGAACTACAACCTGGCCCGGGCCAAGGAGTTCTTCGCCAAGGTGGCCGCCCGCAACGCGGACAAGAAGAACGTGATCTACGAGATCGCCAACGAGCCGAACGGTGTCTCCTGGGCGAGCATCAAGAGCTACGCCGAGCAGGTCATCCCGATCATCCGGGCCAACGATCCGGACGGCATCGTGATCGTCGGCACCCGGGGCTGGTCGTCGCTGGGCGTCTCCGAGGGCTCGTCGTCCGCGGAGATCGTCAGCAACCCGGTGAACGCGTCGAACATCATGTACGCGTTCCACTTCTACGCCGCGTCGCACAAGGACAACTACCGGGCCGAGGTCTCGACCGCCGCCGCGTCCCTGCCGCTGTTCGTCACCGAGTTCGGCACGGTCAGCGCCAGCGGCGACGGGGCGGTCGACACCGCGAGCACCAATGCCTGGCTCGACCTGCTCGACCGGTTGAAGATCAGTTACGCGAACTGGAACTTCGCGGACAAGAGCGAGGGCAGCTCGATCCTGAAGCCGGGAGCGTGCGCGGCCGGGACGTTCTCCGGGACGAGCGTCCTCACCGAGTCGGGCCAGTTGATCCGCTCCCGGATCCGCACCGCCGACGACTTCTGACCCGCCCTCCCCTGCGCGGGTCACGTAGGAAGCGGGCCGGGGCCCTACACCCCGGCCCGCTCCGGGCTTCCGCCCCCGGGCTGGCCTCCACCGTTGTTGTCGACCGCCCATAACCACAGTGAGCACCAGCCGGGGAGCGTGAGCCGCGTGGCGGGACGGTGCGGCTTCCCGGCTGGCGCTGACGGCTCTTCGTGCGCCGGTTTTCGACCGCGAGCGCCAGCCGGCCGAACGCGACGCCCGGCCGGGTCCGTCATGCGGCGCGGCCCGGGCAGGTCGGCTGGTGCTCACCGTGGTTATTCGTCCCTCATAACC
>KL571293.1:0-5911 GCA_000715855.1 Actinoplanes liguriensis
CGACGATGTCGTCCCCGGCGCCGCCCTGAACGGTGTCCGGGCCGGGCCCGCCCCGTACGGTGTCGGCGCCGTCGCCGCCGATCACCCGGTCGCCGGCGTTCGCCGGGTCGGGCTCGTCGATCACGGCACCGCCGTCGACGATGTCGTCCCCCGTGCCACCGTCGGCCAGGTCGGCGCCACCGCCACCGTCCACGGTGTCCGCGTCGTCGCCGCCCCGGACCTGGTCGTTGCCGGGGCCGCCCCGTACGGTGTCGTTGCCGGCGCCGCCGATCACGACGTCCGCGCCGTCCTCGCCGTCGAGGTCGTCGTCTCCGGGTCCGCCGTCGACGACGTCCTTGCCGCCGCCGCCCCGGATCACGTCGTTGCCGCCGAAGCCGCAGATCACGTCGTACCCGTGGGTGCCGAACAGGTGGTCGTTGCCGACCGTGCCGATCACCGTGCAGGCCTTGCCGGTCGACGACACCGGTTTCCCGGCCTGCGCCGGGGTGGCGGTGAATGCCGCGATCAGTGCGGCCGCGGCGACGGCGGCGAGCCGGCTCGGGCGGGTGAGTCGCATGGGATCTGCTCCTGGGTGGGGTCAATCCTTGACTGTGACCGTGTCGGCGGCGGAGAGCGCCGAGGCGCCGGCGGCGTTGATCGCCCGGACGCGCACGGTGAACGTGCGCCCGGCCTTGAGGTGCCGGACCGTGCAGGTCCGCCTGCTCCCCGCGGCGGTGCAGCGCGCGACGACGCCGGACTTGCCGGACAGCTCCGCGCGGTAGCCGGTGACGGCCGTGCCCCCGGTGGTGGCCGGAGCCGCCCAGGTCACGGTGACCGCGTTGTTCTTCGAGGTGGCCTCGACCGAGCGGGGCTTGCCGGGAACGGTCCAGGCGACGGTGACCGGCCGCGTGGTCTGCTCGGGGCTGGTCCCGGCCGGGTTGGTGGCGGTCACCGTGATCCAGAGCCGCTGGCCGCCGGTGACGCCGGTGAGCACGCAGGAGTTGCCGGAGCCGGCCGCCCGGCAGGTCGTCACGGCGCTGCCCCCGGTGGCGGTGCGATAGGCCCGGGCCGTGTATCCGGTGACCGCCGCGCCCCCGTCGGAGACCGGGTCGGCCCAGCTCACGGTGATCCTCCGGGCGCCCGGGACGAGCCGGAGCACGCGGGGAGCGGACGGCGCCTCGGGCTTGCCGGACGGCGTCGGGCTCGGCGCCGGGCTGGTCGGCGGACTCGTCGGCGGACTCGTCGGCGGGCTGGAGGACGGGGTGGTCGTGGGTGTTGGCGTGGGACCGGGAGTGGCCGGCGCGTTGATCACCGGTGCGGGCGTGGCCTGCACGTTCGCCGGAACCGTGACCCGGCCGGCCGGGTCGCCCTCGCCGAGAGCGTTCACGGCGCTCACCGCCACGTGGTAGACGCTGTCGAGGGTCAGCTCCTCGACGGTGCACCCGGTCGTCGCGGTCTCGCAGGACGACACCACCGTGCCGCCGTCCGCCGTGGCGTACGCCCGCACCCGGTACCCGGTCACCGCCAGCCCACCGTCGGACTGCGGCGCCTGCCACTGCAGCGTCACGGTGCCGGTGTGGTCGTCGCCCGCGCCGCCGGTGCCGTTGACCGAGCGGGGCACCCCGGGAACCGTCGCGGCGGGGATGGCACGTGAGGCGCGCCGGTAGAGCGCGACGGCGGCGAGGTCGGCGCCGAGCCCGGCGTCCGCCGTCTGCAGGAGCACCCCGCCGTCGGCGGACGTCGCGGTGACCTGCCGGGAGACCGGCACGTCACCGGCGCTGACCAGGTCGAAGCCGGTCGACAGGGCGGCCGCCGGAGTGGTCCCGGCGGCGGTGAACCAGGCGCCGGGCAGGAACAGGGTGAGGAAGTTGCGGACCGCCCGCCCGCCGGCGTCCAGCTGCGGGTTGCCGAGCACGCCCAGGCTCAGCGGCGGTGTGCCGTCCGCGTCGTAGGTGAGCAGGTCGGAGCGGGCCTGCGCGTCGGTGGCGAGGTAGGCCCCGTCGAGCGCCGCGGCGTAGGAGCCGGCCGACCCCGCCAGGTCCTGGGTGCGGCCCTCGAAGCGGTACCCGGACGGGTCCGCCGTCGTGTCGGTGTTCCCGCAGGAGAGGCCGGCCGTGCAGTCCGGGTCGGCGATCCAGGACACCGGGGCCGCCCGCCCGGTGATCGTGAGCTGGTGGTGCCCGTTCGACAGCGCGGTGGTGACGCGGAGGCCGGCGACCGTCGCGTTGGTGAACCGGGGCACGAACGCCCCGGTGTCGACGACCAGGTGCACCGTGCCGCCGGTGACCGCGGCGCTCTGGCCCGCCCAGCCGCCGACCGACCAGCGCAACCAGTCACCGGAGCTGTCCGAGTCGGTGGCGGCGGAGACGGTGAGACCGTGCCCGGCGACCGGGCCCGGCGAGCCGCCGGCCGGAGTGATCGAGGCCGAGACCACGCAGTACGTCGAGGTCTGTCTCTTGTCGTCGGGCGTGTCCGCGGTGGCGGCGCCGACGGGCAGCACCGCCAGCAGGGTTGCGGCCACGACGATGAGCGCGGCACGTCGGCTGGGCATCCGATTCTCCGTCCCGTCAACACTGACGATCCTCAGACGAGATCGGCAGCGGAGCGGCGTCGCTGAGCCGGTTCGGGAAAACCGGCGCCGCTAAAATCCACCGATGAGCGACCACGTGTGTGAACCCTGCCGGATCGCGGCCGACCTGGCCGCGAGCGGGCGGCTGTACCCGCTGACCGGTCACTGGGTGATGAACGCCGCGGTGGGCTGGGACGCACGCCCGTGGTTCGTGGTGCAGACCGCCACCCACCGGGCGAGCCTCGCCGACCTCGACGACGCCGAGGCCGCCGAGCTGGGGGCGGTCGGGCGCGCGATGACCCGGGCGGTGGCCGAGGCGACCGGCGCCGAGCGGGTCTACTTCCAGCTGCTCAACGAGGCGCAGCCGCCGCACGTGCACTTCCACGTGATCGCGCGGCTGCCCGGCGACCCGCCCGAGGTGCGCGGGCCGGCGCTGCTGGGCACGCCCGGCCCGGCCGGTGGACCGTCACCGGAGATCGCGGCGGGCGTCGCCGCACGTGCTGCCGCCCTGCTTCACCACCCCCAGGGATCGGCCGGCTGATCCCGCAGCAGGCGGCGCGCGACATCACGCCACGCGTGGTTGGCGGTCCAGTCCGGCGCGGCGGCCGCCCGCTCCCACGCGGCGCGCGCGGCGGCCCGGTCACCCGCGTGCCAGCGGGCCACGCCCAGATCCAGCACCTCACGGGCGATGCCCTCGGTCCAGCGGCTCAGCGCGCCCGGCAGGATCGGGTCGAGCAGCCCGGCCGCCGTGTCCCACTGCCCGCGCAGCATCAGCCACCGGCCCTGGGTGACGGTGGAGGCGGCGACGCCCATCGAACGGCGGATCCGGGCGTCGTCCTGCAGCGCGTCGTACCAGTCACCGGCGTCGTCCGCCCGCCGGGCGCGGAACGCGACGTTGAAGCCGGCCTCGTGGACCGAACGGATCCAGCGGGCCGCGTGCGGGCTGTCCGCCGGCATCGCGGCGAGCTTCTCCGCGACGCGGCGCAGCCCGGCCTGCGCCAGCCAGGCCGGTACCCGTCGCGCCTCGAAGAGGAACTGGGCGGTCAGCGCGTGCGCGATCCACGTGCCGACCTCGTCGCCGCCGTCGGCCGCGGCGGCCGCGCTGGTCGCGAAGTGCGACAACGCGTCGTCGTAGCGCCCGCCCAGATACCCGATGTAACCCAGGTCGTAGTGGATGCGGGCCCTCTCCCGGGCGTACGCCTCGCCGGCCTGCGCCGGGATACGCCGCAGCGACCCGCCGAGCATCTCCCGGGCGGCCGCCAGCCGTCGCGGGTCGAGCGTGCGCCGGTCGAGGTTGGCCTGCGCGTAACGGAACGCCAGGATCGGCAGCTCGGCCTCCCCGGTGACCCGCTCGCCGACCCAGTCCTCGTCGCACAGCCGGGCCAGCAGCGCGGGATAGAACCGGTCCAGGCTGCCGGTGAGATACGTGCTCTGCAGGTGCTCGGGCAGCAGCCGCCCGGTGCGCTCCGCGGCGTGTCGCAGCACGAACGCCGCCACCGTGTCGGTCAGCTCCGCCGCCTGGGCGGGGGCCGCGGCGTACACCTCCTCCAGATCGGTCAGCAGCCGCACCGGATCCTGATGATCGAGTCGCCCGTCCAGCATCCCGTCGCCGGTGAGCAGCGTGGCCAGCCGCCCGGCCGCCACGCCGGTGTCCCAGCCGTGGCCGGGGGAGAGCAGCAGCGGCACCCCGTACCGGACGAGCGGGCCGGCCGCCTGCCCGCGGTAGGAGCCGGGCCGCAGCAGGTGGGCGCGCAGCCGCGCCGGGATCGCCGGGCCGTGCCCGCTGCCGCGCAGGTGCTGCCCGGCCAGGTCGTGGGAGAGCGACCAGCAACCCGGATTCCCGTGGTCGGCCTGCACGAACGGGTTCGCCACCGGGTCCAGGACCGGACGCAGCCGCGGCGCCGCGCAGCCGGTCAGCGTCGTGATCGTGGCGACCGGCATCGACTCCGGAATCTCCGCGAGCAGCCGCAGCACCGCCCCGGCCTCGGCCGGCAGTCGGTCCAGCACCGCGTCGAAAAGTGAGTCCAGATTCGCCGGTGGATCCTCGGTCAGCCCGGCGGTGACCGCGAACCGCAGATAGAGCGGATTGCCACCGCTCGCCTCCAACAGCCGGGTCACGGTCGCGTCGCCGGCCGGCACGAGCGTGCGCACCGCCTCCCGGCTCAGCCCCCTGAGCTGCAGGGTCGTGGTGATCGCGGCCCGCCACGGCGCGTTCGGCACCACGTCCGTCCCGGCGCGCGAGGACGCCACCACCCGCACCCGCGCGCCGCCGACCGGCAGATAGGCGGCGATCGCCGGGCTCTCGTCGAGCGCGTCGACGAGGATCGCCAGCGGTGGAAGTGAATCGTCGTTCTCAATCCGGGCGAGCCGTGACGCGAGCTGCTCGACCCGGGCGGCATCGGTCAGCGACGGCGCCGGCGGGGTCATCCGGTAGGCGGTGGCGATCGCCTCCAGCAGGGCGTCCAGGAACACCGACGGGAACGCCGCGCGGGTGCCGCGCCGGATGAAGTAGCCGACGGCGACCGGCTCGGCGGCCACCGCGGGCAGGGCGGGCGCATCCGGCGACGTGCCCTGCAGGTCGTCGAGGACGCCGCGCAACAGGCTCGTCTTGCCGACCCCGGCCTCGGCATCGACGATCAAGATCCCGTTCCCGGTACGGAGGAAGCCCGCCAGCTCGGCCCGTTCCGCGGCCCGCCCCACCGGCGGCCCGGGGTCCCGCCCCGCGGCGCCCAGCGGCTCCACCATCGGGTTGCGCCACCGGGCCAGCGGAAAGCGCGCGTCGAGCACGGCCCCGCCCGCCGCCAGCCGGACCGTCGTCTCCGCGTCCACCGTCGTGTACTCCGGACTCGCCGCCCGCCGGCCCGCCGTCACCGAGTGGTAGATCAGTAACCCCTTGCGCCACCACAGCAGCGGCGACGCCTCCACCGTCCCGGCCGAGCCGGGCAGGTCGACCAGGCACTCGTGCAGCCCGTCGCCCGCCTTGGGACCGATTCTGATCACCGTCTCGCCGAGCACCGCCGCGCCCGCGATCGCCGCGTCCACGGCGTCCAGCGCCGCGGCCGCCGCCCGGTCGGTCGCCAGCCGGCCCGCGCCGCCGTGCGCGAACGTGTTGCGCACCCGCACCACCTGGTGACGGTCCTCGACCGGCCCAATCCAGTCGCCGCACGGCCAGCCGGCCGCGGCCAGCGCCGCCTGAACGGCGCGGTGATAGCCGATCCACTGCCCGAGCGACGGCCGGCCCAGCGACTGCGCCAGCAGTTTCCGGGCCGCGAACGGCACCTGCCCGCGCTGCCGCAGGAAGGACAGCTCGATCGTGACGGTCAGCCGGACGGCGGTCTCGAACACGTCGAGCCGGTGCTTGAC
>KL571293.1:6172-6396 GCA_000715855.1 Actinoplanes liguriensis
CGGACGGAACCCCGTCCGGCAGCAGCGACCTGGGGTGCATGACGGGAACCGTACAGAGTTCACCCGAATGTGGGTTGCCGCGAAAACACGTTCCGTGATCGATTGGACAACGTGGACACCCCCGAAGTCCGGCGCGCGTCGGCCTGTCTCGTCATCGACGTCTCGCTCGCCGGGGAACCACCCTGGACCGACGGCCCCTACCTCTGTCTCTTATACACATCTCT
>KL571293.1:6594-8403 GCA_000715855.1 Actinoplanes liguriensis
GCTCGGCTACCTGGAGTCCCGGGTGGCCGAGGCGTTGTACGGCCGGCCGAGCGCGCCGGTCCGCTGGCATCGCGAGGTCAGCGGCGAACTCGGCGACCTGGAGGTCTTCGCCGTCGAGATCCTGCGCACGCCGCTCTCCGGCAGGTACGCGGCGCTGGCCATTCTGCACGTCCGGCTCTCCGGCCCGGCCGTGATCACGGACCTGGCCCGCAGCCCCGCCGAGGCCGGGCCGTTCCTGCCGCCGGGCGTCACGGTCACCGGCAGCCGTGCGCTGACCATCACCCACCTGACCTTCGCCGGCCCGCTGACCCAGCCGATGCCCCGCGAGTACCGGCAGTGGCCGCCCGACCGGCAGTGGCTCTGGCTGGCCGCCTCGGGCACGCCGGTCTCGGCGTTCCCGCCCGACGTCGACGACCAGGAACTCTTCACCGGCCTGCTGCACCTCTCCGCCGACTGGCGTGCCCTGGTGCTGCGCGACGGCGTCGCCTTCCTCGGGCTGAGCGAGGACCCGGGCGGGGAGCAGACGTTCCACGCCGCCGCCGAGACCTACGTGCACAGCATCTACCTGGACGCGCTGCTGCTCGGCCGGATGCAGCTGCTGGCGCTTCGCCGGCTCGGCAACGATCTCGGCGAGCTGCGGTACGCCACGGTCACGCCACGGCACCTCCACGAGCGGCAGCGCCGGCTCATGGAGGTGCGCCGCACGCTCTGGTCCGAGCATCTGACCATGCACGGCCACGCCAACGACCTGCTGGAGCGTTACCAGACGCAGTACCGCCTGGGCCGCCTCCGCGAGCAGGTGATGACCGACCTCGCCGACCTCGCGCACCTGGTCGACGCGCAGAACTCGCGCAGCGTCAACGCCGGGCTCGGCCTGCTGACCGTCATCGGCCTGCCGTTCGGCCTGGCCTACGCCGGCGGCGCGGTCTTCGCCGACCAGAGCCCGCTGCTGTTCCTGATCTGCACCGGCATCGCGATCCTGCTGGTCGGGATCCTGCTGTTCCTGTTCCCGCCGCTGCGCCAGATGATCGACGCGATGGGCCCGCGCAGCGCCGGGGTCACAACGCCACGAACTGGAGACCGCGGGCCTTCAGCCGGGGGATGACGACGCTGAGCGCCTTGTAGGTTTGCGAACGGTCGCCGCCGCCGTCGTGGCAGAGCAGGATCTGACCCGGCTTGGCGGCCAGCATGCGGTGCTCGATCGTGGGGGCGCCCGGCATCGTCCAGTCGCGCGGGTCGTTGCTCCAGTCCAGCGGGAACAATCCGGCCTGCGCGATGTCGTGGAGCAACTTCGGCGACCAGTCACCGCCGGGCGAACGGAACAGCTTGGGAACGTACCCCGTGGTCCTGCTGATCTTCTTCTGTGCTTTCTGGATCTCCTTCTGGGCGACCTTGCTCGGCTTGGCCCCGAGCTGGGTCGGATGGCTCCAGGTGTGATTGGCGAGCTGGTGCCCGGCGGTCGTCACCATCTTGGCGACGTCCTCGTGGCCGAGCACCTGGTTGCCGATCATGCAGAACATGGCCGGGACCTGGTAGTGGTCGAGCAGCTGCAGGATCTTCGGCGTCCAGATCGGGTGCGGGCCGTCGTCGATCGTCAACGCGATCGCGTCACTCGGGAACGGCTTGCCGCCGGTCGCCTTCGTGTACTCCGCGAGCGTGGAGATCGGTTTGCGCTGGACCGGCAGCGCGGAGGGGGTGGCGGTGACGGTGGCGCTCTCCGGCTTCCGCGAGGTGACGACGACGGGCTGACCGGCGGTGGGCTTCGCGGAGTCCTTCCCGGCATCGTCGTCGGAGCCGGAAGCCGCGGCG
>KL571293.1:8617-11684 GCA_000715855.1 Actinoplanes liguriensis
AGATGTGTATAAGAGACAGGCGGCGGGTCAGCAGTGGCTTCTGCGACTCCTGCGGCTCACGCGGTTCTCGTGGCTTCTGCGGGGCCGGGACGGTCGCGGCGGGCCGCTCGGCCATCTTCGCCGGCAGAGCGACGGTCGCGTCGGCGGTGGGCGCCGGGACGGGCTCGGGCCTGGTGAACTCGGCGGCGGACATCGCCACCGTCGCGTCGTCCGACACCGTTCCGGCCGGGATCACCGTGGTGGTCTCGTCCGACGGTTCGCCGACGTGGAACGCTGTGGTGGCCTCGTCCGTCTGCTCGCTGACGTGGAAGGCCGTGGTGGCCTCGTCCGTCTGCTCGCCGACCGGGAATGCCGTGGTGACCTCATCGGCCGTGGTGGCCTCGGCCGGGATCACCGTCGTGGCTTCGTCGGCCTGATCCTCGACCCGCATCACCGTCGTGGCTTCGTCGGCCTGATCGTCGGCCCGCATCACCGTGGTGGTCTCATCAGCCTCGTCCGCGGATGCGGCGGCGGTGACGACCTGGGTGGCCTCGTCCTCAGGCTCGGCGGGCTCCTGCTGCGGGGCCGGCTCGTCCGACGGGACGCCGGGCTGGATCACCGCCGTGGCCTCGTCCGCCGGCTCCTCCGCGGGCTGGGCGGGCATCGCTACCGTGGCCTCGTCGGTGGGCTGGGCCGGTATCGCGACGGTGGCTTCCTCGGGCGAGACGTCACCAGGTCTCGTCGTCCTGGACTCGTCGGACATCGCAGTGCCTCCCCTTGACCGCTCGCCTGAGGCTTACCCACAGCGCGTGTCGCCGAACTGGTGGGCTCACCAGCGGGCGACGCTAGCACTCCTGGTCAATTTCAGCCGAAAGGATGACATTTATCGATCAAATTCGCTGCTGGCCTGGGCGTGTCTCCGGCTTCGTCCGGCCCGGTGAACCCCCAAGGGGGACCCAGCCGGTCGCCGCCACAACGGGTGATGCGCGGAGACGCCGCGAAACACCGGACCGTCGACATTGAGAACTGGGCCCCTTCGAACGTTGGTCCGGTGAGAACCCGCAGGCGAGAACCGCTCTGCTCGCCGTGGAACAGAGAGGCGACATCCGATGAATCCGGTCCTGGACCCCACGGCGATGGAGAAGGTTCCGCTCGCCGAGCGGAACCTGCCCGCCAGCACGTACGCCCTGCTGGAGCGTACGGCCAAGAGCCTTTCCGGCCATGAGGCGGTCGTCCTGCTCGGGACACCGGGCGACACCCCGGACAGTTTCACCTACGCGGAGCTGTTCCAGCAGGTCACCCGTACCGCCAACGCCTTGACCCGGCTCGGGGCCGGCCGGGGCGACGCGGTGGCGATGCTGAGCCCGAACAACGGTGAGCTGATCTCGGCGATGCTCGGCGCGCAGGCCGTCGGGGTCGCGCAGCCGATCAACCCGATGCTCGCGCCCGAGGCGATCGGCGCGATGCTCGCGCTCTCCGGGGCACGGGTGCTGATCGCGGCCGGCCCGGAGATCCACCCGAAGCTGTGGGGCCTGGCGACGGTCCTCGGGGAGCGGCTCGGCCTCACAGCGGTGCTGGCCCTGCGGCCCGACGGCGCACGAGGGCCGGGGCCGTCGCTGGGGGAGAGCGGCACCGTCCGGGTTGCCTACCTGGAGGAGCTCGCGGCCGGCGAGAGCGCCGATCGGCTCGTGGCGCTGCCGCCGGGACCGGACGACCTCGCCGCGTACTTCCACACCGGGGGCACCACGGGCATGCCCAAACTCGCGGCGCACACCCACCACAACGAGGTCTTCGTCGCGTGGGGCGCGGCGGCGATGGTGCAGCCCTTCGACGACGTCACGCTGCTGAGCGGGCTGCCGCTGTTCCACGTGAACGGAATGATGACCTCGGTGCTGGCGCCCATGTTCGCCGGGGCCCGGGTGGTGTGGGCCGGCCCGCTCGGCTTCCGCGACCCGGAGCTCATCGCCGGTCTGTGGCGGCTGATCGAGCGTTACCGGGTCACCACCATCTCCGCGGTGCCGACCGTCCTCGCACGACTGTGCGAAGTGCCGGTCGACGCGGACCTGTCCTCGATGGAGTTCATCGTCAGCGGTGCGGCGGTGCTGCCGGCTCGGGTGCGTGACCGATTCGAGTCACACACCGGCGTCCCGATCTGCGACGGGTACGGGCTGACCGAGGGCACGTGCGCCGCCGCCACCATCGTGCCCGGTCACCCCCGGCGGGGCTCGGTCGGGCTCCGGATGCCGTATCAGCACGTGCGCGCCGTCGACGAGAAGGGCGAGCCATTGCCGTACGGGCAAATCGGTGTTCTCGAGATCAGCGGACCGGCGGTCTTCCCGGGCTACGTGACGCCGACCGGCCTCGACCAGCGGGGACTGGTGCGAGACGGCTGGCTGCACACGGGTGACCTGGGGTATGTCGACGCCGACGGGTACCTGTTCATCACCGGCCGCGAGAAGGATGTCATCATCCGTGGTGGCCACAACATCGATCCCGCGGTGATCGAGGAAGTGCTGATGAGCCACCCCGACGTGACCGCGGCCTCGGCCGTCGGCCGTCCCGACGAGCACGCCGGTGAGGTCCCGGTCTGCTTCGTCACCCTGCGGCCCGGCGCCGAGCTGACCGAGAAGCAGCTCGGCGCCTGGGCGGCCGAACGGGTTCCCGAGCCGGCGATGGCGCCCAAGGCGGTCCACCTCATCGACGAGATCCCGGTCACGGCGATCGGCAAGGAGTTCAAGCCGGCGCTGCGGGCCGAGACCATCCGTCGCGTGATCATCGCCGATCTGCCCGGCGCCGAGGTGTCGGTCGGCATAGAGGACGGCACCCCGGTGGCCGAGGTGGTCGTCGCGGAGGCCGAGGCCGACGCGGTTCGCACCGCGCTCGGCGGATATCCGTTCCGGTGGCGGGTGCGGATCGGCTGAGCATCCGAAGCGGGCGGCCGGGGCCGGCCGCCCGCTTTCCATCACGCCCGCGGCATCCGCGCGCGGCCGGCTACCGGTCGGGGCTGCTCAGGCCGGCGCGCAGGGCGCGGATCGCGTAGTGGGCACGCGACCGGACCGTGCCCGCCGGCAGGCCGAGCCACTCGGCG
>KL571293.1:11906-12218 GCA_000715855.1 Actinoplanes liguriensis
GTGCAGCTCGCGGAGCACTTGCTGATGGGGGCCAGTGAGCAGCCCGAAGGCATGGTTCAGGGCGGTGGAGGCGATCACCTCGTCCGCGATGTCGTCGCGGTGCGGAGCCTTCTCCAGGTCGTAGAGGAAGACCTCGGCCGGGCGGTTCCCGCGCATGCGGACGGCGTCGACGGTGATCCGCCGCGCGACCGTGTAGAACCAGCGCCGGGCCTCCTCGGCATCCCGCGGGACCGAGTCGAGGTGGCGCCAGGCCCGCATCATCGTCTCCTGAAGCAGATCCTCGGCCTGCTCCGCGGCTGTCTCTTATACACA
>KL571293.1:12464-13831 GCA_000715855.1 Actinoplanes liguriensis
GGTGAGGAAGCGCCGGATCGGCGGCCCGTGAAGGGCGTAGAGCTCGGCGAGCCGATCCGCGCGAGCACGGTCCGGCCGGCGTACCGATGTTTCGAGCACGTCTGCACCATTCCTGTCGGAGTAGGAAATGGCGGGAGCGTATTTTCGGAGACTTGACGAAAAGTTGGGTCGCCACCCGGGCCGGGTCGCCGGCGTGCGGCCGGCCGGGCTGGGTGTTCCGGCGACGAGCGTGGTCAGCCTCTTCCGCGGCGCGGCCCGGCAGACGTGGGCGGATCTGAGCCGGCGGTCGCGGGCCGCGCGAGCAACCGCACGCCGACGGTGACCGGCGGCACAGGTTCTTCAGATTTGAAATAACTCGGGGAGGGGTGTGGTTGTGCGGGTCAGCGGTCCACGAAGGACCACAAAGATTCGAGGAGCGGGTTCTGATGGCTGTCAAGACGATCGCGGTTGTCGGTGCTACCGGCGCTCAGGGCAACGGTGTGGTGCGGGCCGTCCTGGCCGGCGGCGGTGATGAGTTCGCGGTGCGGGCGCTGACCCGGGACGTGACGTCGGCGAAGGCGCGCGAGCTGGCCGAACTGGGCGCCGAAGTGGTGGTGGGTGACTACTCCAGTCCCGACGGCCTGGCGGAGGCGTTCGAAGGGGCGGACGGGGCGTTCCTGGTCACCGATTTCTGGACGCACATGGATCCGGAGAAGGAGCAGGCGTACGTCCGGAATCTGATCGACGCGGTGCAGAAGGCCGGCGTGAAGCACGTGGTGTGGTCGACGCTGGAGGACACCCGGGAGCTGATCCCGGTCGACGACCCGCGGATGCCGACGCTGCTCGGCAAGTACAAGGTGCCGCACTTCGACGCCAAGGCCGAGGCGGACGAGTTCTTCCGGGCGGCCGGGGTGCCGACCACGTTCCTGCGCACCACGTTCTACTACGAGAACCTGGCCGACGCTCTCGCGCCGTCGCGGGACGAGCAGGGCCGGCTGGTCCTGACGATCCCGATGGGTGACGCGCCGCTGGCCGGGATCGCGTCCGGTGACATCGGCCGGGTCGCGCTGTCGATCTTCCGCGGTGGGGACGAGTTCGTGGGCCGGACGGTGAGTGTCGCCGGCGACGTGCTGACCGGTAAGGAGATCGCCGAGGCGCTGGCCGACGCGCTGGGGGAGCCGGTCGAGTACCGGCCGGTCACCCACGACCAGTTCCGGGCGTTCGGATTCCCGGGCGCGGACGAGTACGGCAACATGCTGCAGTACTACACGGAGTTCGCCGACGAGTTCACCGGCCCGCGGGACCCGGCCCGGGTTCGTGAGCTGACCCCGGAGGTGCGGTCGCTGCGCGAGTGGCTCGCCACCGGCTACCGCCTCCCGGCAGCCGCC
>KL571293.1:14035-15396 GCA_000715855.1 Actinoplanes liguriensis
GGATGGGGCGGGTACGTGACTCTCAGTCACCTACCCGCCCCATCTGCATGATCTTTCCGTCCATCGTGGACGGCTTCCGAGATGCGTAATAGAGGTGACTCAAATGAGAAACATTCGGCTCGGACGCAAGGTGAACATCACTGGGTTAACGAATGCATAAACGATCTTCACGGCCCACCCGGCGACTGCTAACGTCCCGCCCAGTTATCAGAGCCCAAGCCTGGAGGCAACCGAATAATGGGCAAGTTCCTCCTGCGCAGGGTGGGATACCTAGTGCTTCTGGCGATGGTCGCGACCATAGTCGCGTACCTGCTCGCCGCGACCCAGCTCCATCCCCGCAGCCGGTACGAGGGTCGCAACCCGGCCCCCGCCGAGGCGGTCGTCGACCAACGGCTCGACGAGCTGAATATGAACGACAAGACGCCTCTCATCGAGCGATTCACCACCTGGGCGAAAGGCGTCGCGCACGGCGATCTCGGCAAGACCGTCGACGGAGAGTCAGTCAACACGGAGATGGGCCGGCGGATGTGGGTCAGTCTGCGGCTCATGCTGATCGGCTCGATCCTCGGCACCCTGCTCGGCGTGGTCGCCGGGGCGTACGGGGCGATCAAACAGCATCGATGGTCGGACCAGACGCTGACCGTCATCTCGTTCGTCCTGCTCTCGATCCCCACGGTGGTGCTCGCCGTCCTGGTGAAGAACGCCGGGATCTGGTTCAACCAGGCGACCGGGAACGAGTCGTCGCCCCTGCTGTTCACCACCGGTGAGATCACCCCGGGGCTGGACACCTGGTCCTGGGCCGGCCTGAGCGATCGCGTCGGGCACCTGATCCTGCCGACCATCGTGCTCGCGATCGGCGTCAACGGGTTCGCGTTCTACAGCCGGTACCAGCGCAACTCGATGCTCGACGTGCTGGGCAGCGACTTCCTGCGTACCGCTCAGGCGAAGGGTCTGCGGCGCTGGTCGGCGCTGACCCGGCACGGGCTGCGGACCGCCCTGATCCCGATGGCGACGTTCTTCTCCTACCAGTTCGCGCTGCTGTTCGTCGGGGCCACGTTCACCGAGAAGATCTTCGGCTGGCACGGGATGGGCGAGTACTTCGTCGACTCCATCACCAAGAACGACACCAACTCGACGGCCGGCGTGACGCTCTTCGTCGCGGTGCTGGTCCTGATCGCCGGACTGCTCTCCGATGTGGTGTACGCGGCGCTGGACCCCCGGGTCCGGGCGAGCTGAGGAGACCGAGATGACTGTCGACACCGAGCCCGTCCTGGACGAGGCACTCCTCCCGCCGAGCCGCTCCGTCTCGCGCAACCGACTGGTGCTGCGGCGCTTCCTGCGCCGGCGGCTGGCCGTTCTCG
>KL571293.1:15656-17283 GCA_000715855.1 Actinoplanes liguriensis
GGCTGGCCGTTCTCGGCCTCGTGGTGGTCCTGCTGCTGATCGCCCTCGCCTACCTGGGACCGCTGTTCTACCCCTGGAAGTACGACCAGCTGGACTTCCAGGCCTTCCAGTCGCCGCCGAGCCCGCAGCACTGGTTCGGCACCTACCAGACCGGCGGGGACGTCTTCGCCCGTACGCTGCGGGGCCTGCAGAAGTCGCTGGTCATCGGCCTGCTCGGGGCGCTGTTCTCGACCGGGCTGGCGGCCGTGGCCGGCGCCTTCGCCGGCTACTTCCGGGGCGCGACGGACATCGTCGTCCGGCTGGTCACCGACCTGCTGCTGGTCCTGCCCAGCTTCCTGATCATCGCGATCTTCTCGTCCTCGCTGCGGGACGGGAGCTGGCTGCTCTTCATCGTGCTGCTGGCCGGCTTCCAGTGGATGATCACCGCCCGGGTGGTCCGCGGGATGACGCAGTCGCTGCGGGAACGGGAGTTCGTCCAGGCGGCCCGCTTCATGGGGGTGCCCGGCTGGAAGATCATCCTGCGGCACATCCTGCCGAACATGGCCTCGCTGCTGATCATCGACGCGACCGTCGGGCTCAGCACCATCATCCTGGCCGAGGTCGGGCTCTCCTTCTTCGGCTTCGGCGTGCAGCCGCCGGACGTCTCGCTCGGCACCCTGATCGCCGACGGCTCCAGCGCGGCGCTGACCAACTGGTGGCAGTTCTACTACGTCGCCGGAGTCCTCGTCCTGCTCGTGCTCGCGGTCAACCTGGTGGGCGACGGCCTGCGTGACGCGCTGGACCCGAACTCCGAGATCGAAGGTGCGAAGTGATCGACGCGATGGCAACCGGGGCGCCCGCGCCCGCGTCCGGCGCCGTCGAGCCGCTGCTGCGGGTCGACGACCTGTCGGTGACGTTCCGCAGTCCGGCGGGGCCGGTCACCGCGGTCCGGGGGATCAGTTACGACGTACGCCCGGGTGAGGTTCTCGGCATTGTCGGTGAGTCCGGGTCGGGCAAGTCGGTCTCGTCGCTCGCCGTCATGGGCCTGCTGCCGGGCAACGCCGCGATCACCGGATCCGCGACCTTCGAGGGCCGGCAGTTGCTCGGCCTCGGCGACAAGCAGCTCTCCCGGATCCGCGGCAGCCGCCTCGCGATGGTGTTCCAGGACCCGCTCTCCGCGCTGACCCCGGTCTACACGGTCGGCGACCAGATCGCCGAGACGATCCGCATCCACCAGGGGCTGGGCCGGGAGGCCGCCCGGGAGCGGGCGATCGAGCTGCTCGACCTGGTCGGCATCCCGAACCCCCGGCAGCGGTCGAAGGGGTTCCCGCACGAGTTCTCCGGCGGCATGCGGCAGCGGGTCATGATCGCGATGGCGATCGCGAACGACCCGGCGCTGATCATCGCGGACGAGCCGACGACGGCGCTCGACGTCACCATCCAGGCGCAGATCCTGGAGGTGCTGCAGAAGGCCCGGGAGGTGACCGGCGCGGCCATCATCATGATCACCCACGACCTCGGGGTGATCGCCGGCTTCGCCGACCGGATGATGGTCATGTACGCCGGCAAGGTCGTCGAGACCGGCGTCGTCGAGACCGTCTACCAGCGGCCCCGCATGCCGTACACGATGGGTCTGCTCGGCTCGATC
>KL571293.1:17528-18043 GCA_000715855.1 Actinoplanes liguriensis
GAGATGTGTATAAGAGACAGGTCCATGGTGGCCCTTCCCGCGGGCTGCCCGTTCGCGCCGCGCTGCCCGATGCGGATCGACATCTGCGAGCAGGCCGAGCCGGAGCTGTTCGGCGTGGTCTCCGGCGATGACGGGCAAATGGTTGCCTGCCACCGCAGCCAGGAGATCGCCGATCGGGGGCTGACCGGCCCCGAGGTCTTCGCCACCACCACGCTGCCGGAGCCGACCGGCGTGGCGCAGCTGCCCCGCGAGCAGCGCCCCGTCGTCCTGGAGGTCCGCGACCTGGTCAAGGAGTTCCCGCTGACCACCGGCGGCGTGCTGCGGCGCAAGGCCGGCAGCCTGCAGGCCGTCGCCGGGATCAGCTTCGACATCCGCGAGGGCGAGACCCTGGGCCTGGTCGGCGAGTCGGGCTGCGGCAAGACCTCGACGATCATGGAGATCCTCGAGCTGGCCAAGCCGACGTCGGGCAACATCGTGGTGCTCGGCAAGGACACCGCCGAGACTGTCTCTTATAC
>KL571293.1:18328-21305 GCA_000715855.1 Actinoplanes liguriensis
GTCTCGGCGCTGGACGTCTCCGTCCAGGCCGGCGTGATCAACCTGCTCGAGCGGCTGAAGATCGAGCTGGGGCTCTCCTACCTCTTCGTGGCGCACGACCTGTCGGTGGTCCGGCACATCGCCGACCGGGTGGCGGTCATGTACCTCGGGCGCATCGTCGAGATCGGCGCCGCCGACCGGGTCTTCGAGACGCCGGCACACCCCTACACCCAGGCGCTGCTCTCCGCGATCCCGTTGCCGGATCCGGTCAAGGAGCGGCAGCGCAAGCGGATCCTGCTGACCGGCGACCTGCCGAGCCCGGCGGACCCGCCCTCCGGGTGCCGGTTCCGGACCCGGTGCCCCACGTTCGCCGCCGGGCTCGACGAGAACCAGCGCCGGCGCTGCCTCGACGAGTCCCCGGCGTTGTCCGGCCGGGACACCCCGGCTCCGGACCAGGAAGTGGCCTGTCACTACCCGGCACCCGCCGCGGCGATCTAGCGCTCCGCGTGGCCCACGCGAAGCGATGGAAATGAAACAACAACGCGTCCATCCGACGCGCCAAGGTGTGGAGGAACTGGTGAGGACATCCTGGAGCGCGAAGGCGCTCCTCGCACCGATCGTCGTCGCGACCCTGATCGGGTCCGCGGCCTGTAGCGGGTCGACCGACAAGAGCACCGACCAGGCGGCGCCGCCGCCCAAGGCGAGCGAGAATCAGATCAACCCGCAGTCGCGTGACGCGCTCCAGGACGGTGGCACCTTCACCTGGCCGATGAGCGAGTTCCCGGCGAACTTCAACTACTTCCAGCTGGACGGCACGCTCGACGACTCGGACCACGTCATCAAGGCCCTGCTGCCGCAGCTGTTCACCTACGAAGCGGACGCCAAGCCGGTCTGGAACAAGAACTACCTCGCCTCGGAGCCGGTGCTCAAGACCGACCCGAAGCAGGTCGTCACGTTCGAGCTCAACCCGAAGGCGGCCTGGGACGACGGCACTCCCATCACCTGGGAGGACCTCTACTGGCAGTGGAAGTCGTCCAACGGCACGGACAAGGCCTACAACATCTCGTCGGCCAACGGCTACGAGGACATCGAGAACGTCGAGAAGGGCAAGGACGACCGCGAGGCGATCGTCACCTTCAAGACCAAGTACGCCGACTGGCAGTCGCTGTTCACCCCGTTCTACCCGGCGTCCACGAACAAGGACCCGAAGGTCTTCAACGAGGGCTGGGCGAAGCAGCCGCTGGCGACCACGGCCGGTCCGTTCAAGTTCAGCTCGGTGGACGCGACCGCGAAGACCGTCACGCTGGTCCGCAACGACAAGTGGTGGGGTGACCCGGCCAAGCTCGACAAGATCGTCTACCGGGCGGTCGACTCGAGCGCACAGGTCGACGCGCTGGCCAACGGCGAGATCGACGCGGTCGACATCGGCTCCGACGCGGATGCCTACCAGCGCGCGAAGCAGATCAGCACGGCCGAGATCCGGCAGGCGGCCGGTCCGAACTTCCGGCACATCACCATCAACGGCACCAGCGCCGCCCTCTCCGATGTCAAGGTGCGTCAGGCGGTCGCCGAGGCGATCGACCGGACCGCCATCGCCAAGGCGCTGCTCGGCCCGCTCGGCATCACGCCGTCCGCGTTGAACAACCACATCTACATGTCGAATCAGGCCGGCTACCAGGACAACTCCGGCGACGTCGGCAAGTACGACCTGGAGAAGTCGAAGGCGAACCTCGACGCCGCGGGCTGGAAGCTCAACGGCGACGTCCGGCAGAAGGACGGCAAGAACCTGGAGATCAACTTCGTCATCCCGACCGGGGTCAAGTCCTCCCAGCAGGAGTCCCAGCTGGTGCAGAACATGCTCGCCCAGGTCGGCGTGAAGGTGAAGATCAACGCGGTCCCGGTCGACGACTTCTTCGACAAGTACATCACCCCCGGCGACTTCGACATGACGGTCTTCTCCTGGATCGGCACCCAGTTCCCGGTCAGCTCGAACAAGTCGATCTACGCCGAGCCCACCAAGAACGCCAAGGGTGAGCTGGACGTCCAGCAGAACTACGCACGGATCGGCTCGCCCGAGCTGGACAAGGTGTTCAGCGAGGCGACCGCCGAGCTCGACCCGGCCAAGGTGACCACCCTGGCCAACCAGGCCGACGCCCTGATCTGGCAGGAGGTTCACTCGCTGACCCTCTACCAGCGCCCGGAGCTGATCGCCACCAAGAAGACGCTCGCCAACTTCGGCGCCAAGGGCTTCGCCAGCGTCACGTACGAGAACATCGGGTTCGTCAAGTCCTGACCCCGGTCGATGCCGCGCGGGGGACGCTCCCCGCGCGGCATCATTCCGCGTTGCGCTCCAGCCAGGCGACGATGTGCTCCACGTAGCTGCCGACGTTCGCCAGAGGCCGGCCGTCGAGGACCGCGACCAGGTGCTCGACGCCGAACAGCGCATCCCAGATCTGGGCGCGCCGAAATGTCGTACCGTCGACGGCTTCTCGAATGTTGTCCCAGCCGTGCCAGGCCATGCAGGCCGCGTCGAGCGCCGGATCGAACGCGAGAGCCAGATCCCAGTCCAGGACGCCGATCAACCGGCCGTCCCCATCCCAGTGCACGTTCTCGGCGCCCAGGTCGGCGTGCACCAGCGCAACCTCGACGGGTTCGAGGGCCAGCGCCCGATCGAGGCGCCGCCGGCCCTCGTCGCGCCACTTCTCCGGCAGTCGCGGAATGACGTCGTCCGCCAGGATCCCGGCCCAGCCGCGCGGGACTGACAGGACCGTCCTGAGCTCCGGCGTGAGCGGCAACTCCCGCAAGCCGGCGAGAAGCTCGCCGATCCCGCGCGGATCACCCTTGCCCTCCGGCCATCCGGCGCCGGGAATCCAGGAGATTGCGGCGGCCGCGCGGTCGCCGAACGTCATCACCGGGGTCAACGGCTCCGGCACCGCGAACGGCAGCCCGGCGCCCGCGATCGCCCGGAGCACCCGCATCCGCCGCGGCAGGTCCCGCG
>KL571293.1:21455-23909 GCA_000715855.1 Actinoplanes liguriensis
GATCCGCACGGCGGCGACACCGGGAAGCAGGACGACATGATGGATGTTGCCGTGCCCGGCGAGCCGCGCCGCGCCGAGCGAGACGCCGGGCAGCAGCGCCTCGACGATCTCCAGCAGATCGGCAGGCACGTCGTCGGTCATCGTGGTGTCCTTCCCTCGCCGGCCCGTCGGGAAAAGGTCAGTCATCACGAGGGCGCACCCGGACCTTCATACCTGCCGTGCGTTGCCGATATCAAGGCGGCATGGACAGCGGCCCCTGGGCGGCTCACGCGAGGTTACCGGGAAGGGACGGGCGGGGCATGAGTGCGACGTTGGAGCAGCCGCAGCCGTGGGCTGTGCCGTTGGTCAGTGTTTCGCTCGGCGGGGGCGAGGCACGGACCTGCCGGGTCACCCGGCAGGCGGACGGCACCCTGCACCTCGGGCTGACCGGGTTCGCGATGGTCGGCATCGACGCCACCCTGCTGTGGACGCAGAACAACCGCGGATGCAGCATCGACGGGACGGTGATCGCCGCGCCGCCGGGCGGTCTGCCCGGCGTCTACCTCCGGGTCGACGGGGCCGCCGGCAGCATCCAGCGCCGCCGCAGCGAACGGGCCCACGTGGAGCTGCCGGCCGCGGTGCGGCTCCCGTCCGGGCAGCTGTTCCCGGGCTGGACGGTCGACCTGTCCGCCGGCGGAGCACACGTGACCGTCGACCTCGACGAGGTGAGCGACGACATGCTGATGCGGCTCGTCGAGGACCTGGAACGGGACGCCCTGATCGAGGTGGAGATCGACCTGCCGGACGGGCTGGCCGCGTTCACCTGCCAGGTGCGGGCCGGCGGCGAGGAGCCCGGCGACGTGCGGCTGCTGTTCGTCAACGTGAACCCCGAGGTCCGCGCCCGGGTCGACCGCTTCGTCAAGATGACCACGGCGGTCCCGGTCGGCTGACGGCCGGGACACACCGGGCAGGTCAAGATCATTTGCGCGTACGGGGTGTCCGGCGCCCGGCCGGCCCGGGCTACTTCACGGTGAAGGTGGTGACCGTGGCCCTGGTGCCGTTGGAGCGGATCTGCAGGTCGATGGCCTGGGTCCGGGTGCCGAAGGACGGGAAGTGCCAGCCGCCGATCGAGCTGGTCCGGCCCTTCACGATGCCCGACACCCGCCCGGTCGTGGTCACCGTGAGCCGGCGCCCGGACGTGTGCTGGAAGGTCAGCGCGGTGCCGTCGACCTTGCCGGACACCAGCGTCCAGCCGGGGTCGAGATGCCAGTGCTGCCGCCACAGCGCGGACTTCGAGAACACGTCGCTGACCTGCAGCCGATGCGCGTCGCGGCTGACGTTGACGCTGCGCGTGTGCGGGATGTTGTAGATGTCGTCGACGATCGTCCAGGCGTGTGCGGAAGCCTGCACCTTCGACGTTCTCACCTTCGCGGTCCTCCCGGCCTTCACGGCGCCGCCCTTGGGGATCGCGACGTTGTGGCTGTCCGGGCCGACCTGCCAGGTGTACCAGGCGGAGGCCTTGTCGTAGGTGTATTTGCCCGGCCCGACGAGCACCCGCGTGCCCAGGGTGCTCCAGGTGACGCCGCCGGCCCGGTCCTCCTGGCCGTGCGCGCGCCGCGACGGGCCGTACCTGATGGTGTAGTAGCTGGTCAGCTCGTCGGTCCAGGACCACCGGCCGGCGATGGTCCCGGTCTGGTCGTCGCGCAGCGTCCGCGCGGTGCCGGAGCCGGCCCGGCCGGCGATCTCCTCGGAGTCGCCGATCTGCACGATCCTGCCGTCGGGTTCGGTCTCCCACGCGAAGGCGTTCCACGCCGCGGCGACGGTCTTGCGGAGCGTGGCCACGGCCGACTCGGTGCCGGGGGACGCGGCGAGCACCCCGGCGGCCTGCTCCCACAGGTTCGCGTTGACGCCCTGATAGCCGGAGGCCTGCTCGAACGTGAGGCCGGCCGTGGAGAACGCGAGCGGGGCCTCGGCGGTCATCCGCTTGATCGCGGCAGACTTCCAGTCCGCCCGGCCCAGCAGGTCACCGGCTCGGACGAGCCGGAGGTTGGCCAGCAGCCCGTGGTTGTGCACCGCGGCGTACGGCGGTCCGTAGTAGCGCTTGCCGAGCAGCACCGCCGCGTCCGCGGTCATGCCCGGGACCAGCGCCGCCGACCTGGTCAGGCTGTAGAGGCAGTTCTCGGTCTCCAGCCGGCGCAGCGCGGTGCCCTCGTCCCAGCCGGACACGTTGGCGCCCGGGTCCGGGTCGACCCGGTGCAGCTGGACCGCCTGGGCGACCAGCGCGGCCAGCGACTCCTGCTGACCGTCCTGGGCCGCGCGCCGGGCGAGCGGCTTCATCCACAGCAGGCCCTGGAAGGTGAGGCGCCAGGTCGGGTCGGTGACCGGTGGGTTCTTCCAGGTCGCCGCGCTGATGGTGCCGACCGTGAACGGCGCGGCCGTGCCGATGGTGACGACGATCGGCTCGCCGTCCGGCAC
>KL571293.1:24201-24438 GCA_000715855.1 Actinoplanes liguriensis
ACATCCGGCGGTCGCGGTCGGGTCGGCGGCGTCGGCGTGGAACGCCGGACCGGCCACCGCGGGTCCGTCGTAGGCCGACGGGTCGCTCGGCAGGACATGGGGACCGTCGGCGCGAGCCGCGACCGGCTCCACCACCATGACGCCCGCCACCAGGGCCGCCATGATCAGCGCCCGGAGAGTCTTCACTTGGGATCACACCTGTCTCTTATACACATCTCTGATGGCGCGAGGGAGGCG
>KL571293.1:24689-27024 GCA_000715855.1 Actinoplanes liguriensis
TGTGTATAAGAGACAGCGGTCATCCCACCAGGCGACGACTGACGCGTACAAGATCTTTTAGGTCGCTCTGTTCCACCGACCGGTACTACCTGATCAGCCCAAACGTGCAGCCGCGCCGGTCGCTGTCACAACGCGCGGGGCTGTCCGGTCATTGCGGTGAGCCGAGAAGCTCACCCATCGATCAGGAGGTCCTTGATGTCGAACGTCGAACCGCGCTCGAGCGTCTGGCAGACGGCGGTCACCGTAGTCCAGGAGGTCTCGCCCCCGTCCATTCCCGCGGGAGCGCACGCGATGACCATCGTCGTGGAGTTCCCCGCCGGCGATCCGGGCAGCCCGCCGCACCGGCACCCGGGACCGGCCTTCGGCTACGTGATCGAGGGAGAGATGCTCTTCGAGCTCGAAGGACAGGCGCCCCGCGTGATCCGCGCCGGAGAGGCGTTCTGGGAGCCGGGCGGGGACGTGATCCATTACTCGGACGGCAACAACCGCGACGACATCCCGCTGCGGTTCGTCGTCACCATGCTCTGCGACCCGCGCCGGCAGATGCTCGTCCTCGTCGACGAGGACGAGCTGGCGGCCCGCCGCGACCGCCGTGTGAAGGCCTGAGCGGCCATGCCGTCGCCACTCGGTTTCGCCACCGACATCAGGTCCCTGTTCCGGGACAAGGACCGCAACGCGATGCTCGGCATGTTCGACCTGTGGTCCGCCGACGACGTCCGCCGGAACGCGGAAGCCATCTACGGGGCGCTCGCCGGGGGAGCCATGCCGTGCGACGGCCCGTGGCCGGAATCGGACACGGCCCTCCTCCGCCGCTGGATCGACGAGGGAGCGCAGCCGTGAGCGTCGCCGGCCGCTGGCCTCGTCGGCCGCTGGCCAAGGAGGCGGCCACCCGATCCGGGTGGCCGCCTCCTTTCATGCCCGGTGGGCGCCGCGCAGCGGCGGGGCGTCCAGCTGACCGTGCCGCGGATGCGCACCGAGGGCCCGGTCATCGTTCCTGACCGTGACGGCGGCGAGGGCTCCGGCGAGCAGGCACAGCCCGGCGCAGATGACGGCGGCCCGGTGGAAACTGGCCACGAACTGCGACGGATGCAGATAGGCGGCCTCGGAGATGCCCGCCACCGCGGGCAGGACCGCGACGGCGATCAGGGACGCGGCGCGGGCGACGTCGTTGTTCACCGCCGACGCCACGCCCGCGTGCCGTGCCGGGACGGCGGCCAGCACGGTGGCGGTCAGCGGCGACACCGTCACGGCCAGCCCGAGACCGAGGACGGTCACGGCCGGCAAGACCTGCGTGAAGTACGCCGCGTCCGGCCCGATCCGCGTGAACAGCGCCAGGCCGAGTCCGATGAGGACGGGACCGGCGGTCATCTGCGGTCGCGGGCCGATCCGGGCGGCGACGGCCCCGGAACGCGCCGACAGCAGCAGCATGACGACCGTGATCGGCAGCAACGACATCCCGGCCTGCAGCGGCGTGTACCCGGAGACCTGCTGCAACTCCAGCGGGAGCAGGAACAAGGCTCCGCCGAGGGCCCCGTACACGATGAAGGTCACCATGTTCATGGCGCTGAACTGCGCCGAGGAGAACAGGTGCAGCGGCAGGATCGGCGTCCTGGCGCGACGTTCCCACCCGACGAAGACTGCCAGCAGCGCGCAGCCCAGCGTCAGCGCGGCGATCACCGGCACGCTGCCCCAGCCGAGAGCCGATCCCTGGATGAGTCCGTAGGTGAGCCCCACCAGCCCCAGGGTGACCGCGGTGCCGCCGGTCAGGTCGACTCGCCCGGTCGCCGCCGGGTCGTGGGACTCCGGGATGTGCCGGCGCGCCACGACGACGACGGCCACGGCGATCGGCAGGCTGATCGCGAAGATCAGTCGCCAGGACGCCGCCTGGACGAGCCATCCACCGAGGAACGGCCCGATCGCGCCGGCCACCCCGCTCAACCCGGACCAGGCGCCGATCGCCTTGCCCCGGTCTTCCGGCACGAAGACGGCCTCCAGAATCGCGAGGCTGCCCGGGGTCAGCAGCGCCGCGCCGACCCCCTGCAGCGCCTGTGCCGCGATCAGGGCCGGCGGGTTCCACGCCAGGCAGGACAGCAGGGAGGCGACGGCGAACCACACGACGCCGATCGTGAAGACGCGCCGGCGGCCGTACCGGTCACCCAGCGCTCCGGCGACCAGCAGCAGGCCGGCCAGCGTCAGCGTGTACGCGGTGACGACCCACTGCAGGACGGACAGCCCGGTGTGGAACTCGCGGCCGATCGCCGGCAGCGCGATGCCGACGACCGTCGTGTTGATGGTGGCGATGGCCGAGCCGCCGACCGTCGCGGCCAGCACCCAC
>KL571293.1:27259-27908 GCA_000715855.1 Actinoplanes liguriensis
TCAGCGCCGCGGGGGAGCCGGGCGCGGTGGTGCCGGCGAGCTTCCGCGCCGCCGGTTCGAGAATGTGCTCCATGCCGGTAGAGACCGGGCACGGCCTGTGGTTGTGACGGACGTGTGCTCAGGCCGGCGTGCCGTCGAGCGACGTGCATGCTGCCGCGAGACCCGCGTTTCCCCGGTCTGGAAGCATTGCCGGGGAAACGCGGGCCTCGATGGTCAGAGCCGGAAAGCGGCGACGAGGCCGCGGAGCTCGGCGCTTGCCTGAGTGAGCTCGCTGGTTGCCTGCCCGGTCTGGTGGACCAGGTCGGTGGTGGTCCGGGCGACCGTGGCGACGTTGCCGATGTTCGCCGCGATCTGGCTGGCGCCGCCGGCTGCCTCGGTGACGCTGCGGTTGATCTCGTTGGTGGTGGTGTTCTGCTCCTCGACCGCCGAGGCGATGGTGGTCTGGTACTCGTTGATCTTCCCGATGACCTCGGCGACCTCCTGGATCGCCACGACCGCGTTGGCGGTGTCGGCCTGGATGGCCTGGACCCGCCGGGCGATGTCCTCGGTGGCCCGGGCGGTTTCCTGGCTGAGATCCTTGACCTCGCCGGCGACGACGGCGAACCCCTTGCCGGACTCTCCGGCGCGGGCGGCCTCGATGGTGGCGTTG
>KL571293.1:28165-28652 GCA_000715855.1 Actinoplanes liguriensis
AGGTTGGTCTGCTCGGCGATGCTGGTGATGGCCTTGACCACGTCGCCGATCTCACGACTGGACGTACCGAGCCGGGACATGGTGGTCGTCGTGGTCTGCACCGCCGTCACGGCCCGCCCGGCGATGGTGACGGCATCGTTGGCGCTGTGCGAGATCGCCCGGATCGACGCGCCCATCTGTTCGGCGCCCGAGGCGACGGTGTTCACGTTGCGGGAGACCTCATCGGCGGACACGGCGACGATGTCGGCCTGCTCGGAGGACTGTTGCGCGCCGTCGGCCAGCCGGCCCGCCAGATCCCGCATGCGGTCGCTGGCAGCGGTCAGGGTGTCCGCACCGGTGGCGAGCCGGCTCATGGCGCTGCGGACGGCGTCGAGGGCGGTATTGATCGAGCGGCTCATCGTGCCGACCTCGTCGCCGGATCGCACCGCCAGGCGCCGGGTGAGGTCACCTTCGGCGACCGCGGCCATCACCCTGTCTCTTATACACA
>KL571293.1:28902-29524 GCA_000715855.1 Actinoplanes liguriensis
GGCGTTGATGTCGGCGAACGCCGTCTTCTCGGCGTCGCTGACGGCGGACGCGTCGCCGAAGATCGCGTTCATCCTCGTCTCCGACGCGGCGTACTTCGTGGCGAGCGCCTCGATCAGGTCGACCTCGGTCTGCACCTCCGCGCTGGTGGTGGCGAGCACCACGTCACGCACCGCGATGGCGCGGTCGTGAACGCTTCCACGGAAGTTGATCGCGTACCGCTGTTTGACCGCGTTCTGGTCGTTGATGATGCTCAGTTTGTTGTCGATCCGGTCCACCTGGTAGACCCCGACGATGACCAGGGCGACCATGGCAAGGATGACCACGAGGAAGCCGGCCCCCAGCCGCCGCGCGATGGTCATGTTCTTCATGTCTGTTCCACTCTGACCGGCAGCCCGGTCGCGCCACGGGTGTGCCAGACGAAAGTCTGACGATTCTTCCATCGGCAGGTACGCCCGGGACGTGAGCGCTACCGCGCACCACCGGAGGTTCAGGCCGGGATCAGGCCGGCCATCCTGGCCCGGCGACGAGCACCACGTTGTCCGGGGCGGTGAAGGTCCCCGGACCCGGTTATCGTCTCCATCGACCTGGCCGGCATCACGGCTGTCTCTTATACACATCTCT
>KL571293.1:29786-29967 GCA_000715855.1 Actinoplanes liguriensis
AGTGTCCGCCACCGCCGCGGCACGCCACCGCCGGTACGCCTCGTCGAGCAGCGTGGCCAGCTCGGCCCGTTCCTCCGGGCTCAGGACCGCGTACGCCCACCCGGCGATCACCTCCGTGCGACGCTCGGCGGCGACCAGACGGGCCGCGTCCCGCGGTGACGGCACCGGGTAGGGCTCGCGC
>KL571293.1:30196-32722 GCA_000715855.1 Actinoplanes liguriensis
GATGTGTATAAGAGACAGGCCCGGGCCTTGCGCGCGCCGGGCCCGGCCAGGATCGCGGCCAGCGGGGTGAGCCCCTCCGCGGTCACCGCCATCAGGTGCGAGGACCCGCGATGTTCTCGCAGGCGCAGCAGGTTCAGCGCCAGCCGGGTAGCCGGCCGCGCATCCGGCTCGGGCAGCGCCCGCCAGGCCGCGAAGAGCACCCGTCCCGCCGGGTCGGCCGCGTCCACCACTCTCGTGGTCAGGTCGACCGCCCGGTCCAGACCGCGCATGCCGGCGAGGTTCCGGTCCGCCCATCGCGCGCACAGCTCGACGTCCAGCCGCACGATCTCGCCGAGCCGCCCCGTCGCGACCGCGGCCTCCCACGCCGGCCCGGCCAGTTCCGGGGCGAAGAACCCGCAGGCTGCCGCGACCACCTCGGCGGGAACCGCACCGAGCACCCCGGCGCGGCCCCCGAAGTACAGCGGCCACCGGTCGGTCCCGAAGCCCAGCCGGCCGGCGTGCGCCAGGAACTCGCCGTCGTCACCGAACGCCGCGCCCATCTCCACGATCGCCGGTCGGGTCGCCGCCGCTGCTTCCTCTGGCGTCATCCCCTCGTTCTACAGCGACCTCCGGAGTCGCGCTGCCCCTGAGTGCCATTTGATCTTGCGGAGTCCGCGGACGAGCTGGTCGGACGGGGTTCCGAGCAGTCCCGGCTGAGTCGCCCGCTCCCGGAGCCGCCGACTCACGAGGAAGGCCGGAGCCCCCGCTGACGGGATGCTCCGGCCTTCCTGAAAAGTCGTCGCGGGTGGATCAGCCCTGGCGGCCGTTCCACCGCGGATTCTTCGTGTTGATCACGATCTGACGCCCGCGGCGCCGGGTGAGGACACTGCCCGGCTTGCTCTTCAACGAACGCAGAGAACTGCGAACCTTCATGACGCTGACCTCTTTCCGCACGGGCGCTCGATCCCGCCTCGCGCACCAGCCTCAACATCGCCACCCACCCGGCTATTTCCCCGCGCCTTCCCACCGAGGCCTCCCGCAGCCCGGTCCGGACGCGGTCACGCGAACGGATCACGGAAGCCCGTCTCGTCGACGAGCCTCATCTCCCGGGCACCACCAAACCGCATTCGTAGGCGCATACGACGAGTTGGGCTCGGTCACGGGCCGACAGTTTGAACAACAACCGGCTCACGTGGGTCTTCACCGTGTTGAGGCTGATGGTGAAGTGATCGGCGATCTCGCCGTTCGATCTGCCGGCCGCGACCTGGATGAGAACCTCACGTTCGCGCTCGGTCAGATCGTGGAGCTCGTCCTGTGCGGTTGCCGGGGTGCCGCGGCCGGAGGTGGCTCGCACGAACTCCGCGACCAGCCGGGTGGTCACCTTCGGGGTCAGCAGCGCGTCTCCACCGGCAACGATCCGGATGGCGCTGAGCAGATCTTCCGGCGGGGTGTCCTTGAGGACGAAGCCGCTCGCTCCGGCGCGCAGGGCGGCGAAGACGTGCTCGTCCTCCCCGAACGTCGTGACGATCAGCACGCGGGCGTCGATACCGGTGTCGGCGGCGATGTGCCGGGTGGCTTCGAGACCGTCCATGACCGGCATCCGGATGTCCATGAGCAGGACGTCCGGCCGCAGCGCCCGGCACTGCCGGACCGCGGCGACCCCGTCGGCGGCCTCGCCGACCACCGTGAGCCCCGGTGAGGTCTCCAGGAGCACCCGGAATCCGGCTCGTACCAGCGCTTCGTCGTCCACGACCAGAACCCGGACCGGTACGGTCGTGCCGCCGCTGCCGGCTTCGAGGTCAAGCACGGCGCATCGCTTCGGTCCGGCCGGCGTGTCCGGACCGGTCGATCGGTGGCAGCGGGAAATGAACGCGCAGGGCGTAGCCCCCGTCCGGGCGCGGTCCCGCGGCGACCGTGCCTTCGTGCAGGGCGACCCGCTCCCGCATCCCGGCCAGGCCGTGCCCGGTGCCCTGACCGGCGCCGGGCGCGTCGATGATCGGGGCGTCGTTGAGCACCGAGATGTCCAACCCTTCCGGCCCGCGTCCGACGTCGACGGAGGTTGCCACCCGGCCGGCGTGCCGTACCACGTTCGTCAGGGCCTCCTGCACGACACGATAGGCCGACTCCTCGACCGACGGCGGTGCGCCGGCATCCGTGGCCAGCGCCAGCGTGATCGGATATCCGTCGTCGCACAACCGCTCCACGAGCGACCGGATGTGGTCGAGCGTCGGCCGTTCGACGGCGGGGCCGGCTGTCAGCGGCCCGCCCGTGCCCAACAGGTCACCGGGGGCGTCCCGCAACGAATGCAGCACCGCTCGCAGCTCGTCCAGGGCGCTCCGGCTGGCCGTCTCGATCGCTGACAGCGCGGCCAGGGCCTCGTCCGGCCGTTGTTCCAGCACCATCCGCGCGACGCCCGATCGCACCGCGATCATGCTCAGCGTGTGCGACACGATGTCGTGGACGTCCGCTGACACCCGCACCCGCTCCTCGGCGCGGACCCGGCGCTCAGCCTCGCGGGCGCGCTCTTCCCTGTCTCTTATACACATC
>KL571293.1:32945-33558 GCA_000715855.1 Actinoplanes liguriensis
TGTATAAGAGACAGCGATCAACCAGGCCGGGATCGCGAGAACCAGTTGGATCGCGTTCTGCCCGGTGGCCGGATGCAACTGCATAGCGATCAGTTCCGCCACGGTGACCAGCCCGGCCGCGGCCACACCGGCCCGCAGCGACACGGCGCGCGGGAGCCGGTCGGCCACGGTCAGCACCGCTATCCCCAGCGCCGGGCCGGCGTTGCTGTGGAACACGGTGAACCCGACGTCGGCCAGCGCCGCACCGGCGAGGACCAGTGACACCGTGATCAGCACCGGCACCGGCGCCGCCCGGCGTACCAGCAGTGGCGCGGCCGCGGCAGCGCCGAACAGGACGATCGCCGCCGTCGGGCTGTGCCCGGAACCACGGATCAGCACCGGAAGTGTGAACAGCCCGAACGACCCGGCCGCGAGAGCGATGTCGAGCAGATCGGGCGGCGGCAGGTCGGTCCGGCGCAGTCGCATAGGGAGCACGGTAGCGAGGCGGATCGATCCGAGCGTCATGCTCGGGAATGACAGGGTGGCTTCCGGATCATGCTGGAGAGCGACGCGCGAACCGGACCCTGTGGCCGAGTGTTCAGGCCATGACAAACCACCGGCTGCAGCTCTCCCG
>KL571293.1:33716-34292 GCA_000715855.1 Actinoplanes liguriensis
GATGTGTATAAGAGACAGGATCTACCTCAACCGCTCCGACCAGCTTGAACCGCAGATCGCCGGTACCGCGGCGTGGCTTCCGCATCTCGTCGTCCTCGCCGTGGTGGCGGTCTGGTTCGTGGTGGCATCCCGTCGTAGTCCACTCGGCTGGAAAGTGATCTTCGCGCCGCTCGGACGCCCGATCGCGGCCCGGATCAGGGCCACGTTCCGGTCCGGCTTCGGCGTCCTGAGTGTGCTGCGGTGCTTGGCCGTCGGGTTCCTCGTGCTGCTGGAGGTGTACATGGCCTGGCGCATCGGTATGCAGGTCTTCGCCGGGCTGGACCCGAACTTCCCCCGCAACGCCTGGGGCGGCCCGTCATACCTGGGTGCGATGTTCTGCCACTATCTCGACGGCGCTCTGCTGTACCCGATCTGCCACGTCCTTCTCCGGCGGGTCACCGCCCCGGCAACGGCATGAAGAACCCACCACCAGCCCACCTCTACAAGGCATTTCTCAAGCTCGGCATCGACAATCGAGCCCAACTCGCCGAAGCTTTGAGATCACCATCAAATTCATGATTTCCCATCTCCGCTGTG
>KL571293.1:34567-43256 GCA_000715855.1 Actinoplanes liguriensis
AGGGCGGCCTCCGTGGCGGGGCACGGTCACCCCACAAAACCCGTTCGAGGAGCAACACCCGTGAAAACGTCCAAGGCCGGCCCGTTCTCCGGCGACAGAGCCATGAACTTGCTGAACGAGATCGCCGGTCATCCTCCCCATGAGCGGCAAGCCGTACTCAGGCGCACCTTCCTACTGGTGAAGGAGAGCCCGGACCTGCTCTCCCCGGACGAGATCGTGGCCGCGGCGGCTCTCGTCGCGGCGGTCCTGCCCGGGGGCCATCAGTTCGATCTCGGTCTTCCGTCCGACGCCCGGCTGATCCCGCCGTTACGAGACCTGGCCGGTAGCGCGCGGGAGGCCTATCTCCTCGCCGCGGGTCCCTGGCTTCGGGCACGGACGAGCGGCCCGGCCGCCGCCGAGGCCCACGACACGATCGCCGCGCTGACGCAGGTCCTCGCGCACGGGCACGACGGGCCGGACGGCCTCGACCTCATCTGGGACGAAGCCAACGACTACGGCATCGAGGGCGCTGTGCCCGACGGCACCCCACCCGGTATCGAGCATCTGGCCCACCTGATGCGCGTCTACAACTCGGCGATGGGCGGTGGCCTGTTCTTCGCACTGGAGGCCAACGAGCCGTTCCGCATCCGGCGCGCAATCACCGCCCTGCGCTACTTCGCGATGACCGAGGCCGCTGCCATGCTCGACGATGCCCTCCTGAACAGCGAAGACCCCGACTGGGATTCGGACGACATCGCCTTCCACGACCTGGTGGACGGCGGGACCGATCTCCTGGGCAAAGCCTTCCGGGCGAAGGCAGCCGAGGCTCCGGCCGACTTCGCCCGTGAATAGCTTGCGCAACGCTGCTTGGATGTATCGATGGACCCGTGGGAAGCAGCCCTGCTAGTCATCGCCACGATCGGCTCCCTCGCCGCCGCGGCCGGCGCCTGGTTCCAGGAGAGCCGCAGCTCCACAACCCAGCTCGCCGCCGTCCACCGCAAACTCGACCTGATCATGGACCACCTGGGCATCGCCTCCCCGGGTGAGGCCGAGGTCATCCACCACTTGGAGAACGGCCGGATGATCGAAGCCGTCCGCCTCTACCGGAAGCAGAACGGCGTAGGCCTGGTCGAAGCCAAACAGGCCGTCGACCGCATAGCCGCCCGCCTCACCACCCGCAACGAGCCCTGATCAGTTGCTGTCGTGCCCGAAGGGAGTAAGCGGATGGCGGATCGAATCGCGCTGGCTTCCAGCATCGCGGCGGCGATCGGATTACTGTTCACGGGCTATCAGGTGTGGCTGCTCAACCGGCAGGCCCGTCACGATCGTCGCGTCGTCCTGGACGGTGTGGCCGTCTCGTGGCGACCGGTGGAAGCCCCCAGCCACCAGGAGCACAAGGACGGCACGTCCACATGGGTGTACGAAGTGGTCCTGGCCAATCCGGGCCGGTTACCCATCGACGACGTACGGATTCGGTGGACGTTCCCGTGCAACGTCGTAAGACTTCGCACCGGTGGGGTCACCGACCCGCCGACGGACACGCTGACCCTGCTGGCGCCGGTCGTCGTCGGCGGCGGCGAGCGGACATGGCGCCGGCACCTGCTGATCGACTACGCCCAGAAGCCCCACCTCATCGAGACGTACGCCAAGGTGACGTTCAACGACGTCGACGGCCACGAGCGAACCAACCGCTGGCCACGCGTCCCGAGAAAGCCGATCTGACCGCGCCGCGGCTCCACGGCCGATCAGCAGTAACTCCCGCACGGGATGCCGACGACCACAGGAACACAGACGGATGGCTGCAGAGGCACCCCGAGGTGGCGGGTTGCGCGATTTTGTGCCGGGCTTGGGCGCCGCTCGAACTCCAGCGTTTCGGGGGAGGGCGCCCGTTCGGGCAGATGTGCGCGACGCTGACCGAGCGGATGCGGTTGTCGGTGGGTTGCCCGGTGTTAGGCGTCGGGGTGTGGGGTGGTGGAGAGGATGACGTCGAGGCCGCGGTCGAACAACTCGGTGTCGTTCCAGCGGTTGGCGTCGAGGTGGCCGGAAGCGTTGAGGGCGGGGTACAGGTCCGCGTTGACGGTGATGTGGCGGCGGAGCTGGGCGTGGCCTTCCCGGCCGGCGCTCTGGAGGAGTGTCGCTTCGGTGAGCGCCGCGCCGATCACGTAGTTCGCCAGCAGGCGGGTTGTCACTGCCAGGTCGCGGTCGGCGAGACCGCCGCGGATCAGTGCTGATTGAAGGTGCTCGGTGCGGGCGAGGACGCGGGGACCGAGCATGGGCCGGCCGATCAGGCTGGGCGCCCAGAGATGCCGGAGCATGACAGCTCGCCAGTCGTGCATCAACTGCCGGACGTCGTTCCGCCAGTCCGGGGTGGGGTCGGAGAGCGGCACCTCACCGAAGATGTGATCGAGTGCCAGGTCCAGGACGTCTTCTTTGACGTTCACGTGCCAGTACAGGGCGGTGGCGGTGACGTCGAGGCCCTCGGCGAGGCGTCGCATGGTCAGGCCGGCAACCCCGTGCTCGTCGAGGATCTTCACCGCCTCGTTCACGATGCGGTCCCGGGTCAGCGGCGATGGTCGTGACGACGGCGTCTCGGCGCGCAGCCAGATCGACGCGGCCTCGCTTGCATGCCGCCCGTCCGGTGTCCTCGATTCTGCTGCCTGCACCCGTCTCAGCGTACGCGATCCGATCCTTGATTTAACGTTGTAAAGGCAGATGTACGGCGTTAAGTTGAGGTTCGGAGGTACCGCTATGCCGTTGGTGCGTATTCAGCTGGAGAGCGACCGGGCAACAGCACGCCGAGTCCTGGAAATGCATCAGAGGGACAAGGTCCATCACGAGTCACGCGAAGCCGCCCGCGCCGAAGTCTGGCGACGGGGCTGGACTCCGGCCGGCGAACCACTCTTCGTCGGCGTCACGAACGGCGAGCCTGTCCGGCTGCTCTATGACGTCGAGGTGTATTCAGGCGTGCAGATCTGATGGATCGAGAATCCAATGATTGGTCGGGAAGATACTCCCCGCGAAGGCCGTTTCCTCCGCACCGGCGAGCGTGAAACCGGCGGAGCGGCAGATGGCGTTCGAAGCCGCATTCGTCCTGCTCGGGAAGGCGTGGATCGGTCCCCACCGCCCATCGGCCCGGGCCAGGCCGAGAACCGCGCGAACCGCCTCGCCGGCCAAGCCCCGGCCTTGGAACTCCGGCAGCACCATCCAGCCGATCTCGGACATGCCTTCGTGGGAGTACAGGGTCACCGTGCCGGCCACCCGCTCCCCGTCCGGGGACAGGATCATCTTGATCCAGGCGCTGTCGTCCTGAACCGTCTCGACGTCACGTTCGAGCTGATGGGCGACGCGCTCCGGGGTCTGAGGGCCACCCAGTTCGGCCATCATGACCGGATCGCAGCGCATACGGACGTACGCATCCAGGTCGGTCGGCTCCACATCGCGCAACCGCATCCGGGAAGCTTATCCAGTCGCGTCCGGGCGACGAGCACAGCCGCAATGATCCGCGACCGGCTGCAACCATTCGGGCCACTCGCAGCGAATCACGGGGAGGATCCTACGTGCGGGAGGGAGGTCGATGAGCTCCGACGACGAGCTCGCCGGGCGGTTACGCGCCGGCGATCAGGCAGCTCTGCGCGTGGCGTACGAGCGGCACGGCGCCGCCGTGCTCTACCTGGCTCAGCGGCTGCTGGGCAATCGGGCCGACGCCGAGGACGTCACCCAGTTGACGTTCGTGGCGGCGTGGACGGGCCGGGACGGCTTCGATCCGCAGCGCGGCACCATGCTCGGCTGGCTGCTGGGCATCGCGCGGCGCAAGGCCGTGGACCGTTTACGATCGGCGGCCCGCGAGGAGCGCAAGGCCGAGACGGTGGCGGCCCATCCGGCGACGCCGGTCGAGGACACGCCGGAACGGATCGTCGACCGGCTGGTGGTCGCCGACGAGCTGGAACGGTTGCCCGAGGAACAGCGGCGCACACTGGAGCTGGCGTTCTTCGACGACCTGACCCATCCACAGATCGCGGCGGTCACCGGGCTGCCGCTGGGCACGGTCAAAAGTCATATCCGGCGGGGTATGGCGAACCTGCGACGCCGTTGGGAGGTGGACGGTGCAGCACTTGGATCCCGATCGGCTGGTCCTTCTCGCGCTCTCTGAGGAACGTGAGGAACTGACCGAGGCCGATCACTTGACACACTGCACGAGCTGCCAGCAGGAGCTGCGGTCCCTGCGCGACGTCGCCACCGTCGGCGCCGAGGTCCAGGACCTGCGGGACCTGCCCGCGCCGCCGGAGCACATCTGGCAGGGCATCGCGGCCGGCATCGCCGACTCGCCCCCGGACGCGCCGGTGTCCGTGGCGCCGGCCGTCGCCCTGGCCGGACCCCGCCGTCGCCGGGACCGGTCGCGCTGGCTGACGCCGGTGCTCGCCGCGGCCGCGGCCGCGATCGTCGCGGTGGCCGGCACGGTCGCCGTCGAGAGATTCACCGGCCGTGCGCCGGGCGAACAGGTGACCGCCCGCGCCACGCTGAGCCCACTCGCGACGGTGCCGGCGAGCGCGGGCGGCTATGTGCAAGTTCTCGCCGACGGGCAGGTGAGCATCGACGTACGCAATCTGCCGTTGACGACCGGTTTCCACGAGGTGTGGCTGCTCGATCCGGACGACCTGACGAAGATGGTGGCGCTCGGAAACCTGCCGGACACACCGAAGGCCGTGCTGCCGTTGCCGCCGGGTACCGATCTGAACCGCTATCGCCTGGTGGATGTCAGTGACGAGCCGCACGACGGTGACGCCGCGCACTCGGGTAACAGCCTGTTACGCGGAACTCTCACGAAATAGGTGCATCCACGGGCGGGCGGCCGGGCGAAGTACGGGGTGGTGGCACCGACGCCACCACCTCCGTACCCGGAAAGGACGCATGACAATGAGGATCACCCGAGTCGGCAAGCGGGCCGCCGCCGTAGCCACCGCCGCGATCGTCGCCTCCGCCCTCTCCACCGCCCCGGCCGCCGCACACACCAAGACCAAGCCGCTGGGCACGAAGTCCCTGGCCGCGGTGCTGACCGCGGACAAGAGCGGATTCGACCGCAACAGCCGCGACTACGACATCCTGACCGCGGCGGTGCAGGCCGTGCTCAAGGCCAAGCCGGCCAGCCCGGTCACGGTGCTGACCGACGGCCGTACGGCGCTGACCGCGTTCCTGCCCAACGACCGAGCGTTCGAGCTGCTCGTCGCCGACATCACGCACAGCAAGCGCCTGCCGGGCGAGAAGGCCGCGTTCACCGCGGTGGCCGGGCTGGGCATCGACACCGTCGAGACCGTGCTGCTCTACCACGTGGTCCCGGGCGCGACCGTCGACCGAAAGGCCGCTCTCAAGTCCGACGGCGCCGCCCTCAAGACCGCCACCGGCGCGTCGATCAAGGTCGACGTCTACGGCCACTGGTGCAAGAGCGTCGCGCTGATCGACGCGGACCGCAGTGACCGCGACCCGCGCGTCAACCGGTTCGACATCAACAAGGGCAACAAGCAGATCGCCCACGGCATCGACCGGGTGCTGCGCCCGATCGACCTGCCCTGACCTCGATGGGTGGGACCGGACGTGTCACGCGTCCGCGTCCCACCCCCGTACCCGGGAACAAGGCATTTCCCGGAGAAAGCTCAACATCGGCTCGCAACGCGGCGACCACGGCCGGACGTCGTCATCGCGCGGATACCGTGGGGATGTGGTGCGGGGCTGGAGGACGCCGGACGGGGAGATTCTCGTCGAGGGGGCGGTGGATGCGTTCGGTGGCGGGCGCGTTCTGACCGAAGCCGGCGATCCGGTCGTCGCGCCGCGCACGTACTACCTGCTCGACACCGCGGGGGCGGTCAAGCGGGTCTTCGGCAGCAACGGCGGATCCGTCGACGACACCCTGTACGGCGCGGTCTGCAAGGTGGACGGGAACACCCTCTACGAGTACTGGACCGCGTGGAACGCCCGCCGCGGCGAGGTCGAGTCCGTCCGGCGGGACGCGGAGATCACGGACCTGGTGAGTGTCCCGCTCGACGAGGCCACCGTGGAGCGGGCGCTCGCCGACCATCGCCGCCGGCAGGTCGAGGAGCAGCGCGAACGGCAACGCCCGTTCGATCTGCTGGCCGCCCGGTTCGCCGCCGCGCTGCCGGACTATCCGGGGGAGGAGCCGGTCGACCTGGTGTTCGGGTACGCCGGCGGCGCTCTGGTCCGCGAACCGGGTGGCCGGGTGCTGTGGCGTCTCACTGAGCAGTGGCCGTACCGGGGCAAGGACCTGCACGGCTTCCTCCACAAGCAGCTGCGGCGCCGCTATCGGGAGCGGCTCGGCTCGTTCAGCACCGACATCGACGACGCGCCGTGGTGGTTCTGGGCGCCGGACCTGTAGCGAGCGGCGGCGCGGTCGCCGAGCTCGCAGGGGAAGCGCGGGCTGCCCGCCGTCTTCGACCAGAAACTTCCCACTAGTCCCCTTAAATCGAGCTTTACTGTGGTCTTCCGCCCAGGCAGTTCTCGACAGGTGAAAAAATTGTTCGTTCTTCGAGAGTGTGATTGAGTAAGCCACGTCACACCCGGAGAAGGTGAGCCAACATGACCCTCAAATCGAAACTGGCGTACGCGGCGGTGACGGTCACCTGTGTCGCTTCCGCGGCGGCCGTGACCGGCAGCCCAGCCACGGCGGCGACGCCCCGATGCGCCGCCGCCCCGAAGCAGGTGGCCAGGCCGGCGACCGATCCGTTCGGGGCCGACGTCACGATCTTCGACGCGTCCATGCCGGTCAGCGCGATCAACGCGGCGCTCAGGGCCACCCCGCCCGCAGACGGCAAGCGCCAGTTCTTCTTCATGCCGGGCACGTACGGCGACTCGTCGGTCACCCCCGCCACGGCGACCACCGACAACGTCATCCAGGCCGAGGTCGCCAGCGGCACCGTCATCGCCGGCCTCGGCGCCGGGCCGTGTGACGTCGTGATCAACGGCGCCCTGAGCGTCAACTTCGGCGGCCTCGCGATCCGGCCGAGCCAGATGTCGAACCTGACGATCAACCCGATCCAGGCGGGCGTCCCGGCCGGCGGAATGCTCTGGTACACCTCGCAGACCGCGACGCTGCGCCGGGTCAACATCCTCGGTGACCTGTACGTCTCCCCAGTGACTCAGTCCGCCGGCCAGTGTCAGACGCCGTGCGATCCGGTGACCCAGCCCGCCGCCATCAACTTCGTCCCCGGCGTCGCGAACGGGTTCGTCATCACGAACTCGGTCGTGACCGGAACCGTCATCAACGGTGATGGCCTGAACCGCCCCGGCGTCGAGGGCAACGGCGGCAACTCCGACATCTACTTCCAGCAGGACAGCATCGGCGGCTACCGCGGTTTCGGCTCCGACATGGTCTTCAACGGCACGCTCGGGGCCCCGCGCGACGACTTCGGCCCGGGGAGGGTCTCCCCGTACACCGCGCCGGGTCACATCACCACGATCGCGCGCGCGTCGGTGGTCCGGGAAGCGCCGTGGATCTACTACGACCACGGTAAATTCAAGATCTTCAAACCATCAGCCCGATTCGACGTACGGGGTCCGAGCTGGGGTGTCGACGACCGGCAGGGTGATTCTCTGCCCCTGAGCAGCTTCTACATCGCGACCACCGCCCGGGGTGACAACGCCGCCACGATGAACGCGGCGCTCGCCCGCGGCAAGAACCTGCTCCTCGGCCCCGGCACCTACGTCCTCGACGCCCCGATCACCGTCACCCACCGCGACACGGTCGTGATGGGCCTGGGTGACCCGATCCTGCGCGCCGACAACACCTCGACCCTGGTGGTCAAGGACTCCGCCGCGGGTTCGGTCCTCGCCAAGTTCAACGCCGACGGCCGCCCGTTCGCCGCCGACGACCTCGGGCAGGTGCCCTTCGCCGCCAACCAGATCGTGATCGGCGAGAAACCGCACCGGTCCGGATCGAAGTCCGACCCGACGACGCTCAGCGACGTCAGCTCGATCAGCGGCTCGACCAACCTGTACCTGATCAACCAGGATCACGTGCTCCTCAATCAGGGCCAGATCCAGAGCAACAACAACTCCGGTGACGGCTACACCACCACCAACTGGACCAGAGCCTCCAGCAGCAGCACCGGTGCCGTCGTCAACGGCGATCACGTCACCTGGCAGGGCATCTGGCTGGAGCACTTCAAGAAGACCCAGATCACCTGGAACGGCGAGTACGGCACCGTGACGTTCCTCCAGAACGAGCGCCCCTTGACCGTCCCGTTCGACATCCCCGGCGAGGTCGGCAAGCAGCCGCACGTCTGGAAGATGAACGCCCACTTCGACGGCTATCCCGTCCTGGCCGTCTCCCCGCGGGTCGACCACTTCGCCCTGTCCGGCTTCCAATCCTGGAGCCGCCTCGGAAACGGCTGCTACTGCAACGTCACCAGCGTGATCACCACCCCGGTCAAACCCGGCGTCACGCTCCACGCCCTGTTCACCGGCGAGATCCTCGGCTCGACTCCGGCCGGCACCACACCCACCGGCGCTACCGTCGGCGGCGCCTTCAACCTGGTGAACTCCGACGGCGTCTCCGCTTCGGTGCCGTTCTCCACGGGCCCGTGGGGCGCCACCTCGGCCTGGCCGTACTCGGATGTGGCCGGCCACGGCGCCACCGCCAGGATCAGAGACTTCCCCGACCGCCCTCGACACCACCACTGACTTCCACGGATTGCGCACCGCC
>KL571293.1:43490-44723 GCA_000715855.1 Actinoplanes liguriensis
AGATGTGTATAAGAGACAGGGTCTGCCCCGCGGCCGCCTCACCCCGGGGCGTAATTGATCAGGACGTCGGCGTACCGCAGGGCGGTCGCCCGCCCGGCAGCGAGGTCACTGCCGGCCGGTCCAGTCGGTGGACGCGGCCAGTTCCTCCTGCGGCTCGATCTGGGCGGCACTGTCGATGATGCGGGCGGCCATCTTCGCCGGGTCGCCGAGCGGGGGACGGCTGCGGTCCTTCGCGCCGCGGACCATCGCCGCCGGGGTGCCGTCGTACGCGGACAGGGGCTCGGCCAGTTGCAGGCTGTCGAAGCGGAACTCGGTCCGCGCCCCGCCGGGTTCGACGATGGTCACGCCGATGCCGAACGGGGCGACGTCGCGGGCGGTGCCCTCCATGAACCCTTCGATGCCCCACTTGCCCGCGTGGTAGAGCGAGGCGCCCGGGTTGGTGGCCTGACCGCCGTACGTCGAGATCTGGATCAGACGTCCGCCGCCCTGAGCCCTCAGGTGTGGCAGCGCGGCGCGCACCACCTGGATCGAGCCGAGCAGGTTCGTGCTGACCTGCGCGATCACCTGGTCGTCGGTGAGCTCCTCGGCGGCGCCGAACAGCCCGTAGCCGGCGTTGTTGACGATCACGTCGATGCGGCCCAGCTCGGTGAACGCGCGGTCGACCGTCGCACGCACGCCGGGCAGGTCGGTGACGTCCAGGTGCGCGACCCAGAGCATCTCACCGTACTTGTGCCGCAGGTCGTCGACGGAGCCCGGCTTGCGCACCGTGCCGGCGACGCGATCGCCGCGGTCGAGGAGCTGCTCGGTCATCTGCCGGCCGAAGCCGCTGTTGATGCCGGTGATGAACCACGTCCGTACCGCCATGGTGGTTGTTTCCTTCCGTGAGGGTCCTGGGATCACTGTGCGCTGGGTTCCGGCGGCCGGGCAGATCCCCGTTGTTCCTGGTAGCAGCGGGAACAGGCACCGCGGCGCCGCGGCACCTACGGTGGTGGTGTGGATGCGAGCAATGCGCTGGGTGACTTCCTGCGGGCCCGTCGCGAGCTGGTGCGGCCGGTGGAGGTGGGGCTGCCCGGCGGTGGGTTGCGGCGGGTGCCGGGGTTGCGCCGCGAGGAGGTGGCGATGCTCGCCGGGATCAGCGCGGAGTACTACCTGCGGTTGGAGCAGGGGCGTGACCGTACGCCGTCGTTGCAGGTCATCGAGGCGCTGGCGCGGGTCCTGAAGCTCGACGCGGAC
>KL571293.1:44990-46469 GCA_000715855.1 Actinoplanes liguriensis
AGGTGCTGCCCGACGGGTTCGAGATGCTGCTGAGCACGCTCAACGTTCCCGCGTTCGTCGTCAACCGCTATCGCGACGTGCTCGCCGCGAACGGTCTGGCGATCGCGCTCTCCCCGCTGATGCGTCCCGGCACGAACCGGCTGATCGAGTTCTTCACCAATCCCGAGGCGCGCGAGTTCCACCCCGATCTCGACGAGAACGCGGCCGGTGTCGTCGCCCAGCTGCGCGCCGAGATGGGCGATGACACCGATGATCCGCGGTTGCATTCGCTGATCGGCGAGTTGTCTTTGAAAAGCCACGATTTCCGTACGTTGTGGGCCCGCCACGACATCACCCGGGGCGGCACCGGCACCGGCGTGATCCACCACCCGCAGGTCGGCGAGTTGCACCTGCACCGCCAGAAGCTGGCCGTCGTCGGTGCCGAGTCCCTGCAACTGGTGATCTACCACGCCGAGCCGGCCACCCCGTCCGCCGACGCCCTGACCCTGCTCGCCACCCTGGCCGGCGACAACCGGGTCAGCTGATCACGACCGGGAAAGGCGACCCCGATCTCCCGTACGGCCATGAGCCCTTGACCGGGATCGTCCCGCACGTCGAGTCAGGCGCCACGATCGGCAAGGTCGTGGCCGGCGGCATTGCGTAGTGCCGCCTCGACCCGGCGATTGCCGGTCATGCCGGCCGTGATCGCGGTCATGGCCAGCAGAAGCCCGGCCGCGGCGAAGAGCGGCGTGCGTATGCCGCAGGTCGTGGCCAGCCAGCCGCCGGCGAAGGCGCCGACCGGCGCGGCGCACATGCCGAGCATGCGGGAGGTGGAGGCGACCCGGCCGATCAGACGGGCGGGGACGATTGCCTGCCGCAGGGAGGGCGCCAGCACCATCGTGGCGCCCATCCCCGCCCCGCAGACGGCGAGCGCCAGCCCGGCCCGATCCTGCGCTACGCCCCGGTGTGGCGCACCACCGCCGAAACCCCGCTGGTCCAAGCTTTGCTCCACACCGCCGCGGTGGGGGAGTAGGGCGCCGGCCGCCCGGTTGGCCGCACAGGTCCAGTGACCGTTGTGCCAGTCGCAGGTTTGCTCGTGGCCCGAGCGGAATGACTTGAACCAGGCGGCGTCGGTGCAGGGTTCGTCGCGCGGTCGTTCCGATGCCCTCTCGCGGCTGGCCTTATCCCAAATGATCACATAGCGTATTGACAGAGTTACATTCCGCTATGTTACGCAGGGGTGGTGGAGGATCCGGATGGCCGGAAGCAATCACAATGCTGCATGTGCCACCGCCGTCGGACACGTCTGCCGGTGTAGCGGGTGCACCGGCGCGCTGCACGGCTGGCAGGGCTGGATCGACCTCGTCGACAAGCCCGAGGTCCGTGCTGAGCGTCGCAAGTTACTCAACGAGAAAGTGACCAAAGTTCGTAGTTCCAAGCAATTGCGCCCGCTGTACCTGGATCTTGCTCGCCTGGACATCACCGATCACCTGGCCCGGT
>KL571293.1:46733-54304 GCA_000715855.1 Actinoplanes liguriensis
TGTGTATAAGAGACAGGGCTGGTCCGGTCGATCCGTCGTCGGAGCTAGAGCAGGTGAAACTGCTGGCCCGAGTCGTGATGGCAGACAGTTGGGACGCGATCGAGCCTGAACTCGACCGCGTCATCCCCGCAGGGACCGCCGTCACCGACGTCCGGCAGGAGATGGCCGGCCACATCTGGTGTGACCTCTTGATCGGCCTCGTCCGGCTCATCCAGCGCGTACACGACGCCGTCGATCTTCTTTCCGAGAAGTCCAAGTCCTTCGTCAAACAGGTGCTGCTGAGGTCGTCGAAGAAGGGCCTTCGCAAGCAGGTGGTGGAGGCCGTGGTCGACCTTGTCGTCGGCAAGGTCTGGTCCGTGCTACGCGGCCTGGCAGCGACCAAACTGTCCCTGCTGGGGCCAGGGATGCTCCGGGCGCTCCGGATGTTGGCCGTGTTCACCTGTCCCGCTCCCGAGTCACACCGCGAAGTTCACCAGTACGCCGTTGCCCCGCTGATGAAGGATGCCGGCACTGTCATCACCGACGAGGTGAAGGCCCACATCATCGCGCTGGTGCCGAAGGCGTGGAAGCGCACCGCCGCGGCCGAGGAATGACCACGAGGTAATACGCCACCGAATGCTGCGCGGTGCGCCGGGTGCCCATATCTGCCCGAACGCGGGTATGGCCAGTTACGGGACAGCGGTTCGCGTCGGCTCGGAGTCTTGGCGGCCTGACGTTCTGGCGGGACCCGTTTCCGGGCACTGCGCGGTCGGAGACGACGGTTATCGCCACCGGCAGGAGGACCGGTGAGAATGGCGAGGTCTGTCGTGTCGTACCTGCGTCGTAGGCTGGGCGCCGATGGCTACACGAGGTGTTGAAGGTGCTTACCAGGGGGCGCTCCGGGCGTTTCAGAATCCGATGCTCGCCCTGCTTCACCAGACGCACGCGCCGTTCGTGGTGACGGTGCTGGCGTTGGTCTTCACCGCGGAGCGCCCGACGGTCGTCGTGGCGGACGCGCATGCGGAGATCAACGACGCCCTCGAGCAGTTGCGGGCGGCCGGCTACGGCGACGATGACAGTCAGCCGCTGCCCGCGGGCACCGCACGTGACCTCTGCCGGCAGTGGGTGCAGGCCGGATGGCTGGTGCGGCAGGTCTCCGATGACGACGCCGAGGTGTACCGGCTCTCGGCGTACGGCGTCGGTGCCCTTGAAGTTGCCGGCCGAGTCGGCGGTGCCCGCACGAGAGTGTCGGAGTCGCGGGTCAGGACGTTGCTGGAGGCAATCGAGCGACTGGCGCAGGACGCCGATCCGGACCTGATGTCGAGGATGGTGCGCCTGCACGAGGAGATCCAGCAGCGGCAGAAGGAGCTGACCCGGCTCGAGAAGGGTGGCGCCGTCGAGACGGTCGAGGACGAGCAGTTGCTCGAGGCGGCCGAGAACGTGCTGCACCTGGCGCGCGAGCTGCCCGCGGATTTCGCCCGGGTGGCCGAGTCGATCAAACACATTCAGCGTGACGTCGTCGCGGAGTTGCGGCACGACGTGCGGCCTACCGGTGAGGTGCTGCGCGAGTACCTTGCGCGCGGCCGGCGGATCCTGGATGCGACACCGGAGGGCCGCGCGTTCGCGGGGGCGCTGCGCCTGATCGGTGATCCGGCGCGAATCGACGATCTGTGGGGTCAGCTGCGGATCGTGCTGCGGCACCGGTTCACCGAGCTGCTGCCGGAGCAGCAACGGCGGGAGCTCACCGAGATCTCGCGGCGGATCGAGCAGGGGGTCAAGGAGGTGCTGTCCGCCCAGCGGCAGGCGTCGCATGTCATCACCACCCAGGTCCGCAACCACGACCCGATGCGGGACCGCCAGGTGGATGACCTGCTCAGGGACGTGATGTCGGGCCTGCACAAGTGGGTTCCCGGCTCCCGCCGAGGCGAGGCCGTCGAGCCGTTGCGCCGCCTGCCGGTTGCGGACGTCGGAAACCTGCGTCAGCGGGTGAGCGACCCGCGACCACCGCAGCCTCCCGCGCCGTTGCGGGACTGGGACGAGTCCGAGGACATGCCGTCCGCGGACACCCGGGCCTGGGGCGGCCCTCGATACGCCGAGTTGCGCACGCACCTGGAAGCGTTCGCGGGCGAGGCTGCGAGCGTCGATCTCGTGGCCGCGTTCCGTGCGGCCGCCGAGGAGATCCAGCGGCCGGTCGATCTGCTCGGCCTGCTGGAGATCGCTCAGGAGGGCGGGCTGACCGAGACGGCCGAGGTCGTGGTGGTGGAAACGGTGCGACCTGATCGGAGCCGGCGACGGTTCGCCCTCGGCGGTGTGGTGACGGCAAATCCGGCGGGCGCGGACAGGAGTGACAACGATGAGTGAGCCGGACGGCACGGCAGCAGGGTTCATCGACCCCGTCTCGATGGAAGAGGATCCGGCCGAGCTGTTCGCCGGTGACGCGGGCACGCTGGAAGCGGAGGTGCGCCGGGTGCTGGTCCAGTTGTTGCGGCGCAAGTTCCTGCTCGCCGAGAAGAACCCGTCGCAATGGCGCACGTTGCTGGAGAACCAGCAGATCATCGAATCGCGGATGCACGACCTGTTCGTCCGCCTCGTGGTCGACCACGACCGGGGCGTGGCGTACAAGCAGCAGGTGCGGTCGATGGAGCTGGACGTGCCGATCCTGCTCAAGGACGACCCCTACAACCGGGCCGAGACCCTGGTCCTGGTGCACCTTCGCACCGTCTTCCAGCGGGAACGCGGTACGGGTGAGACGTCCGCGTGGGTCGACATCGAGGAACTGGAGCAAACCGTCCTGACCTACTTCGACCCGTTCGACCTCAACCTGGCTCGGCGCCAGCAGGAGGTGCGCAACGCGGTGCAGCGGCTCGTCACCGAAGGATTGCTCGCGGAGGAGTCCGCAGGCCGGTATCGCATCACCCCGATGGTGGAGGTCGTCCTGAACACGGAGAAGCTCAGCGAGCTGAACCGGTGGCTGCGCGAACAGAACGAGGCCGCGGCGTGAGCATGATCGACACATTGTTCGGGCTGATCCCGGCGGCGTCGCGAGGTCAGCAGTGGGTGGCGCGGGACCTGCAGCTGGTCAACTGGGGCGGCTACGACGGGTACCACCACCTGCGGCTTTCTCCTGGCGCGACCCTGCTGAGCGGCGGTTCCGGGTCGGGAAAATCGACGCTGATGGACTCGTACATCGCTTTGCTCATGCCGCACACGACCCCCTTCAACGGCGCGTCGAACGGTGGCGTGGTCGGCCGTCCCCGGGGCAAGGATCAACGGAACATTCTCTCGTACGCGCGTGGCAAGCTCGACGAGTCCCGCACCGGCGGCGAGACGAAGTTGCGGGTGCTGCGTGGCGACGGCCGCGACACCTGGTCCGCCATCGCCATGACCTGGGAGGACCACACCGGTGCCGAGTTCACCGCGCTGCGGGCCTGGTATGTCCCGTCGTCCGCCCGCATCCTGGACGAGGTGGTGGCGGTTCGCGCCACCTGTGACCACGGATATCCGCTGCGGACGCTGGAAGGCCCGGCGGCCAAGAGGTTTGCCCGCGCCGACGTCGTGGCAACCGGCCTGAGCTGGAGTGATACCGACCGGGACTTCACCGCGCGCCTGCACACCACGCTCGGCATCGGCGCGGCTGGCGACGGGAACAAGGCGGTCGCGTTGCTGGGGCGGATTCAGGCCGGCCAGCAGATCACCACGGTCGACGCCCTGTACAAGACGATGGTCCTGGAGGAGCCGTCCACGCTGGCCACCGCGGACGCGGTGGTGCAGCAGTTCGACGAGTTGTCCGGCACCCGGGCCAGGATGATCACCGCCCGCCAGCAGGTCAAGGCGTTGACCCCGATCCGCGAGCACCGGCGCACCATCGACGAAGCCGTCGACCGGTTGCGTTCGATCGACGAGATCGGGTCCTTCACCGATGCGGCGTCGCCTGCCGCGCTGTGGCGTCATCAACGCCGGCTCGACCTGTTGCGCTCGGCGGAGAAGGACCTGGACCAGCGGCATCGCCGTGCCCAGGACGAACTGTCGGAGACGAACACCCTGGTCACCACGGCCGAGGCCCAGCGCGACGCGGTCACCGACACCATTCGTGCCTCGGGCGGCGACCGCATGGACACCGCACAGCGGGAGATCCGTGTCGTGGAGCAGCGGCTGGGCGACGTCGAACGGGCACGGGAGCGGCTGGACCGGGTGCTGGTCACGATCGGCACCCCGGTCTCGACCGGCGAGGACTTCGCCGGCCTGGTCGAGACGGCGCATCGGCTACTGGCCGACGTCGACGCCCGCAGGACTGCTCAGAACGCGTACGCCGATGCGATGGCGGCGAAGAAAGAAGCCGAGCGAGAGCTGAAAGGCTTGGATGCGGAGCGCAAAGCGGTCAAGGCCCGCCGCGGCAACATCCCCACCGACCTGCACGCGGCTCGCGCGGCGTTGGCCGAGGCCGCCGGGCTCAGCCCCGACGACCTGCCGTTCGTCGGTGAGTTGATCGAGGTGCGGACGGAGTTCGAGCCGTGGCGCGAGGCGTTCAACCTGGCGCTCGGCGGGTTCGCCACCCGGATGCTGATCGACATCGGCAGGTTGAACGCGTTCCGCGAGGCGATCAACGCGGTGCCGACCGCGAGGCGGGTCCAGTTCGAGGGCGTACACACCGGGTTGCGGGACGAGGCCGGGCTGGACGGCAAGACGCTGCCCGGCAGGCTCGACTACCGGCCGTCGCCGTTCACCGCCTGGCTCAAGGCCGAGCTCGCCCGCCGGTTCGCCTTCGTCTGTGTCGACACGCCCCGGCTGCTGCCGCAGTACTCCAAAGCCCTCACGATCACCGGCCAGACGTCGGAAGGTGGCCGGGGCGCGCACGGCGGCCACGGCCGGGCCAACGTGCTCGGCTTCACGAACAGCCGGACGCTCGCCGAGCTCGAGGAGCGGCTCGACCTCGCACGCAAGCGCCTTGACGACGCGGTCGCGAGGGCGTCGAGGGCGGAAGAGGACCTCGACTCGATGGAAGCCAGACGCACGGCCTACCAGACCCTGACCGGGTTGTCGTGGGATCAGGTCGATGTCGACGCGGTCCGGGCGGAACGGGAACGCTGGAGCCGCGTCATCGACGAGATCCGTGCCGGCAATCCGGAGATCGATCAACTGCAGCGCCAACTGGACGACCTGAAGCAGCAGGTCAGGGATCTGACCGAACGGGTCGGCAGGCAGAAGGACACCCTGGAAGCGGTCGGGAGGTCCTGGGAATCCATCGTCGACGAGGTGGACCGCGCGCAAACGGCGCTCGACACCGCCGCCGAGTCAGGCGTCGACCTCAGCGAGGAACACCGGGACTACCTGGAGACGCTCTTCGACAGCGACCCGGAGGACAGCACCAGCCCCGCGGACGTGCTCGCGCGGTTCGACACGGCGGTGAGCCGCGCTACCGAGCGGCTCGACACCGACCGGCAGTCCGCGACGGAGTCGATCGGCCGGTCGAGGAAGGCGCTGCACGATACGTTCTCGACCTTCGTCGAGCGCTGGCCGAACCCGAACCTCGGCGTCGACCCGGACGCCTCCTACCGCGACTTCGACCACCTGCTGACCGACCTGGAGACCAGCGGCCTGCACGAGCTGGAGACGGAGTGGCGCGACAGCCTGCTCAACCTGTCCGGCAACGACCTGACCGGCCTGGACAGCGAGCTCGCCGCCGCCGTCCGGGAGATCCGCGACCGGATCGACCCGGTCAACCGGATCCTCGCCGCGCTGCCGTTCGCCGACGACAAGCACCGGCTGCGCATCGACCCGCAGGAGAGCCATTCCACGTCGCGCGCTCGCTTCCGCAAGGAGCTGCGTGACGTACGCGCGCTCATCGACATCGCGGCAACGGAGGACGACCGGGAACGCGCCTATCACCGGATGACCAAGGTGATCGACCGGATCCGCCGTACCGCGCCGGATTTTGCCGACCTCGTCGACGTGCGCAATCACGTCCGGATCAGCGCCGAGAAGATCGATCTCGACGGCACGCACATCGCCGTCTACGACCACATCGGCGAGAAGTCCGGCGGCGAGTCGCAGGAGCTCGTCGCGTTCATCGTCGGTGCCGCACTGCGGTACCAACTGGGTGATGCGGGCGCTGCTCGTCCCCGCTATGCCCCGGTCTTCCTCGACGAGGCGCTGATCAAGGCGGACGCGCACTTCACCGGCCGCGCCATCGGGGCCTGGCGTGGGCTCGGCTTCCAGCTGGTCATCGGCGCCCCGAACGACAAGCACAGCGCGATCGAGCCGCACGTGGACGCGGAGTACGTGATCCTCAAGAACACCCACGGCCGATCCCGAGCAAAACTCCTGGTCGGTGTCGCGGACGCATGAGCGCACTCGTCACCCCGCAGGCCGCCGTCGCGGACATCCGCGGCAAACTCCGAAAGAAGTGGGCGGAGGCGGTGTGCGCGGAGCTCGGGGTCGGCGACCGAGTCGTATTCTCCGTCCGGCTCCGCCCGGGAAAGATGACGGGCAAGGACGTTGAGCAACTCGGGCACGCCATCTGGCATGGCTGGCACATGCGGTGGCGCGACTTCTGCAGCCGGCTTCCTGCCGACGTGGAAGTCGCCCGCACCGCGGTGACCGTCCGAGGAGTCACCGGCGACTTCCCGGCCATGCTCAAGACGGACCTGAACGGCGCCGTCACACTCGTCGCCGGCCCCGGTGACGAGACTGAACCATCGACCGTGGACATCGACCGGGCCCGAGCGCTGGCATCAGCCCTGCAATCCGCCGGCGCCCTCCTCACCCCGGCCTCGCTGCGGGCCGCCCACTCACTGGCGGCCAACGATGTGGACGTGCTGATCAACGCAGTGACCTGGTTACAACGGAACCCCGACGCCCGCCACTGGACACTGCGACAGCTTCCGGTGCCCGGGATGCACACCAAGTGGCTCGACACTCATGGCGCACTGCTGCGTGACGTCGCCGGGCGTGACGTCCGGAACGAAGTGCGGCCCCGGCCGGCCGTCATGCACCTGACCTACGTCGACCCCGGCCACGCCGCGTCGGGCCGGCGCAGGCATGACGCCTGGACCACCGGGGACGTGCACGACATCGCCTACCGGCCGCGCGTCGTCCTCGTCGTCGAGAACCGGGACTCCCGCCTCTGGTTCCCGCCGGTCAGCGACACGATTGTGGTCGAGGGAGGCGGCAAGGCCGCAGCCGCCCTGCTCGCGAACGTGCCCTGGATCCGCTCCGCGGACCACATCGTCTACTGGGGCGACATCGACGCGGACGGCTACGCCATCCTCGACCATTTCCGCGCGACGCTCGGCCTGCCCGCGCCGGACGGTGCACCGGCGAGACGGGTCACCTCCATCCTCATGGAGGCGCCCGACCTGCACCGATACGCCCTGCACGGTGTCAACCACGACAGGGCGGGCCAGCTCATCAAACCATCATCAGCACTCCTGCCGCACCTGACCGAAGCCGAGACCATCGCGTACAACACCATCGCTACCGCGGGCCCCACCCCGTTCCGCCGGATCGAGCAGGAAGCCGTTCCTCTGACCCATGCCGCGGCCCGGCTGCTGGAAATCCTGGAAGGCGGGTATTGATCCTGTCTCTTATACACA
>KL571293.1:54552-56495 GCA_000715855.1 Actinoplanes liguriensis
GGTCCGGATTGACTGCTGGCGGCCGCCTGCCGTGGGTGGCCGCTGAACGGGAGATCCTTCGTTGCTCATCGTGACGCGCGCCCGGCGCGTGCTGACCGCTGCCGTCGTCACTGTCGTGCTGTTGGTGACCGGGGTGCTGGTGACATCGCCGGCCAGTGCGGCGAACTCCGACACGATGACGTTCCCCGGCAACGGGACGCTGCGGATCTCCATCACCAGCAGGATGGCCGACACATACGATCCACGCTGGTTGCTGTTCCACAGCGGCTCGGACGACTCCACCACGCTGTGCGATGCGGGCTATTGCGCGGTGCGGCAGTGGACAACGCCGTACGAGCGAAAGGGGTCGATCTTCGATCTGACGCTGGGAGAAAACGACGGCAATGTCGATCTGTCGAACGACAACGATTTCTCAGCCGTCTTCGACGGATCCGGCGAATGGACTTTCACCCGGCGCCTGATCGACGATTTCAACCCTTCCCATTTCGATTACACGGTGCGGCTGACGTTCCAGGTGGGCGTGCCGCCGACGACCGATCCGACGCCCACGCCGACCACACCGGCCACGCCACTGACGATGACCGTTACGGCGACCACCTCGGAGCTCGGCGCGGCCTACGACGTGGCCGGGTTCACGGCGCGGCTCACCGACGGGGCCGGCAAGCCGTGGACCGGCGTGTTCGTGTCCTGGCGGGTGACCTCGGGGCCGGACATCGGGCTCAGGGGCGCGGACGTCACCGACGGCGACGGGATCGCGAACATCGCCTATTCGCGGGCGAAGGATTCCTACACCGCCCCGTCGAGCACCGACGAACTGGACTTCTGGTACGAGCAGATCAACAACGGCGAGCCGGACCAGACCGAGCCGCAAGCCTCCGCGTCGTGGACGTTCGCGGCCCCTGCCCCGCGGTTCACCTGCCCCGTCAACGGTCACACCGGCCCGGCCCTGCTGCCGAAGGTCGACGTCGACCCGCCCGCGCTGTTGCGTGCGGTAAAACCTTTCACCATCGAGTACGGCAATCTGCCGCTGACCTTCACCGTCGGCGTCGCCGGTTCGGGCAATTACTGCACGACCACCTCGAACGTCGGTCACCTGCCGGTGAACGTGGTCTTCCCGGTCAAGGGCGTGCCCTACCACCAGCACGTCGCCGACAGCGTTGCCACCGCCACCCTGGACTTCCTGCCGGCCGCCACGACCGACCCGCAGCGGTGCGATTTCCGTGTCCTCGAACGCGTGAACAACGCCATTCAGAACGGCATCTTCACCCCGCCGCCGGGCACCAACGACTGCCTGCTCAACGCGCGGAGCAACAACTCGAGCCACGCGGTGATCGCGCGCTGGACCAACCCCGGTTTCGTCGAGTACGTGACGCTCGGTGGCGTCGACAAGCGGGTCTTCGCCACCCGTCCACTGACCTATTACGTCGACCTGGAGACACTTTTCGGCGACCGGGACATGGACTTCGACGACCTGGTCCAGAGGGTGGAGACTTTCTACCACCTGACCCTGATCAAGAGCCTGCCGATCATCGACACGATGGCGGTGGTGCAGGACCCGCCGGCACGGATCAGCGTCACCGACGCCGCCGGGAACACCGTGGGCCGGCTGCCGGACGGATCGCTGGCCACCTACGGCAACGCCGGCTACGCCGAGGTCGACGACCGATCGATCGCGGTCATCCCCACCGACCGTGGACAGCGTGCGGGGGACGATCGGCAGTGGTGGCACCGCCACCTCCAGCTTCCACGTCGTCGATGGCGCCGTGACGTCCTCGGTCGCCGCGGTCAGCGGCGGTGGCCAGAGCGCGGTCATCGGGCGCGCTTTCGCGAAACCGCTGGTCGTGAAGGTTACTGACGCCGCCGGCACACCGGTGCAGGGGCGGACCGTGACGTTCGCGGTGGCGTCCGGCTCGGCCTCGATCGGCGGGAAGACCGCGGTCACC
>KL571293.1:56680-59366 GCA_000715855.1 Actinoplanes liguriensis
GACGGCCGGCACGGCGAGCACCACCTTCGGGCTGTCGGTGGTCGCGGCGGCCGACCTGTCGGTCCGGTTCGGATCGGTCAAGGCGGTCACCGCCGGAAAGAACCTCCGGGTCACGGTGACGGTGACGAACTCCGGGCCGTCCGCCGCGTCGAAACTTTCCACCGTCGTGACCCTGCCCAAGGGGGTTGCTGTGGTCAGCGCGGGCGGCGGCCACAAGAGCGGGGCGACGCTGCGGTTCAGCGCCGCGACCGTGCGGGCCGGTGGGCGGGTGACCTACACGTTCACGGTACGGCCGGCGACCGCCACCAGACGCGGCGCCAGGTTGACGGTGAAGGTCGCGTCGGCCGTCCGGGATCCTCGCACCGGCAACAACGCGGCGACGTCCGGAGCGGTCAAGCGCTGAGAACCGGCTCCGGGGTCCCGGAAGCCGCGTCCGCGCCGGCCGGCCGGCGCGGAACGGTGAGCACCAGCAGCACGGTGAGCAGGCAGACGACGCCGGATCCGTACCAGACGCCGGTGTAGCTGCCGAACAGGTCGCGCAGGTAGCCGCCGGCCCAGCCGAAGGCGATGCCGGCCGCGGCGCCGAAGTGCTGCTGGCACAGGCGGATCGTGGGCGGCACGGTCGCGATCCAGTCGAGTCCGTAGAAGACGATGAACGCCAGCATGCTCGGCGTCGTGCCGGCGGCGAACACCGGTGGCAGCAGGACCAGCGACACGCCGCGCAGCCCGTAGTAGACGGCGAGCAGCACCCGGGAGTCGACCCGGTCGGTCAGCCAGCCCGACACCGTGGTGCCGATGATGTCCATGACACCGGCCAGGGCCAGCAGGCCCGCCGCGGTGGTCTGAGTCATGCCGTGGTCCATCGCGGCCGGGATGAAGTGGGTCTGCACGAGCCCGGCGGTGGTCACCCCGCAGATCGCGAACGACACCGCCAGCCACCAGAACGCCCGGGTGCGCGCGGCCAGTCGTAGTGCGCGCAGGGCGCCGGTCGGGGTGACCGCGCCCGGACCGGCGTCCTCGTCGACCGACGCCGGCGCCGCTCCGTACGCGCGCAGGCCGAGATCCGCGGGACGGTCGCGGACCAGCCAGTAGGCGAACGGAGCGGCCGCCAGCGCGGCGCCGGCGACCAGCCAGGAGGCGGCCCGCCAGCCGAACCGGTCGGCGCTCCAGGCGAGCAACGGCAGGAACACCAACTGGCCGGCGGTGCCGCCGGCGGTGAGAACGCCGGTGACAAGACCGCGGTGCTTGACGAACCAGCGGTTGGTCAGGGTGGCCACGTAGGCGAGCGCGATCGCGCCACCGCCCACGCCGGCCAGCAGTCCCCAGTAGAAGATCAGAGCCATCGGGGTGGGGGAGATCATCGGCCCGGCGCTGCCGAGCGCCATCAGGATCAGCGCGCCGGTGACCACGGTGCGGATGCTCAACCGTTCCATCAACGCGGCCGCGAACGGCGCGGTCAGCCCGAAGACCACCAGGTTGACGCCGACCGCGACGGAGATGGCGCCGTGCGACCAGCCGAACTCGTGGTGCATGGCGGTCATCGTCACGCTGGGCAGGGCGCGGAAGCCGGACGAGCCGATCAGGACGATCAGTGAGGCGCCGGCCACGATCCAGGCCCGGTGCGGTCGATTACGCATGGTGGTCATCGTCGGCGGGCCGCGGCGTGCTCAGAAGTGGCCTGCCGGACAACAAATGCAAGAATCGGGCCATGGGTCATCGGGTAGCGGTTCTGGCCGTGGACGACGTGTATGCCTTCGACCTCGGCATCCCCGCCCGCCTCTTCGACGCGGCGACAGATCAAGAGCAGATTTCGCTGTACGAGGTGAGCACCTGCACCCTCGACGGTGGTCCCGTGTCCACCAGCGCCGGGTTCCGCCTGCTCCCGGATCACGGCATCGACCTGCTCGGCCACGCCGATACCGTGGTCGTCCCGCCGCCGCGCAGCGGTTCGGTGCTGACCGACGGCAGCGCGCCGCCGGAGCTGGTCGAGGCCCTGGTCACGGCCCACCGGCGAGGCGCCCGGATCATGTCGATCTGCACCGGCGCGTTCGTCCTGGCCGCCGCCGGCCTGCTCGACGGCCGCCGGGCGACCACGCACTGGGCCTGGTCGGACCGCTTCCACCGCTTGTTCCCGCGGGTCCGTCTCGACCCGGACGTGCTGTTCGTCGACGACGGCGTCCTCACCTCGGCCGGCGCGTCTGCCGGCATCGACCTGTGCCTGCACGTGATCCGCGGCGACCACGGCAGCGAGGTCGCCAACCGGGCGGCCCGCACCTGCGTGGTGCCGCCGTGGCGGGACGGCGGGCAGTCGCAGTACATCGACCGGCCGGTGCCGGAAGCCGCCGGGGCGAGCACCGCCGCCAGCCGTGCCTGGGCCCTGGAGAACCTGGCTCAGCCGCTGAGCTTGCACCAGCTGGCCGGCCGTGCGCGGATGAGCGTGCGCACGTTCACCCGCCGGTTCCGGCAGGAGACCGGCACCAGCCCGGCCGAGTGGCTGGCCCGATGCCGGCTCGACCTGGCCCGGCAGTTGCTGGAGTCCACGGATCTGCCGGTGGAGGTGGTGGCCGGCCGGGCCGGTTTCGGCACGGGTGAGTCGCTGCGCCAGCGCATGTACGCCACCATCGGGGTCTCCCCGAACGCCTACCGCCGAACCTTCCGCCGGAACCCGTCCCTGTCTCTTATACAC
>KL571293.1:59582-62760 GCA_000715855.1 Actinoplanes liguriensis
GCGTCAGACGGCGGGCGCGAGCTGCTGCTGCTCGGCGACCTGGACGGCGAGGCGCCGCAGGGCCGCGTCCAGCGCGTCGCGGCCGGGGCCGCCGTCCGCGGCTACCGGGAGGCGGTCGTACAGCCAGGCCTTCCAGGCGCCGGTCAGCTTGGCGAACTCCGCGTCACCACGGCTGGTCAGAGCGAGCAGGTCGCCGTCAGGGCGCAGGTAGCCCTGCGTCACGGCGGCGGCGAAGGCCGGGTCCAGCACGCTCGCCGGGATGAGATGGGCGCGTGCGATCTCCCGGATGCCCACCGGCCGGTGGCCTTGGCCGCGCAGGTGGACCTGGGCGACCACGGTCGTCACCCCGAACACGGCGCCCAGCGCACCCTGGTACTTGCCGCGTTCGCGCAGCGGGATGACGTCGGCGATCAGCGCTGTCGCGGTGACCATCAGCCCGCCGCCGCCGATGCCCTGCAACCCGCGCATCATCACCAGGGTGGGCAGGTTGTGGGCGAGGCCGCAGAAGAACGAGCCGAGCACGAAGAGCGCCGCGGACAGCTGGAAGACCAGTTTGCGGCCGAACAGGTCACCGAACTTGCCGGCCAGCACCGAAGAGATCGTCTCGGCGAGCAGATAGGCGGTGACCACCCAGGAGAGATGACCGGCGCCACCGAGGTCACTGACGATCGTGGGTAGCGCGGTGGAGACGATGGTCGAGTCGAGCGCGGCCAGCAGCATGCCGAACAACACCGTGCCGAAGATGACGTTCTGCCGGCGCTTGTCCAGAAGGTGCGGAGCGGGCGCAGGCGCGCCGGCTCCGATCGCGGGCGTGGCCGACCGAGTCATGATTCCTCCCGGTGCACACCGTCACACCCCGGCCCGGGTGGCGTCCTCCTCCGACGCGGGTGACTGAGTCACCGGCCGCCCGGGACTAGCTCGGTTTGCGTGCCGGGGTGCAGGTCCAGCGGCCGTCGTGCCAGCCACACGTCTGCTCGTACCCGGAACGGAACGACCCGAGCCAGGCGATGGCGTCCTCGTAGCGGGCAGGCGGCGGCGCCGGTGCGAAATTCGCCGCGTCGTCGACGCTGCCGCTCCCGTCGTAACGCGCGACCGTCGGATAGGGGAAAACCGGCCGAGTCCGTACGACCGTGTCGTCCTCGCGCATCGTGGCGACGAGCCGGCCGGGTGCGACGCCGTTCTCGACCCAGTCGAGGGTGGGGGTGAGCGCGTCGATCGCGTCCGGTCCCTGACCGCCACCGCAGTGGGCGACGCCGGGCAGCATGAACAGGCGGGCGAACCGTTGCGTGGCGGCCGTCCCGCCCATGCGCTCGACGAGGGCGTGGTAGTAGGCGATCGTCCCGTACGGCGAAATTGCCGGGTCTGCCCAGCCGTGCCAGAGCAGCAGCTTGCCGCCCGCGGCGCGGAAGGCCGTCAGGTCGGGGTCGGTCGCGTCGAAGATCCCGGCCTGCTGGTTGATCTCGCGGAACGTCGCCGAGTCGTACCGCAGATCTTGCAAGGTCATCGACGGCCGGGGAGACGGGTAGGCGAGGTACCTCAGCGCGTTCGTCGCGTTGTTCTCGGCCACGGCCGGGTCGCCGGCGGCGTTCGGGGTGACCCAGTGTGCCCAGTTCGCCTCCGAGCCGACGGGCTCGCCGCCCGGGTACATCCGCCGGCCCCGCTCGTCGCGTGGTCCGTCATACAGCTTGCGTACGGCGCCGATCTGCGCGTCGGTGAGGCAGTCCGCGCTGTCGGTTCCCGCCGGGCAGCGCAGGGTCCGCGGATCGAACGTACAGGCGCGGGGGTCGTCGATCTGGCCGTCGGCCAGGCCGTCGCGGGCGTCGCACTCGCGCAGGACGGCGGCGTGCAGCGCGGGAAGCTTGGCGGCGGTCAGGATGGGCCGGCCCCGCGCGTCGGTGTTGGCGGTGGCGTGCCAGCCCGTCGACCACACGATGAGCGAGGTGAGCAGCGACGCCGGGGCGCCGGCGACGATGCCGTCGAAGTCGTGCGGGTAGCGCTGCGCCTCGGTCAGCCCCTCGTGGCCGCCCTGCGAGCAGCCGTCGAAGTAGGAGTAGCGCGGGCCCTGCCCGTAGAAGAGCGCGATGATCCGCTTCGCGACGAGCGCGACGACGTGGTCGGCCCGGTAGCCGAAGTCGACCCGCAGTTGCGGGTCGGCGCCGAACGTGGCATCGAACCCGGAGACGCCGACGTGCCCCTGGTTGTCGGTGGCCAGGACGAAGTCGCCGCGGGTCAGCGGCACGCACCCGTCGCTCGCGTCGGCGTAGAAGTCGATGTTCCCGCAGAGCGACGCGCACCCGAGCTGCAGATACCGCTGTCGCCACGTCTCGGTGGGGAGGAACACGTCGAACTGGATCTGCGGCGCCACGGTTCCCTTGACCTCGCAGGACGCCGACCCGTCCGGTGACGTCGTCTCGGTCGCCGACCCGATGACCGCCGGAGCGCCGGGCGTTCCCGACAGGTCCTGCCCGGCGAGGGCCGCGCAGTCGATCCTCGGCAGCACCACGGCAGGGCCGTCCGCCTCCATCGCGGCCCCGGCCATCCGGGGCGCGGCCTGGGCGCCACCGGTCATCACCAGAACGGTGAGCACGGCCGCCAGCGCCCGGAACCCGGCGGTGCGGACGACCCGGCCCCGTACACCAGCCCGCATGGGTGTCCTCCCGTGGATCTCGGTGACGCCTGCGACTATCCGACACGAGCAGGGCCAGCTAAATCCGGCCGCGCACGGGTGTCAATACCGAATTGGACAGTCGGCGAGGTTACTTGTGCCCCGTCGCGGTGGCCCATGCGGCCGCCGTCGAGGGGCTGTAGTAGCGGGTGAAACCGCAGCCCCACGCGACGGCCTCGGTGAGCGGCGCGCCACCCCAGCGGGGCATGCCGGACACGAGCAACCGGGTGCCGATCCGATAGGCAGTGGTGCTGCCAGCGTCGGGCGCATCCATGTCCACCACGGCGGTGCCCGCGGAGCCGCCCTTGAACCAGTTGTTCACCCGGAAGGTCACCGATCGCAGGTTCAGGGGTACGGGAGCCGGACTGTGATTGGTCTGCGCCGGTCCGATGCCGGTCACGGTGCCGTCGAAGGCGAAGGCGCGCTCGGCGACCCGTTCCGGTGAGTACGCCATGACGCAGGACTGCTCCCCGCCGGAGGGGAGCGGGTCGCCCGGCTTGACCCCGGCCGGCA
>KL571293.1:63068-63954 GCA_000715855.1 Actinoplanes liguriensis
CGCGGCGGCCACGGCCAGCTCGTCCGGTGCGTCGGCGGCGTCGGCGGCGAACAGCTCGCGCAGCTCGCGCTCGGTTGACTGGTTCATCGGGTCTCCCTCTGTGCGTCGATGTCCACGGGCCCGCGCAGGCTCGCCAGGGCACGCGAGGCGGTGGCCCGCACCGCACTCTCGCTGACCCCCATGGCCACGGCGATCGCCGCGTCGTCCAGGTCGGCGTAGTACCGCAGGACCAGCACGGTGCGGGCGCGCGGGGCGAGCCGGCTCAACAGCACCCGCATCTGGTCCCGGGCGGCGACCGCGTCGGCCGGGTCGGCCACCGTGGCGCCGGTCTCCGGGCGCAGGTCGGCGGGCCGCTCCGTGGTCCAGCGCCGGCGGCGCCAGCTCAGATGCGCGTTCACCAGCATGCGGCGTACGTACGCCTCGGGGTTCGCCGCCGCGCGCACCCGCCTCCAGTGCCGGTACGCGTCGGCCAGCACGGTCTGGGCCAGATCCTCCGCCACCTGCCGGTCGCCGCTCAGGACGAACGCCAGGCGCACCAGCGACCGGCCGTACCCCGCCACGAAATCCTCGAACGACACGCCCGCTCCCGTCAGTGCTCCTCACCAGAAAGACGCATCGGGCGCCGCCCCGCGCTGCACACCCGCCCTTGTTAGCTCAGCGCCGGACATTTGTCAGCCCGCCGGCGCCCGCTGTCGGTTATTGAACTCAATCGATATGCATCCACCCGCTTGGTCATAACGTGACGAGCGACATCGATCGATGTCTGCCGCTGCGGCACTCTCGCCGCGCCGACAATCGGGGGAAACATGCAGCTCAATCATCGATCAAGGTGGCTGTTCGCCGCCGCGACGGCCGTCGTGCTGACGGCGGTCACCCTGCCGGGCAC
>KL571293.1:64139-67573 GCA_000715855.1 Actinoplanes liguriensis
CCGCCTCGGCGATCGTCGACCCGGACCAGCAGTACGCCGCCTTCCTGGCGGAGCAGAAGGCGGACGGCAGCTGGGCCGGCTCCGCCGACCCGGGCGCCAAGGCCAAGGCGCCGGCCACCGACCTCAAGGCCTTCCCGAAGCTCACCGACCGGCAGCTCGCCGCGATGAGCGCGTCGACGTCCAAGGCCGCGCCGGCCGGCACCGCGGCGCAGGCGACCGTGCAGAGCGTGGATGTCACACCGGCGGGCACCGCCGTGACCACCTATCTGCCGGTGCCGGGGGTCACCCCGGAGCAGTTGGCGGGCAACCTCCGGGCACGGGGCAAGGCGTCCGTGCGCGTCGTCCGGCCGGCGTCGTCCGGCGACGTCTCGATCATGGCGGCCAGTGACTGCACGTACGGCTATGCCACGACGATCAGCTGCCCGGTGTCGTTCTGGCGCAACGAGGGGTGGGAGGACCCGTACGTGCGGTTCAACGACCACTCCGGCTCGTCGTGGCCGGTGTCCAACGCGGTGCCGAAGTGGAACACGGTGGCGAACATCGACAGCGAGTACCACTTCAACAGCTGCTCGTCGGTGTCCGGATCCCGGTGCGTCAACGTCTTCTCCGCGAACTACGGCGCCACCGGCTGGACCGGGCGGACCACGCTGTACTACGTGTCGGGCTCGTCCGGCGCGTTCTCCGACTCGAACGCGCAGATCCAGCTCAACGACTACTACAACCCGAGCACGTACGGCTTCACCCGTAACAACGTCGCCACCCACGAGGTGGGCCACGCCCTGGGGCTCGGCCACAACGGTTACAGCGGCGACGTCCTGTACTACGTCTCCAACACGCGTGAGGACATCGGCGGCCAGAACCCGGTGCTGCTGGCCAGCATCTATTCGGTGAGTCGCTGACCTTCGCCCCACGGTGGAGCCGGCCCGCGCTGTCGCGGACCGGCTCCATCACCGATGTGCCCGTCCGCGTGAACGTCCAAAGCCACCGTCAGCGCGGCACTGAGCCGTCAGGACAGGCAGTGGATGGCGACCACGACGCGGTAGGTCGTTCCGGTCAACTCGGCGGTGATCACGTCTATCTCGGCGGGGCGCCGATCGGTCCGGACCAGAGACCCCTTCTTCGCCGCCAGACAACTCGGCCAGTGACCGACCGTACGGACCTTCTTCGCGTCGGCCCACTCGGTGATCGCCGTCTGGTACTGCCCGCTGTCCGCGCTCGTCGCGGCCTCGAAGACGAGACGCTGGGCATCCTCGTTCGACCAGGTCACCGTCCCCTTGATCCGCCGCGGCGCGGCCGTGTGGTCCCGCCAGGCCCACGCCGCCCCGAACCCCACGCCGGCCGCCACGACCAGCGCGAACACGATCGGTGCCCGCGGTCCCCTCACAAGATCACGCTAACGCTGCCGCGCCGCCGCCGGAGGGCGATCCTCCGAGTCGGCGTGCCCTCCGGAGCGTTCCGGACGGTCGCCGAGATCAGCCCGCGAGTGCGGCAGGTGCCACCGGCCTGCGCCGCAGCCACGCGTCGAAGTCTTCGGATGCGACCGGCCGCGAGATGAAGTAGCCCTGAATCACGTCGCAACCGGCTGCTTCGAGCTGTTGCCAGGTGGCATGGTCTTCGACACCTTCCGCGACGACGCGCAGCCCGAGGTTGCGGCCGAGCTCGACGGTGGAGCGGACGATGACGGCGTCGCGTTCGCTGGTGGTCATGCAGCTGACGAACGACCGGTCGATCTTCAGTTCCTGGACCGGCAGGTTCTTCAGGTAGGCCAGGGAGGAGTAACCGGTCCCGAAGTCGTCGATCGACAGGTGTACGCCCAGCGCATGCAACTGCGTGACGACCCGCAAGGCACGGTCGGGGTCGGTCATGATGGCGGTTTCGGTGATCTCGATGGTGAGCAGGTGTGCGGGTACCTGCCGGCGCCGTAACCGGTCGGCGACCTCGCCGGGCAGGTCGAGGTCGAGCAGGCCGTGGGCGGACACGTTGACGGCGATGCCGAGTTGATGGCCGTCGTCCAGCCACGTGCGGCATTGCCGCAGGGCGGTGTCGAGGACGAGCCGGGTCAGTGGGTTGATCAGGCCGGTGTGCTCGGCCAGCGGGATGAACTCGTCGGGCGGGATCAGGCCGTGCTCGGGATGCGGCCAGCGGACCAGGGCCTCGGCGCCGAGCACGTCGCCGGTACGGGCGTCGACCTTCGGCTGATAGTGCAGGATCAGCCGGCCTTGCTCGATGGCGCGGCGCAGGTCGGTGGCCAGGGTCAGCCTGCGCGGGTCGGTGCTGTCCTGGCTGCGGTCGAAGACGGCGAAGCCGGTACGTTTGGCCTTGGCGGTGTACATGGCGATGTCGGCGCGTTGCAGCAACTGATCCGAGGTGGTGCCGTGCTGCGGATACAGTGCGGCGCCGATGCTGCCGGCCACGGTCAGGCTGAGCCCGTCGACCTCGAACGGCTGCAGCATGACCTCGTGCAGCCGGGCCGCGACCGCGGCGACGTCATCCGCGCTGGTGATGTGCGGTAGCAGCACGGCGAACTCGTCGCCGCCGAGGCGGGCCACCGTTTCGCCGTCACGCAGGTTGACCCGCATCCGCTCGGCGGCCTGGACCAGGAGCTGGTCGCCGTAGTGGTGCCCGAGCGTGTCGTTGACCTCCTTGAACCGGTCGAGGTCGATGAGCAGCAGCGCGGCGCCGGCGTCGTCTTCTCCGCCGGCGGTGATGGCGGCAGTGATGTCGTCGCGCAGTCGTACCCGGTTGGGCAGTCCGGTTAGTGCGTCATGCGTCGCCTGGTGTGTGGCCCGGCGGAACGCCCGGGCTCGGATGCGGTGCGACTGGCCGACCACGGCGGCGATGCTGCAGGCCGCCAGCGCCAGGATCAGCACGGTGCCGGTGCGTGCCCGGTTGCTGCTCTGCTGTGCCAGGCGTTCGTAACGGCTCGCGGCCTCGTCGAGCGCTGCTCGCAAAGCGGTGAACGTCGGCTCGGCGTTGTTCTCGTCGACACGTTCGGCCGCCAGCAGGTCGCCCTCTTCGAGAAGATCGAACTCGCGGTCGACGGCCGCGTCGTAGTTGAGGAACGCGTCCTGCACCGCGCGTGCGTGCCGGTCGCCGGGAGCTCGTTGCGAGAAGTCGGTGCCGATGGCGTCGACCGCATCGTCGACCCGCACGCGCGCCTGAGCCAGGGCCGGTGACAGGCCCTTGGCGAGCATCGCCCGTGACCGTAGTGCGTTCTGCTGCCAGGCGGCATTCTCGACCTCGGCCAGCAACACCCGCAGCTCGACGCGGTCGGCCGCCTTCTGCTCGAGCTCGGTGATGGCAAACGCACTGCCGGCGGGTACGGCCAACGCGCTGAAGAGCATCAGCCAGACCGCGCCGCGTCGCCGCAGCGCGATCCGGCCGGCCTTGTCCAGCGGACGGGGACGCCGGCCTGAGGAACGCGGGCCGGCTGC
>KL571293.1:67776-71643 GCA_000715855.1 Actinoplanes liguriensis
GGGGCCGGCTGCCGAGGGACCACCGGGGTCGGCGGAGACCCCGGTTCGCCGCGCGATTCGGAAGGCCCACATGCACTGCCTCATCGGTGACCAGCCTCGGAAGATGAGTGATTGCCAGCCGGGTCTCGATGGGGACGTGCACGTCGATCAGCGCCACCACGGCACCGCGCCGATCGACCGCGAAACCACAGGGGCCGGGCCACCTACGCGGCTGCCGGAGCAGCCGCCGGGCTGTTGTCGAATGCCGCCTCGGCGTTCCGGACGGATGAGCCGGGTTCGCCGCCGGCGACCTGGTTACGGCCGGCGTTCTTGGCGGCGTACAGGGCGCGGTCGGCGAACAGCACGAGGGACGCGGCGTCGGCGTCCTGAGGAGGCAGCGGGGCGATGCCGATCGAGACGGTGACCTGATGCAGGCGCCCGGTGTTCACGGCGATCGGGACCGCGGCCATGCCCTGGCGCACCCGTTCGGCGATGTCGCGTGCCTGAACGGTGTCGGCGCCGGGCAGCAGGATCGCGAACTCCTCGCCGCCGTAACGCGCCACAAGATCACCGGGCCGGACGAGACGGCCGAGGCGGTGGGCGACCTCGACCAGCACCCGGTCGCCTCCGTCGTGACCGTAGGTGTCGTTGACCGTCTTGAAGTGGTCGATGTCGAGAAGCAGCATGCTCATCGGATGCCCGGTGCGGCCGGCCCGGGTGGTCTCGGTGCGCAGCGCCTGTTCGAAGAAACGACGGCTGCGCAGCCCGGTCAGGCCGTCGGTGATCGCGGCGTTGCGCTGGGCCCGGACCAGACCGGCCATACGCGCCATCACCAGCAGGAACAGCACGTTGCAGATGACCGCGGCGAGCAGCACGTGTGGTGACTCGTGGCGGGCCGACTGCACGATGATGCTGGTCGGCGCGACGGGGGCGGCTCCGGCCAGCAGCGACAGCCGGCCGATGGTCGCGTCCGGGGTGCTGGTCGACGAGCGTTCGGCCATCTTCGGCAGTGCCGGGTGCAGGATCCCGGCGGCCAGCAGGAAGCCGGAGCTCATCCAGAACGCGTCGAGGTAGTTGCCGGCCTGGTAGGTGCCGTCGAGTGTCTGGATGCCGTACGAGGTGTCCGCGAACAGCACCAGGCCGAGGTAGGCGCCGAAGAAGCGCAGAGGCACCGGTCGCGCTCCCGCGCCGAGCAGCAGACGTGCGCCGACGGTGATGAGCATCAGATCACCGATCGGGTACGCGACGGAGACCAGGTTGGTCAGGTTGCTCGCGGTGACGTCGATGCTCGGCGCGATGACGAAGACGAAGGTCAGGTATCCGGCGCTGACCGCGACGATCGCCGCGTCGATCGTGCTGGCCCCGTCCCATTCCGGCGTACGTTTGCGCACCAGAGCGAGCAGGCCGGCGGCCATCAACGGGTACGAGGCCAGGTAGCCCACGTCGGCGACGCTGGGATATGCCACGGTGCCGTCGACCAGCGCGAGGAAGTAGAACACCACATCCGCGGCGACGCTGACGGCGGCTGACCCACCGAGGAGAAGCAGTGCCGTCCGCAGATCGCGGTGCCGGCGCGCGGCGATCAGGCAGGCTGCCGCGAGCGTGGCATTCGCACTGACGTAGAAAGCGACCTGCACACCGGCCCAGGACACGCCCAGACGCGGCAGTAGGTAGTAGACACCGATGACGACGGGCAAAGCGGCAACGCAGAGGCGCCAGGGGAGGTGGCGTCCCGGTAGTGCTGCCGATACTGGGCGGATCATGCGTGCAGCCTGTCGTGCGCCGGGTGAATTCCGGGGGCGGCCGGGGTGCAAACGGGTAGCTGAGCGCACCGGCACCGCCCAGCTCACACCCGATCGGCACGCTGCCGCCTCATCTGGCGGGCGTGGCTGTTCCCGGGCCGGCGACGGCGACGACTCCGACCGGTTCGCCGTCGCGGACCAGGAGCGCGCGGGTCGGCGGCGGCGTGCCACCGGCGTCGGCGGCCCACCGGGTGATGGCCTTCTGCGTGTCGGCGGGCAACTCGATCCGCCGGCTCCGGGTGTCGACGGCCACCGTTCCCTTCGGGCCGTCCAGGGTGGCGCACATGGCCTTGCCCGCGGACTGGACGTACCAGGCGTCGGTGCCGCACGGCATCGAGAGATTGCCGAACCAGCCGTCCCGCTCGCCGACGGCCGCGGGCGTCGTCAGCTCGTCGTCGATGAGATAGACCTGCACCTCGGTGGTGCCCTCGGGAAGCTGGGCGGCCTGGGCCGGCCAGCCGAGCCACAGCACGAGGGCGGTGATCAACACGGTGACGGAGGCTGTTCCCCAGATCAGGATGGGAGAGATCCGGGACTTCGTCGGGGTGCCCTCGGCGGGGGTGCTCATCGCTGTGCTTCTTTCTGTCGATGGGGTGATGTCGCAGGAACGACGTTACGGATGCCGGGCCTGGTGGCCATCCGACCGAGGTGCCCTCCGGGCGTGGTACCGCGGTACCACGCGACGCGGGGGAGCCGAGGGCATGGCGAAGGCGGCGTTCAGCGAGCGTGAACGCCGTCCGGGGTGCGGGTGGGGCCGGTGTCAGACCAGGCCGTGGGTGTGTGCCCAGATCACCGCTTGGACACGGTCGCGGGCGCCGAGCTTGGCGAGGACCCGGCCGACGTGGGTCTTGACGGTGGATTCGGACAGGAACAGCTGGCCGGCGATCTCCGGGTTGGAAAGCCCCTGCCCGATCGCGACCAGGACCTCGCGTTCCCGGCTGGTCAGGTCGTCGAGCGGGCTCGCCCCGGCGGGCGTGGGGACCCGGCCGCTCTGGTAGTGGTCGAGCAACGTACGCGTGATCCGGGGTGAGACGACCGCCTCGCCGCCGGCGACCGTGCGGACGGCGGCGACCAGTTCGGCCGAGGGCGCGTCCTTGAGCAGGAACCCGCTCGCGCCGGCCCGCAGGCCGTTGAACGCGTACTCGTCGAGGTCGAAGGTGGTCAGAATCAGCACCTTCGTGCCCGGGCAGTTCGCGACGATGTCCCGGGTCGCCTCGATACCGTCCATGATCGGCATGCGGACGTCCATCAGGACCACGTCGGGCCGGCGGTCGCGGGCGAGCAGCGCGCCGGCCCGCCCGTCGCCGGCCTCACCGATGATGCGCAGGCCGGGGGCCTGGCCGAGGACCATGGCCATGCCCTCGCGCAGGAGTTCCTGGTCGTCCACCAGCAGCAGGGTGATCTCAGTCATCGGTGTCCTCGGTCAGGGGCAGGGTGACGCGGACGGCCCAGCCGACCGGCTGGCGGCCGGCTTCGACGGTGCCACCGTAGAGTGCGGCTCGTTCCCGGAGGGCGATCAGTCCCTGTTCGCTGCCGACCGAGGGGGCCGGTGTGGCGCCGCGGCCGTCGTCGGTGATCGCGATCCGGATCGGGCCGGTGTAGTCCAGGTCGACGAGGACCTGGGTCGGGTGCTCGGCGTACCGCAGCGCATTGGTCAGGGCCTCCTGCACGGTTCGGAACACCACCCGTTGCAGTCCCGGCGACACCGGGTCCGGCCCGCGGCGCCGCATCGTCACCGGCAGGCCGGCGATCCGGAACGTCTCGATCAGGGTCTCCAGGTCACCGGGGGCGTCCGAGCTGCCGTCGTGCAGCACACCGAGCAGGCGCCGCATGTCCTTCATCGCCTCCCGGCCCAGGTCGGCGGCGCGTTCCACGGCCCTCCGCGACCGCTGCGGATCGGAGTCGGCGACCGCGGTCGCGCCGTCGGCCAGCCGTACCATGATGGTCAGGTTGTGCGCGACGATGTCGTGCAGGTCGTGGGCGATCCGGGCGCGTTCCCGGGCCGCGGCCAACTTCCCTTCCTGCTCCTTCTCCCGGGCGAGCCGGGCCGCCCGGTCGAGCAGCGCCTGCACGTACCGCCGGCGGG
>KL571293.1:71879-76020 GCA_000715855.1 Actinoplanes liguriensis
GAAGAAGAGGAAGCTCCCGAGGCCGTCGCGCCCGGACCGGTGGATCGTCTCGGCCCCCAGCACGGTGAGGGCTCCGAGCGTTCCCACCGTCGCGGCCCGCAACGACCGTTGTACGACGAGCGAGTACATCGCCACCGCGAACGCCACCAGCAGGGTGTGCCCGGTCAGGGCGTCGCCGGCCACCGTCACCGCCAGCACCCACCACGGCCGGGACCTGCGCCAGATGAGCGACAGCGCCACCACCGCGTTGACCGCCAGCCCCCACAGGTCCTCCCGGGCCGGACCCCACAGCAGCACGTGGCCGCCGAGCCCGGTCAGGAAGGCGGAAGCGACGATGATCCCGCTGCCCAGCCGGGGATGACGTGCCCAGAAGGCCCGCACCGTGCCCGCCCCGGTCTCCACGTCTCACGCGTCCCGGCGGACCAGGGTGAGGCTGCCGAGCACCGCCGGGATCGCCACCCACGCGACGACGACGGGCAGCGCGGGCGACAGCGGATCGGTCATCACCCGCATCGCGGCGACCGGGAACGTCAAGCTCGTCAGGTCGGCCTTCGTTCCGACGTCGAGCACGACCACCACCACCCTCAGCAGCAGGACGACTCCCAGCGTCAGGCTGATCCCGCCCGCCGTGCTGCGGACGGCGAGCGTGACGGCGAACGCCAGCAGCGCCACGAGGAGGCAGTATCCGATCTCGACACCCAGCAGAGCCAGCATTGTGCCGAACGGCACGCCGGTCAACGACGTCCGGCTCAGCAAGGGAAGGGCGGCCGCGAGCCCGAGACCCAGTGTCAGAGCTGACAGGATGGTCGAGACCACCGCTACCACCAGCGCTTTCGCGGCCATCAGCCGAAGCCGCCGGGGTGCGGCCACGAACGTCACCCGGATCGCACCGCCGGTGTATTCCGAACCGAGGGCGAGCACCGCCAAGGCGATGATCGCGATCTGCAGGACGGCCGACGACGAGGACAGCACATCGGCCGCGGCCTCCCGGGCGGTCAGTCCCTCCGCGAGCTCCGGGCCGGCGTAGCCGAGCCCCTGCACCACCGCCCCACCGATCGCGGCGACGACCGCGGCGACAGCGCAGATCCAGGAGGAACGCATCGTGCGGAGCTTGAGCCACTCCGCCGAAAAAAGACGAGAAAGGCTTGGGTGTACGGCGGTCAGGGCGTTCACTGCGGGGACCCTCCGGCGAGGTGGCGAGCGTGGTTCTGGGTCAGGGCCAGGTAGGCGTCCTCCAGCGAGGCGGGGACGGTGACGTTCTCGTACAGCAGGATGCCGTTGCGATGGGCCAGCACGGCGACGTCGTCGGCGGTCATCCCGATCACTTCCAGCGTGCCGCCGGGGTGCAGGGCGACCGCCGCGTCGTGCTCGCGCAGCAGCTTTTCCAGGGTCCCCGGCCGGTCGGTGCGGGTGCGTACCGTCCGGGTCGCGTTCCGTGAGATCAGCTCGACGACGGGGGCGTCCGCGAGCACCCGGCCACGGCCGAGCACGATCAGCCGGTCCGCGGTCTGTGCCAGCTCGCCCATCAGATGACTGGAGACCAGGATCGCCCGTCCCTCGCGGGCGAGGCTTCGCAGCAACGACCGGATCCAGATGATGCCGTCGGGGTCCATGCCGTTCGCGGGCTCGTCGAGCAGCAGCGCCGCCGGATCGCCGAGCAGCGCGGCGGCCAGGCCCAGCCGCTGCCGCATGCCCAGGGAGTAGCCGCGGACGCGCCGGTCGGCGGCGTCGGCCAGCCCGACCATCTCCAGCAGTTCATCGGCGCGGCGGGCGGCGATGCCGTGGGTGCGAGCCAGGATCCGCAGATGGTTGCGCCCGCTGCGGCCGGGATGGATGGCCTGCACGTCGAGCAGCGCACCGAGCTTCCGCATCGGCGCGTCCAGCTCCCGATACGGCCGGCCGTCGATCAGGCAGCGCCCGGAGGCCGGCCGGTCCAGGCCCACCATCATGCGCATCGTGGTGGACTTGCCGGCGCCGTTCGGGCCGATGAACCCGTGGACGACCCCGGGCTCGAGACGGAACGACACGTCCTGCACCGCCGCGACGACGCCGTACCGCTTGGTCAGTTCCTGAACTTCGATCACGTCAGCGACGCTACGCACGGCGGGACCCGCGCCCATCCGACCGCGGTGCCCCTCAGCCGTGGTACCGCGGTACCACCCGGGCGGCTTCATCGGTCATCTCCCGCAGCCGCTGAGTGACCAACCGGGTCAGGGCCTGCTGGTGAGCCTGCGCGATACCGCCCAGCGTCTCGATCTCGCCGAGGATCGCCGCCCTCTTGGCGTCCAGGTCGTTCACGGCCTGAGCGTGCCGGTGCCGCGCGTTGCCGGTGATGGTGGAGGCCTTGAGCTGCGCATCGCTGATCAACCCCGCGGCCCGATCCCGGGCGTTGGCGACCAGTAGGTGAGCCTCGTGGCGTGCCGCGCGCACGTTGTCGCCCGCCGCGCGTTCCGCCAGGGCGAGAACCTGGGCGGACGGGCCGTCCCCGGAGACCGGGCGGGCACGGTCGGCCGGCGGGGGACCGGTCGCCGATCTGAGCTCGACCCGCAGGCGGTGGACTCGGCCCGCCGCGAGGTCGCGTTCCTCCCGCGCTTTCGACAATTCCGCGAGGAGGCCGGCGATCTCGGCGCGCATGTCGCCGCTCGATTCCTCCGGCCCGTCGAGCGCCAGCCGGCCCTTCAGAGCCTGGTTGTCGTCGATGAGCCGGCGCATCTCCCGCTCCACCTCGGCGAGGAACTCGTCGACCTGGCTCTCGTCATATCCCCGCCTCCCGATCGAGATCCTCGTGAAAGCCGCTCTGCGGACGTCCGCGGGAGTAAGCGGCATGGTGGAGCTCCTTTGACCTCTCGGACGCTGTCTGTCTGCCGCCGCGCGGCGATCGCCGCGCGGCGGCAAGGTGTGCGGACCTAGACCGCGATGCCCCAGCGCCGGCCGAGCTCGTCACGCGTGGGCATGATGGCCGCCGCGCCGCGTCGTTCACAGACCAGGGCCGCGACCCGGAGGGCGAAACGGGTGTCGTCGAGCCGCTGGGCGGTGTCCCCGGGTGCGCCGGTCTCCAGCATCCGCGCGATGAGCGCCGCCATGACCGCGTCGCCGGCGCCGGTGGCGTCGACGGCGTTCACCGCGGGCGCGGGTATCGCGGCCGTGTCCGTTCCGGTGTGCACCCATGCCCCGTCCGGGCCGCAGGTGATCACGACGCTCCCGGCGCCGATCGCCCGCAGCCGGCGCGCGGTTTCCGGGACCTCGATGCCGTCGTAGAGGACAGCGACGTCCGCGGAGCTCAGCTTGATCAGGTCAGCGGTGGCGGCGAACCGTTCGACGAGGTCGCGCAGGCGGGTGACGGCCGCCTGGTCAGGCAGCAGAGCCGGGCGCACGTTGGGGTCGAACACCCGCAGCGGACCGGGAAGCGCCCAGGCGCGGAGGGCGGCGCCGATGAACGGTTCGGTGAGCAGACTGATCGAGCCGGCGTAGAGGACCGTGGCGCGGGTGACCAGCGACGGGTCCAGATCGCCGGGGCTGATCCGGCCGTAGGAGGGCGGCTCGCCGTAGAACCGGAAGTGGGGTTCCGGTCCGGCGAAGGTGGTGACCGCGAGGGTGGTGGGCGCCGGCGTCCGGCGGACGCCGGCGGTGCCCACGCCGGCGGTGGCGAGGAACGCCGAGATCCGCTCGCCCCAGACGTCGTCGCTCAGCGCGCCGATGAACTCGGCGTCGCCGCCGAGCCGGCTGACCCCGACGGCCACGTTCAGCGGGCCGCCCCCGATGGCGGGCCGGTACAGCGGATGACCGTCGTCGTGGCTCTCCAGCAGGTCGACCAGGGCCTCACCCATGATTGCCGCGTATCGCATCGTGTTCCTCACCCGGCCGGGGGTGGCGCGACCGCCCCGGTCATGATGGCGACGGCCTCGGCCATGGTGTGGCCCTGCGGGGAGATGACCGCGGCGCGGCGGCCGAGCCGCTGGATGTGGATGCGGTCGGCGACCTCGAAGACGTGCGGCATGTTGTGGCTGATCAGGATCACCGGCAGCCCACGGTCGCGAACGTCGCGGATCAGTTGGAGCACCCGGTTGCCCTCCTTGACGCCGAGGGCCGCGGTCGGCTCGTCGAGGATCACCACCTTGCTGCCGAACGCGGCCGCCCTGGC
>KL571293.1:76212-78877 GCA_000715855.1 Actinoplanes liguriensis
GGGCTACCGCGACGGCCTGGCGCTGGCCGCCGGAGAGGGATTCCACGGCCTGGCCGATGTTCTGCAGGGTGGCCACGCCGAGCTCGTTCATGTGCCGGGCGGCCTCGGCACGCATGTGCTTGCGGTCCAGCATCCGGAAGACCGATCCCAGGATGCCGGGGCGGCGCTCTTCCCGGCCGAGGAACAGGTTGTCGGCGATGTCCAGGCCGGGGGCGACGGCCAGGGTCTGGTAGACGGTCTCGATGCCGGCGGCACGCGCCTCCATCGGATTCCGGAAGCGCACCGGCTTGCCGTCCAGCAGGATCTCGCCCGCGTCCGGGATCAGGGCGCCGGAGAGCGCCTTGATCAGGCTGGACTTGCCGGCGCCGTTGTCGCCGATCACCGCGAGGATCTCGCCGGGGTAGAGCTCGAGGTCGCTGCCGTCGATCGCGACGACCCGGCCGTAGCGCTTGGTCAGGCCCTTTGCCTGCAACACCGGTGTGGTCATGACTTGACCTTCCTGATCCACTGGTCGAGGGAGACGGCCACCAGCACCAGCAGCCCGATCGCGAATCCCTGCCAGACCACCTCGACGCCGGCCAGTTGCAGGCCGTTACGGAACACTCCGACGATCAGGGCCCCGATCAGCGTGCCCAGCACGCCACCGCGGCCGCCGAACAGACTGGCGCCGCCGAGCACCACGGCGGTGATCGAGTCCAGGTTGTAGTCGGCGCCGACGTTCGGGCTGGCCGAGGCGAGGCGGCCGATCAGGATCCAGCCGCCGATCGCGTAGAGCAGGCCGGCGACCGTGTACACCGAGAACAGCACCCGGTTGGTGCGGATCCCCGCGAAGCGGGCGGCCTCGACGTCGTCGCCGGTGGCGTACACGTGCTTGCCCCAGGCGGTGCTTCGCGTGGCGTAGAGGCAGAGCATGACGAGCGTCAGCATGATGATCGAGCCGTAGGTGAGCCGGAACCCGCCGATCGGGATCGTGGTGCCGGTCCAGGTCATGACGACCGGCATGTCGGCGCCACGGACAGTCTCGCTCTTGCTGATCACCGAGTTGAGCGAGAAGAAGATGGCCAGCGTGCCGAGCGTGACGATGAACGGCGGCAGCTTGATTCTCGTGACGAGAAAACCGTTCAGGGCGCCCATCGCCGTGCCGAGCACGAGGCCCAGCACCAGCGCGAGCGGGCCGGCGAGACCGGCCTTCGTGGCCAGACTCGCCATCAGGATGGAGGAGAACACCGCGATCGCGCCGACCGACAGGTCGATGCCGGCGGTGAGGATGACCAGGGTCTGCCCGAGCGCGAGCGCGGCGATCACGGTGACCTGCGCCAGCACCAGTGACAGGTTGGGGGCCGAGAAGAATCGTGGGTTCATCACGCTGAACGCCCCGATCGCCACGATCAGCACGGCGAGGGGGCCGAGGGTCGGCCGGGCGTGCAGCAGGTGTTGCAGGCGTGCACCGACCGTGTCGGCATGACGCGTCTCGAAGTCGGAGCCGCTCCCGGGGGAGTCGTCGGCGCGCGGCGGCGCGATCGGGCTGGGTGAGTCGGTGTTCACGTTCGGCACTCCTCATGCCTGGGGCGGTGCGGGTGGCCGGGCCGGCAAGCGCCGGTCACCCGCGGACGCCGGTTGCGGGTAGCGGTCATCCCCAGCAGTTCTGCTTGCCCCAGGTGGAGTTCTGCGCGTCCGCGCCGGCCTGCGGCTGGTCGGTGATCAGTTGCACGCCGGTGTCGACGAAGTCCTTGCCCCCGGTGGCGGCCGGCTTGGTCCCGTCCTTGGCGAACTTCGCGATGGCGTCGACGCCCATCGACGCCATCTTCAGCGGGAACTGCATCGAGGTGGCCCCGATGACGCCGCCCTTCACGTTGTCCACGCCGGGGCAGCCGCCGTCGACCGAGACGATCGTGACGTCCTTCTGCTTGCCGGCGGCTTTGAGGGCCTCGTAGGCGCCGGCCGCCGCGGGCTCGTTGATCGTGTAGACGAGGTTGATCGACGGATCCTTCTGCAGCAGGTTCTCCATCGCGGTACGCCCGCCGTCCTCGGCCCCGTCGGTCACGTCATGTCCGGCGATCCGCGGGTCGGCCTCGTCGCTGATCTTGGTCTTGTCCTTGACGTCGATGCCGAAGCCCTCCAGGAAGCCCTGGTCACGCTGCACGTCGACCGAGATCTGGTTCGCGTTGAGATCCAGCAGGGCGATCTTCGCCTGCTTGCCGTCGGCGGCGAACTTGGCCTTCGCCCACTGCCCGATGAGCAGGCCGGCCTGGTAGTTGTCGGTGGCGAAGGTGGCGTCCACCGCGGTCGCCGGGTCGGTCGGCGTGTCCAGGGCGATCACCAGCAGGCCCGCCTGGCGGGCCTTGTCGATGGCCGGAACGATCGCCTTGGAGTCGTTCGGCGTGATGAGGAAGCCCTTGGCGCCGGCGGAGATGAGGCTTTCGATGGCCTGCACCTGGGCTTCGTTGTCGCCGTCCTGCTTGCCGGCGAACGTCTGCAGCGTGATGCCCTGCTGCTCGGCCGCCTGCTGGGCGCCCTCCTTCATCTTCACGAAGAAGGGATTGGTGTCCGTCTTGGTGATCAGGCCGACGATGGGTTTGCCCGCGGCGTCGCCGGCGGCGGTGCCGGAACTGCCGCATGCGGCGGTGGACAGGCTGAGGGCCGCGACGACACCGGCGGCGACGAG
>KL571293.1:79137-80907 GCA_000715855.1 Actinoplanes liguriensis
CGGAGAACATGTAGGACACCGAGACTCCTGGTTCTGTGGTCGCGCACCCTGAGGAGCTTCACTCAGGTGGCTGAGACAACGTTGTCTCGCAGTGAACGCGAGACGATTGATGTTGTCAACACCACATTCCCCAAGGGTTTCTGCCTTGTTATCAGGCATCGGCCGTGGTACCTACCTGAACTGCCGCTTCTTGTCGGCATGGCGGAATGTCATGATGGCTGGCCTGCTGAGACATCGTTGTCTCAGCTGATCTTGGGTAAGCTTGCACGCAGGGATCCAGCACGAGAGGGGCAGCGTGCACGCCGAAGCAGCACCTGTGACGGAAGGCCGCACCGGCAGGCGTCCGACGATGAACGACGTCGCCCGCGCCGCGGGTGTCAGCCTCAAGACCGTCTCGCGGGTCGTCAACGGCGACGAAAGGGTCTCCCCTGTGCTCGCGGCACAGGTGCACCGTGCGATCGAGACCCTGAACTATCGGCCCGACGTGGGCGCGAGCACGCTACGCCGCAGCGATCGCCGCACCGAGACCATCGCGCTGCTGCTCGAGGACGTCGGCAACCCGTTCTCGTCAGCCCTGCACCGGGCCGTCGAGGACGAGGCCCGCGCTCACGGCGTGCACGTTCTCACCGGCAGCCTCGACGAGGACCCGCAACGCGAACGCGAGCTGGCCCGCGCCTTCACCGCACGCCGCGCCGACGGCCTGATCATCGCGCCGGTCAGCACCGACCAGAGCTACCTGACCACCGAGATCCGGTCCGACACCCCGGTGGTCTTCGTCGACCGGCCGGGAACCGGTGTCCCGGCGGACACCGTGCTCGCCACCAACGTCATCGGTGCTGCCGAAGCCACCCGGCACCTCATCCGGCACGGGCACCGCGAGATCGCCTACCTCGGCGACTACACCCGCATCTCCACGGCACGGCATCGCCAGGAGGGCTACCTCCAGGCCCTGGCCGAGGCCGGTATCGCACCCGACCCGGGCCTGATCTTCACGGACCTGCACACCGCCGTCACGGCGGAGAGCACGATCATGGCGCTCTTCCATCGTCCCGGCCCGCCCACCGCTCTGTTCACCAGCCAGAACCTCGTCACCATCGGCGCGGTGCGGGCCCTGCGCCGGCTCGGGCTGCACCGCACGGTGGCGCTGGTCGGCTTCGACGACTTCCCGCTCGCCGACCTTCTCGAGCCCGCCGTCACGGTCATCGCGCAGGACCCGGCCATGATGGGGCGCATCGCCGCGCAGGCCTTGTTCCGCCGCATCGCCGGCGACACCGGCCCGCCCGCCGAGCATTGGATTCCCACCACTCTCGTACGTCGAGGCTCCGGTGAACTGCCGCCGAGCTCCCCGGCCCTTCGTGACCGGCCGTCGAGCTCGCTCTGAGCCACCGGCCCTCTCCGGGAGAAGGCGGGCCGGTTGCGCGCCGGGTGACGCGCGTCTAACCCGGCGCGCCGGGTGCCGGCCTTCCGGCCACCCGCGCAGAGCGACCGAAGCTGCCCGCGGCGATGGTGATCAGGGAGCGGATCAGCGGATTGGTGTCCGTGGCTCGCCAGGCCAGCACGAGCCGGCTGGGTTCCCGATCGGTGGCGCGTACGGTGGTCAACCCGGGTGGCAGGCTCTGGTCGAGGGGTGCGAGGGCCGACATGTCGTTCCACAGGACCGCCTGCAGGCACTCCTGGATCGTGCGTACCTCGCGGTGCTCGGCGTCCGGGGCCGGGCCCATCCAGTAGGCGAGCCAGGCCGGGTCGGCGGTGTCCGGCCTGTCTCTTATA